>VGRX01000291.1 GCA_016875215.1 Deltaproteobacteria bacterium
GGTATCGGGGTTGACCTCGACGACCTCGGGCGCGGGCTCGACGATTTCCGGCTCCTCCCCCGTCTCGTCGAGCTGTTCCGGCACGTCCGGCACGTCGGGGGGCGTGGGATCCTCCGCCAGATCGACCGGCTCCACCTGGGGGAAGTCGTCGCCCCCTCCGTCCACCTCGCCGGGAAACGAAACGTCCGCGTCCACCACCTCTCCATCCCCGGAGCGCTGGTCCCCGGGGCCGATGATGACCGAGTCCTCCGGCCCCGCCTCCACCGTCTCGGCAGGCGGGTAGACGAACTCCGGTCCGCCCGAGACCACGGTCTCCTCCGAACACGCGGTCGCACCGACCCACGCAATCACCAGGCAGCATGCAGCAAGTCTCCTCATCCCGCCCCCCGTTCTCGTCGCACCGCTCCATAGTATACACGGGCGCCCCCGCGACGCCAACAACTACCGTGGCGCCCCCCCCTTCCCCGGCAACGGTCTTCGCAGGGAGTGGGCATTCCATGGTCTATTTTTGCTTCTCAACCGGCAGCGGAATGGTGTATCCTCCGGAACATGAAATGTGTCGCCTATGGCGAAACCCATCCCGGCTACGTGCGCTCGAACAACGAGGACGCCTTCCTCTGGCTCCCGGAGGCGAACCTCGCGGTCGTGGCTGACGGCATGGCGGGACATCGCTTCGGAGAGCTGGCCTCGGCCATCGCCACGAACACCATCCGCCGGTTCTACTCCAGCGACGAGCTCGACCATCTGCTCATCGGCCAGTTTGCACGAGCCAAGAGGGCGGGCCTCGAACCGCGCCCGCTCCCCTATGACCAGTTCAAGCTCCGAAGAGCCATGGAGGAGGCCAACCTCGCCATCTTCAACACCGCCCGCCGGAACCCCCAGTACGACACCATGGGGACCACCATCGTCGGCCTCTCCTTCGGGGACAAGAGCGCCTACGTGGCCCACGTGGGCGACAGCCGGATCTACAGGTTCCGGAAGGGAACGCTGGAACAGATCACCAAGGATCACAGCCTCTTCAACGAGTACGTCCGCATGAACCTCGTGCGAAGCGAGGATGCCGACTCCTTCCCCCTCAAGAACGTCGTCGTACGGGCCATGGGGCTCCAGGAGGCCGTGGCCGCCGACACGGCCATGAAGAGCGTCCGTGACGGCGACGAGTTCCTGCTCTGCTCCGACGGCCTGAGCGACTACGTCCCCGCTGCCCAGATCGAATCGGCCATGGCGCAAGACGGCGATCCGGAGGCCCAGGTCAAGCGCCTCCTTGCGCTGGCGCTCCAGGCAGGAGGCCCTGACAACGTCACAGCGCTCGTGGTCCGGCTGGAGGACGAATGAGAAGCGTTGCCATCCTCACCGTCTGTCTGCTATTCTTGTCCCTGTCGGGCTGCGGCGACGCGTGTGTGACGCTTGCCGAGGAGTCGTGCGCACGACATGGAGAGGATTCCGCTGTGTGCATCGCACGCAGCAACCCGGCTGCCGAGAGCGCCCCGGACCGGCAGGCAGCATGCCGGAGGGCATTGATGTTGTACCGTAGCTTCGATGGAAGTGAGCGGAGCGAATGAAGCCCCTCGTGATGCTTGGCAAGTATGAGCTTCTCGAGAAGATCGGCAGCGGCGGCATGGCTGAGGTCTACAAGGCCCGTCTGACCGGCGCCGAAGGGTTCGAGAAGGTCGTCGTCGTAAAGAAGATCCTGCCCGGCTACGCCCGCAACAAGGCATTCATCGACATGCTGGTCGAGGAGGCCAAGCTCTCCTCCGTGCTCCAGCATCCCAATATCGTGCAGACCATCGAGCTGGCGCAGGCGGACAGCCAGTTCTACATCGCCATGGAGTACGTCAACGGCCGGGACCTGCTCAAGGTGCTGGCCCGGTGTGCGGAGCGCAAGGCGACCTATCCGACCGCCATCGCCTCACACGTGGTGGCCGAGGTGTGCAAGGGGCTCGATTATGCGCACCGTGCACGCGACATCTACGGCAAGCCTCTCAACGTCATCCACCGCGATGTGTCGCCTTCCAACGTGATCATCTCCTGGACCGGCCAGACCAAGGTGATGGACTTCGGCGTGGCCAAGGCCCGCACGCAGGATGCCAAAGGCTCCAAGCACGTGCTCCGGGGGAAGCTGGGCTACATGTCCCCCGAGCAGGTCCGTGGCGAAGAGATCGACCACCGCTCGGACATCTTCTCACTTGGCGTCGTGCTCTTCGAGTCGCTGACCCTCAAGCGCCTCTTCCTGGGCCGCACCGACCTCGAAACCCTCATCAACATCCGGGATGCCGATGTCGAGCGGAAGTTCGAGAAATACCCGTTCATCGAGGAACCCCTTCGAGTCATCCTGCGCCGGGCCCTGGCCCAAGACCGTGAAAAACGGTACGCCACGGCGCTCGAGTTCCATGATGGCCTGATGGAGTACCTGTTCACGAAGAAGGCGCGGGTGGATTCCGTCCGCGTCGAGGAGTTCCTCGCTGCTCTGTTCGGTGACGAAGCCGGCCGGGCCGCGATCGCGGAGATGCCGCCGGAGGCCCCGTCCGCCGAGCCGGGCGCGCCTACCATCGCGGGCCGGTCGTCCACCTCCCCGGGCGTGAAGCGCACCGCCGCCGACCTGTCCATTCTGGAAGACATGGTGGAAGAGAGCTCCCCGCCGGATTCCTTTGCTCCGGCTCCTTCCCCTCCACTGCAGACGCCTGCCCCAAAGACGGACGTCACTGCGGCGGAGGACTTTTAGGACGAGCCTTCTTCGCCCAAGGTCGGCCAGGAGCCGTCGCCCGTGCCCGAGTCGCTCAAAGGGCACGAGTTCCGGCTGCGCAACACGTCCGGCTACGTATTCGGTCCGGTGGACTACGACAACCTCGTCAACCTCATCGTGACCGGGGCCGTCTCCGAAGACGAATACGTGCAGCTCGACGGCGGCGAATGGAAGCGGGTCAAGGAGATCACCGAGGTCCGATCGCTCTCCCCGAACGAGACCCTGCGGAAGCGGGGGGTCACCCCCCTCTACTCCGGGACGATCTCCCGTTCAGGACTGGTCCGGATCTTCTTCCAGATCGCGTCGCGGTCGCTCTCCGGCAAGCTGCGTTTCAGCGCCGGCTCCTCTCAGAAGGAGTTCTACTTCCGCAAGGGAAAGCCCCGGCATATCGCATCCAACCTCAAGCACGAGCTGCTGGGGTCGTTCCTGCTTCACCGGGAAGTGGTGTCCGAAGAGCAGATGAACCTGGCGCTCGGAAAGGCGCAGGACTTCGGCGGCAAGCTGGGCGACGCGCTGGTCTCGCTCGGCTATGTCAAGCCGCACGAGCTCTACTGGCTCCTCGATCAGCAGTTCCGGGCCAAGTTCCAGCAGATCTTCGCATGGACCAAGGGGACCTACGAGTTCTTCGACGGCGTGCCCTGCCCCATCGACATGGCCCCTGCGGATGCCAACGTCTTCCGCTACGTGCTCGAAGGGGTGCGAAAGCACGCCACGGCCCAGGAGCTCGAGCCGATGTTCCGCCAGTTCGGGAACTCCCTCATCCGCGAGAAGCGGAGCAGCTATGTGAGCCTGGAGGTCCTTCCTCTTACCAGCAAGGAGCAGCGGCTCTGGTCCCAGACCCTCAAGATCGGACGGCTCAACGAGGCGGTGACCAAGCTCTGCAAGACGCCGGAGGAGAAGGACTCCCTCTTCCACTTGCTGCTCATCCTCTACCAGTTGGAGCTCGTCGAATTCCAGACCAAGGGCCCGCCGCAAAGCAACCGATCGGGCGAGGCGCCGTAGCCCGGTGCAGCTCGCCGGCGCGCCCACAGCGACCGACCGAGCCGTCCAGGAGGTACGGCGACCGTTGGAGCGAGGACGAAAGCAGCGGAATGCCCGGGTTGCGAAGCCGCTGCCGTTCGGGGTGTCTTGCCGCGGGCCCCAAGGCATGGACTCTCGAGTGGAGCGGGAACAAACAGCCCGGCCATGCGTGTTGATGCCCAGGGAAGTCGCGTCCGGGACGCGGAGGTGACCCTTTGAGCTGCCCAAACCGCTACGTCTGCACCCTGTGCAATGTCGAGTTCCCGTCGGACGGGGAATCTCCTCCCCGATGCCCTCACTGCCTGCGGCGGACCGGTGTCGTTCCCGCCGCGCACGACGCACCGCCGCGCCGGCGCTGGCGTCCCGGACGGAGGACCTTCCTGGTTCTTTCTGCCGCAGTGGCGGCGGCAGGGCTGACTGCCGCGGCATGGTTTCTCCTTCCGCTGCTGAGTTCGGGCGACCGCGCCGGCCCGCTCGAGGAGACTCTCATCGCAGCGGACATGCCGGTACCCTGGGGCGACACGGACTCCCTCGCATCCGATGCCGGAGAGATGGCCGGCATGACTCCACAGGACGCGGCCAGGGCGCTCTCGGCTGCCTGCCATGAACGTGACGGACTCCGTCTGCTCGGCCCGGACGAGCACCCCGAAGCCTTCCGCACCGGCTCGGAGGTCCATGCCCTCCACAATGGAGCGATCTCCAGGGTCGAGGCCGCCGCATGCCTGGTCGCCATGGCCATGGCTTCAGGGGTTCGAGGCACGCCGTGCGCGCCTCCCCCTCCCACGGCCCTCGTTCCCGCCTGGGACCGTGCGGTCGGGCTTTGCCTGGGCCAGGGTACCGACCGCACCGTCGTCGTCCCGGGAGCGGTCGAGGCCGATCCGGACGCGTGGCAATCCCTCTCCATGGCGCAGTTTGCCGCCGTCTACCTCGCCGGGGCGGCCGAGGCTGCCGACTCCCAGCCACGCGCATACGCCCTCTTCCGCCAGGCCCGGGCCCTGTGGGACGACCCGACCATCCTCTTCCGCCTGGGGGCTGCCAAGGCACGCATGGGGGTCAAGGAGTTCGCCATCGAGGACATGCGCCAGGCGCTTGCTGCCGGGGCCGGAAGCGACGGGAACCTGCTGCTTGCCGACACATTGCTCGAGGTCGGAGAGGCAGCCGAGGCCGTGCAAACCTACGACAAGGCCGGAGCGGAGGCCCCCCGCGTCCGGCTCGGCAAGGCCCGCGCCCTGCTGGTGCTGGGACAAACCGACGAGGCCGGTACCCAGCTCGAGCCGCTCGCCCGTGACCACCCCGACATGGACGGCGTGCTGGAGACCGTCGCTTCCTGGAAGCTGCGGACCGGTGACCTCGACGGTGCGGTACAGACCATCGAGAACGCCATCCGGCTCCGCCCCCGCCCCGACCACTACCTCATGCTCGACGACCTGCTCGCTCAGCAGAAAAGACCTGCCGACTCGTTGCCACGGCTCGCTGCCGGCTACGATGCCACGCGGGCACTGCGCGTCGGCGAACGGCTCCTGAGGCGGCAGATCGAAAACGGACAGGCCGATGAAGCCGTCCGCTTCTCGGCGCAGCTCCTGGAAGACCATGCCGACGACCGCAGCGCACGCTGGCTCCGCTTCGAGGCCCTGCTCGCTGCCGACAGGACGAAGGACGCCGACAGGGAGGCCGACGCAGTGCTGCGCTCCCCGGCGGGCAGCGACTCCCGGTCCGCAATGATCGCCGCAGCCGTGGCCCGGCTCCGCCTCGAAGCCGCAGGAGACAAGGGGATCGGGCTCGCTTCCGACATGCTGCACAAGCTGGCCCTCGACGGGCCCCGCAGCATCTACTACGTCACTCGCTGGCTCGACGAGCGCGGCTCTCCCGACCTTGCGGAACGGGCGGTCGTCCTCGCACTCGAGGCAAGGCCTGCGGACGAGGAATTGACGAATCATCTCTACCTGCTGTACGGTCTCCACGGCCGGGCCGAGGAGGCCCGCAAGGTCAGGGAGCAGGCCCTGGCCGGACTCGAGGGGGAAACGCGGGATGCTCGGGAGGACTTGCTGGATCGCATCGATCGCTACATTCAATCCACCCGCGACAAGTAGGAAGCTCGCCCCTGCACCCTGCGTTGCGGGTCGGGGCGTGCCCCGTTCAGGGGCCCCGGGCCCAGCCCCCTCATGTCTCGCCCTGGCCCTCCTCCTCGCTCTCGCCCTGCTTCCCGGAATCGCGGCACAGGCCCAGGAACCTGCCCCCCTTCCCCCCCTTCCCATCGGCGACGAGCTGGCTCCGCCCACCGGCG
>VGRX01000292.1 GCA_016875215.1 Deltaproteobacteria bacterium
AACGCACTCATCCACGCGGACTGGCTGAAACGCCCGGCCTCCGAGACGTTCGGCGGCAACTACGGCGAGGCGGCCCCGAACCTGGGCTACACGTTCGTAGAGGACGACGGCGCCACCGTGACCGTACCCAAGGATACGACCTCGGGCATCGCCAACAACCTGTCCATGTTCACCCTGGCCGAGGCACTCAAGCGCATCGTTCTGCACATGGTCGTCCCCACCCAGCGCCTTCCGGGCATCCAGTGGAAAGACGTGAAGGTCCTGCTTTTCGGGGCGGAAGGCTCGAAGAAGTACGGCAAGTGGGGGGGCATGACCGCGGACACGGCCATCTACCTCCAGATGGGGCACGACATCGACTACATCGAAGAGCGCAGCCACGGCCAGTGGGCAATCTTCTCCAAGCTCGGCCTGGGAACGCAGGGGCAGTTCGTCCACGTGGGCTATGCCTGCTGGCCCGCGCTGGACGAGGCCGGCACCCCGGTCACCGGCCTGGGGCGTGAGTTCGTGATCGCGGCCCAGCTCGACCAGGGGGGCGGCACCTGGGCCAAGCGCGATCGCCTGCTGGCAGAGACCTACAGGAAGATCATCATCCGCATCGTGGACGGGAGACTGTAGAACCCCTGCTCCTGTTTTCCGATAATCGTAAAATCAACTTGACGTTTTTCGGAAAGTCCGCTATTGTTTCCCCAGGAAGCAGCGAGGAGGGGTGAACCCGATGGACTATCTGCCGAGGTCGATCCAGAAGACGTTTCGAGACCGGTTGCGCCAGTTCCCGGTCGTGGCGATCACAGGGCCGCGGCAGTCCGGCAAGACCACGCTGGTCAGGAAGCTCCTCCCCCGCTGGAAGTACGTCAGCCTGGAGGACCTCGACATGCGGGCATCAGCGACCGGGGATCCGCGGGGGTTTCTGCGGGAATGGGGCCAGCACACCATCATCGACGAATTCCAGAAGTCCCCGGACCTGGTCTCCTACCTCCAGGCGGAAGTGGATCGCCAGGATCGGCCAGGGCTCTATGTGCTGACCGGATCGCAATCGTACCAGCTCCATGAACAGGTATCCCAGAGCCTCGCCGGAAGGGTGGCGCTGCTGATCCTGTATCCCTTCGCCATTGCTGAGCTGCCGTCGTCTCTCCGGGAGCAGCCCGCCTGGACCCGACTGCTGCAAGGCGCCTTTCCGCGCGTGGTCGGAGGAATCCCCCCGGAGGTCTGGTACCCATCGTACGTGTCGACCTACATCGAACGCGACGTGCGCCAGATGCTGGCGGTCAAGGACCTGCTCCAGTTCCAGATGTTCGTCAAGCTCCTGGCAAGCCGTGTGGGGCAGCTCGTGAACCATGTCTCGCTGGCCAGGGACTGCGGGATCTCGGTCCCTACCGCTCGGCAGTGGCTGTCCGTACTGGAGTCGGGCTACATCGTTGCGCGGCTGCCTCCCTGGCATTCGACCGTTCGCAAGCAACTGGTCAAGACTCCCAAGGTGTTCTTCGTGGACACGGGACTGCTCTGCCATCTGCTGTCCATTCACTCGCCGGACGACCTGGCGTGCCACGTACTGCGAGGGCAGGTCTTCGAGAACTTCGTCGTCACGGAAACCCTCAAGGCCGGAGCGAACCTGGGCCATGTCCCGCAGATGTTCTTCGTCCGGGATGCGGCCGGAAACGAGGTGGATCTGCTCGCGAGCGTCAAGGGACGCACCGTTGCCATCGAAGCCAAGAGCGGCGAAACGGCCATCCCGGCCATGTTCAAGGGCATCTCCTGGTGGCGGGAGCACTCGGAGCTCGATGCCGCCGGAATCGTCACCTACGGAGGCGGCCGGACGCTGCCCCTGGCCGGTGGCAAGGCGATCCCGTGGAACCAGTTGGGCCGGCACCTCACTGCAACGTGGAAGTAGTGGCAGCCGCACCGTCACTACCGCAGCATTGCACGAGCCGTGGGTGCGGGCAACCTGACGGCCGATGCGATTTCCGCGCCGTGGGTGCGGGCAACCTGACGGCCGATGCGGTTCCCGGGCCGTGGGTGCGGGCAACCTGACGGCCGATGCGGTTCCCGGGCCGTGGGTGCGGGCAACCTGACGGCCGATGCGATTCCCGGGCCGTGGGTGCGGGCAACCTGACGGCCGATGCGGTTCCCGGGCCGTGGGTGCGAGGGGCCCCTCGCCACATCCGACTCCGCACTCGGCACGTCATCCTGACGCCCCCGACGCACAGTCCGCTCCCCTGGCTGAGCCCTCCTGGAGGAGGCGGAAGGACCTCGGCCAGGGCTGCTGCACGGCCGCAGTTCCAGCGGCAGTTCCTCTGCACGGCCGCAGTTCCAGCGGCAGTTCCTCTGCACGGCCGCAGTTCCAGCGGCAGTTCCTCTGCACGGCCGCAGTTCCAGCGGCAGTTCGAACACATCCGGAGGTCCTTCACTCCCGGCAGCAAGGCGGATCCGACTTTGCAGGCTGAAGGGCCGGGTCGCTCAGGATGACGTGCCGAGCATGCAGGCCCATGTTTGCCCGCACCCACGGCACATCCGCTTATGAATTGATCCCAGTCCTACCCCAACTCCACCGTCTTGAGCGGACACGCGGCCCGCATCTTCTCGAAGTCGCCGTCGTTGTGCAGGAGCATCGCCCCGGCCTCGATCACCAGGCAGGCGATCAGGCAGTCGACGCTCCCCCGCAGCGTGATGCCCTTGCGACGACAGTCGAAGTAGATTCTCGCGGCGTTGCGGTGCGCTTTCCAGGGATCGGCGGGAAACAGCAGCTGCTGGACCGACAGGTACTGCTCAAGCTTGCGCCATTCCCGGAGGTCCCGCGCTCCTTGCAGCAGCTCCTGGCAGCAGATCCCCGGAATCCAGAGGTCCGCGCCTTCGGCCTCCAGCTCCTCGAACCGTCGCACGGCGGCATTGTCGCGTCCCCGCAGAAGGTCCACCAGGACCGACGTGTCCACGACGATCATGGCCGTACCTCCACGACCCACTTGTCCACCACGATCATGGCCGCGCCTCCACGACCCACTTGTCCACCACGATCATGGCCGTTCCTCCACGACCCACTTGTCCACCACGATCATGGCCGTTCCTCCACGCCCCACTTGTCCACCACGATCATGGCCGCGCCTTTCGGAGCTTCCGGTGGTCGTAGCCATCCGCGAATCGGACTTTCCCCTTCAGATCGGAGAGGCGCCTGCGCTTCTTCAGCCGCACCAGCACTTCGAGCGCTTCGTGCACCACCGCCCGCCGCGTCTTGAGTCCGGACAGCCGCATCGCTTCCGCCACCAACTCCTCGTCCAGCACGATGTTCGTCCGCATGATGTGTCCCCTCCTACACCCAAAGCATACACCTCATGATGTGTACGCGCAAGCCTCCTGGGCCGGGGTCAGCACCAGCACCAGCATCAGCATCGCAGTCGCTTTCGCGACTTCCTGGTTCTCGCCCCTCTACATCCCCGTCTTCTGGAGGTTCATGCCCGCGGGGTTGGCGTAGGAGGTGGCCTCGTAGAAGCCGTACTGGGTGAGACCGAACGGTGCCGAGCCTTCGACCAGGTGCGGGCCGGGGGTGACCGCGACGTACGCATACTCCCAGCCGGTGTTGGCGATGGCCTCGAAGTCCTCGTTCACGGCCTGGCCGTCCAGGGTGGACGAGGAGCCGATGGGACGGACGATGGTGACCCAGTCCTCGTCGTAGAGCTGAGGAACCTGGAACGGATAGTCGGAGCGGTACTGGCTGATGCCCACCCCCATGACCTGGGCCGGGTCGCCCGTTCCGCCGGTCGTGCACGTCATGCTGGACAGGTACTGGGCGACCTGGATTGGACCGTTGGCCGAGATCCGGAAGCTCTTGTCCGTCACGACCTGCACGAACTGCCCCTTGGCCGCGATCGTCACCCCGTCGAGGCCCGGAATCGGCGGCTCGGTGGACAACGTGACGTTGCCCGCTCCGGCCTGGACCCGGTACACGTCCCAGTCCTCGTAGCCCCGGGGCCGGATCTTCACCATCAGGTACTCGCTGGCCCAGGTATCGAGCGGCCAGAGCTGCTCCTCCAGGTGCTCGAGGCAGCAGCAGCCGAGGTCACCCCAGGGGGCATCACGGCCGGCGCAGAGATGGATGGCCTCGTCCGGGCAGATGAGCGGGCCTTCGTTGCCCACGAACACCGCCACCTTCTTGTCTGCGATCACCAGCGACCCGGACATGTCGTTCTCCAGATCCATGGTCTTGGAGACCCCCTCGAACTGGATCACCTGGAACTGCTGCAGCTTGAACGTGTGCACCGCATTGGCCGGCAGATCGGGCGAGTTGGGCACGATGCCGAAGCTGGGGGACGAGAGCTTCACGTCCACAGTGGTCTCGCCCGGCTCCACGGCGACGACCGTGAAATACCCCAACAGCGCAGGATACGGGGAGAAAGCAATCTCCATCTGCGAGCTCCAGCCCAGGATGAGATACTCCTTGCCCAGCATTTCGGCCGGCAGCAGCAGCGACGAATCGTTGGAGTAGGTCTTGGCCGCGTCCTTGGGGTTGAACTGGGTGGCCACCAGCGGCCGGTTGCTCCGGATCCGCACCGACCGGTCGAAGATGCCCGCACCCTCCAGGTCCATCCGGGGCATGACGAACTCCCGGGTCTGCCCGGGCTCGATGATCTCTTCGGCTGCAAACGGGAGTGTGATTCCTTCGGCCTGGGTCGTGAACGTCACCTTGGCCGGGGCGGTGCCCGGATTCGACAGCACCACCGAGTGCGGCGACTCGGCCGGCGGCGTGTTCCCCGACATGATGTTCGCCTTGTCCGACTGGTCCAGGTCCACGGTCCAGTACTCGCACCCGATGGACGAGTTGTTCCACTTCGGGTCGGTCATGCACTCGGACATGCACTTGCCGCCGATGCAGACGAGACCCTGGTCGCAGGGCTCCGGCTCGCCCCACCCGCTGCCGTCCTGCTTGCACTTCCGGGTGGAGGACGGCCCTGCGCACTGCTGGTCACCCGGAGCACAGGCGAAGATGCCGCAGACGCCATCCGCACAGGTCTGCCCCTCCGGGCAGTTGACCGGGATGTAGGCATTCCCCTCCAGGTTGCATTGCCTGAACTGCGTCACCGAGTAGCACCCCTTGATCTCGCCCGGAGTGCAATCCTCAGGCGGGACGCAGTAGCCGAGCAGGCAGAAGTGGGTGTCGGGGCAGACCGTGACGACCACCCACTTGCCCCCCTGGCACTCGAGCACCTCGTCCTTGTCCGTGCACTTGCGCTCCCCTTCCTTGGTGCAGGCCAGCGTGTCGTCGATAGCGCCGTCGGACAACACGGCGCCATCCGGCATCGCACCGTCGGGAAGGCGGGCGCCATCCGGCAAGACCGCTCCGTCACCCGTGCCTCCCGGCCCGTCGCCGATCGTCGAGCTGTCGCCGGCCACGTCCGCCTTGCCGCCGCTGCTCGAGCATCCGGCAATCGTCCCCGACGCCAGCATCGCCACGAGCACGCCACCCGCCAGGCACCGCCATCCGAAGACTGACATCGTGACCTCCTCAGGACCGCACGGGAAAACGGCCGTGCACAGGAACCGCAGGATACCTCACCGGGCCGACGGGCTCAAGCACAGCGGAACCACACAGCGGAACCACACAGCGGAACCACACAGCGGAACCACACAGCGCTGGGTTCTGTCCATAGGGGACTGCCTGGGCCATGCAGTCGTTGACGTGGTCGTTGACGTCGCCGTCGCCGTCGCCGATTGGGTCTGTGAGTTGCCTCACTGCGCGATCTTGACGAGCATGGAAACGACACGGTGAAGGAGTTGCTTGCCACGGCCAAGCTTCTCGCATTCGGCCAGACTCAGCACTTTGAGCGCGTCGAGAATCGCTCCGCATTCATGGGCCGAAGCTCTGGCGATGTCGTGGAAGCAGGCCCGGTCCGCGTGCGATCTCTTGCCGTACCCTTCGGCAATGTTGAGAGGAATCGCGAGCGCGGTACGCTTGAGTTGGTCGCTCAGGAACGAGTACCCGCGTGGCAACTCCTCGACCATAGGTGCGGCAACGGTCAGGAACTCAATGGCGGCCTTGTTTT
>VGRX01000293.1 GCA_016875215.1 Deltaproteobacteria bacterium
GAGGGAAGGTAAAAAAGGCGCGGGCAAGGAATCACGCACCGGAACGGACGACGGAGCGGCGACCCACCCGGATGACAAAGAAAGCGCGGGGAAGGAGTCGAGCGCTGGGAAGGACGACGGAGCGGCGACCCCGGTCAAGATATTGAAAAAAAGCACGGGGAAGAACGGCCGGCGGCACTTCACGGCGATCGGTGCGGCACCGATCGACCGGGAGGACACGGCGTTGCGGGTTGCGGTGGGCTACCCCGAGTTCCAGGCGCTCTACCACATGCCGTACGACCGCGACCTGGAGTGGGCGGTCGGCGGCGGCGTGTTCTACGGGCTCAATGCGCAGACGGCCGGCGACATCACGGGCGGCATGGTCCTGGGCGAGGGGAGGTGGCGGTTCTTCCACGATCAGGACCACAGCATCGCGCTGGTGGCGGCCCCGGTGCTGATGCTGGGGGCCGGCGAGAGGCAGACGGTGCTGGGCGGCATCGTGCTGGACTTCCCCGGGGTCACCTACGACTACGAGATCAAGGGGGAGCATCATGCCGTTCTCGGGTTCCACATTCCCTGGGGGGTCTTTTTCAGCCCCCATGGAACTGCGGCCCGTATTCCGTTCGTGTTCAAGATGGGAATGGAGTTCGCCGTGTCTCAGGCCGTGCATGTGTTCGTGACGTCGGAGCTCGGCGTGGATGTCTGGGCGGGAGAGCTGCCGGATGAGATCCTCAGTCGGGGAGCGTACCTGTTTGCCCGGGGTCTGGCCGGAGCCGCTTTCACGCTGTAGCGGATGGGGAGGGTGGATGGGCACTGCGGGCTTTATTTCGATGGCGGCATGTGATAACAATCACCCGGTCCGGTGCGATCGTGCAGCCGGAAGGGCCGAAGGGAGCTGATGTCGGAAGCGGAGAACAGGCTCGAGTTTCTCGAGCGGGCGGATGACGAGTATTTCCGCCAGCTCAAGCGATACAAGGAAGCCCGATTCCGGCTGGGATTCAGGGGGCTGCTGACTGCGGTGGCCCTGGCTGTCGGAGTCTACTTCATCCACGTGTCGATGCCGGACGTGGGCTACTACTTCGGGGAAGGGCAGCAGCCGGTCGACCTGGGGGACGTCCGCAGCAAGAAGTTCGACCCGTCCATCCTGGACACGCTGAAGACCAACGACCAGGTCGCCTACCGCAATGACGTCGTGATGTTCGATGAGCTGTCCAGCGAGGAGTTCAACTTCTACTATTCGCCGCTCACGCACTTCGTGGTGCGAACGGCCAGGGAGCTGCCGGACAAGGAGTTGTTCCGGCTGCGCGACTCGATAGTCGAGCTGTCCGAATGGGAGGTGGGCCTGGTCACCGGGAAGCGGGCGTTCCCCTGGGACCTGAAGGTCTCCTTCGACGGTGGCGGTCGTGTGGTCCGGTATGCCGACGCCCCGAAGTGGGCCAGGCCGGTGATGACCTTCATGGCCAACTCCAGCGGTGACGATGCGCAGTCGCTGTTCCTGCTTCTGGAAGGGGATCTCCCCGAGAAGTATGCCGTGTATCTCTATCTGATCATCGGGGCCGGCGTGCTGATGCTGGCCACGACCGCCTTTTTTGCGGATGCCTTGGTCCGATGGCTGAGGGCTCGCCGCAACGTCAAAGACCCGGGATGGTAGCCTCAGGAGGCAGTTTGACGAATCAGCAGCAGAACGACCGTCCGATCCAGCCGGAAGACATCCTGCAGTTCATCGCCCAGGCCCTGTACCTGAAGAAGGGGGTGGACATCGTTGCGCTCGACGTGAGCGAGCTGGTGTACTACACGGACTTCTTCCTGATCTGCTCCGGGCGTTCGGACGTTCACGTGAAGGGACTGTACAGGCACGTCGAGAAGGAGCTGGGAAGGCGGGGGATCTCCCCGCTCATCGTGGAGGGGGAGGACCACTGCCGGTGGGTGCTGATGGACTTCGGGCCGGTCATCGTGCACATCTTCTACGAGCCGCTGCGCGACCTGTACGAGCTCGAGAAGCTGTGGGCCGACGGCAAGCCGGTTCCGATCGACTTCTCCTCCCTGCCGCAGCCGGAGCCTGAGAACGCTCCGGAGGATCTGCTGACGGACTTCGATTGAGAATCGAGATCCTGTTTCCGCACAGAGTGAAGAACGAGGCATTCCGCGACACCACGGAGGAGTACCTGCGGCTGTCGTCCCGGTTCGTGGCTGCGGACCTCCTGGTTCAGCCGCTGGCGGACAGGCAGGGGCGGCTGCACCCCACGGTCAGGGCAAGGCTGTCGGACGGTGCGGGCATCGTCCTGTCGGAGCATGGCAGGGCTGTGGATTCGGACTGGTTCCTGGCCCGCATCGAGCGGGCACGCCGGGAAGGCAGCGACCTTCGCTTCGTGATCGGCGATGCGGACGGCTACCCCGAGGAAGTGGATGCGCTCTGCAAGGAACGGATTGCGCTGTCCCCCCTCACCCTTCCGCACGAGCTTGCGCTGGTGATCCTGGCCGAGCAGATCTGGCGGACGGCCTCCCGGGTCGCCGGACACCCGTACCACAGAGGTTAGAACCCCTCCTTCCTGATCCCGTACTTCGACATCTTGTACCGCATGGATCTAAAGGAAATCCCTAGCTTTTTTGCGGCATCAGTAACATTGCCGCCGGTCTGGGAGAGGGCGGAGACCAGGTAGGTGCGTTCGAGGTCTTCGACATAGGAATCGAGAGAGAAGTCGCGTTCGGGGATGGACGGGGCTTGATTGTGAGGAGGGGGGGTGGCCTCGCTTCCCCGGACGCGGGGGGGGAGCGACGAGGGGGTCACCCAGTCGGACTGCTCGAAGGCTACGGCCCGCTGGATCACGTTTTCGAGCTCGCGTACGTTGCCGGGGTAATCGTAGCGGCCGAGGAGGTCGAGCGTCTCCTGGGTCAGCCCTCGAATTCTCTTTCCCAGCTCCTCGTTGTAGCGTTCCAGGAAGAACGCTGCGAGCAGGGGGATATCGCCTGTCCGTTCCCGCAGGGGGGGGAGGTTCACCTGGATCACGTTGATCCGGAAGTAGAGGTCGTCGCGGAAAGTCCCTTTGCGGACCTCTTCCTCCAGGTCTTTGTTGGTGGCAGCGACGAGCCGGACGTCGATGTCGGTTTCCTTCATGCCGCCGACGCGCTTGATCTTGCGTTCCTGCAGTGCCCTCAGGAGCTTGACCTGGAGGTGGAGGCTGAGCTCGCCGATCTCGTCGAGGAAGAGGGTCCCGCTGTCCGCGACCTCGAACAGCCCTTTCTTCTCGACGACGGCACCGGTGAAAGCGCCCTTGACGTGACCGAACAGCTCGCTCTCCATGAGCGTGTCGGGGATGGCGCCGCAGTTGATCACGACAAAGGGTCCGCCGCTGCGGGAGCTGTTGTAGTGAAGTGCCCGGGCGACCATCTCCTTGCCGGTACCGCTCTCGCCGAGGAGGAGCACGTTGGTGCGGGTATCCGCGATCTGGCGGATGGTATCGTAGACCTCCTTCATGCGGGGGCTGGCGCCGACGAGGCTCTCGAACGAGAAGCGGCGGTGGACCTCCTGGCGAAGGCGCTGGTTGGAACGGACGAGGGTGCGCTTCTGGAGGGCCTTGTCGATGACGACCTCGACCTCGTTGATCTTGAAGGGTTTGGCGATGTAGTCGTGGGCTCCCTTCTTCATGGCTTCGACTGCGGTCTCGGTGGTGGAGAACGCGGTCATGACGATGACCTCGGTGTCCGGCCAGCGCCGGTGGGTCGAATCGAGGACCTCCATGCCGCCGATCCCGGGCATCTTGAGGTCGGTGATCACGAGGTCGAACTCGCTGTCCTCGAGGATGCGGGTGGCCTCCCTGCCATCCTGAGCGACCTGGACTTCGTGCCCTTTGCGCGCGAGGAAGATCTCGAGGAACTCGCGCATGCTTCGCTCATCGTCCACCACGAGGATGAGGGCCATGTGTGCCTCCTAAAGGCCGAGTTCGGCGCCGTCGGCGGGGGGCCGGCGGCGCTGGAAGGTGATGACGAAGACGGTTCCGGGACCGGGCTCCCGACGGTGGACGGAGATGGTGCCGCCCTGCTCGGAGACGTTGCGATGGACTGCGGCAAGACCGAGGCCGGTACCTCCGGGCTTGGTGGTGAAGAAGGGCTCGAAGATCCGGGCCAGGACCTCGGGGTCGATTCCGGGGCCGTTGTCCTGCACCTTGACGACGAGTTGGTCCGGGGGGGTTCCGTCCACGTAGACAAGGATCTCTGCGGTAGGGCCCGAGGCCTGGATTGCGTTGAGGACCAGGTTCCAGATGATCTGGCGGAATCGGGCCCGGTCGCCGACCGTGACGGAATCCCCGGATGCGAGGATTTCGAGGGTGGCGGTGCTGGCCTGCTCGTCGTGCTGAAGGATCTGGAGCACCTCGTGTGCAAGCTCGGCGACGTCGATCGGTTCGGGGTGAGGTTGCCTGGGGCGGGCGAAGTCGAGGAACTCGGTGATCCACCGGTTGAGATGCTCGGTCTCGCGGACGACGATGTCCATGAGCTTCTTCTCTGCCCCGGAGACCTGGAGGGAATCGGAGAGGAGTTGGATGCTGCCGCTCATGGAGGCCAGCGGGTTTCGGATCTCGTGGGCGATGTTGGCTGCCATCCGGCCAAGAGCGGCCATCTGCTCGGAGCGTTTGACTTCTTCCTCCATCTCGCGGGTGCGGGTGAGGTCGAAGAAGAGCAGGATGGTGCCGACGCGTTTTCCGACATCGTCCCGGAGGGGGGAGATGGACCAGCGAAGGAACCAGCGCCGGCCCTGGGCGACGTGGGTCGTGGTTTCGGAGTGAGCGGTACCGGCCTTGTCGGGGTTTTCGAGGACGGGGGCGATTTCGGGAAAGACGTCGCGGACGTGGGAGCCGACGAGCTCTTCCCGACTGCGGCCGAGGAGGCGGGTGACGGTGTGGTTGACATAGGTGACGGTGAGCGCTCCGTCGACCGTCAGGAGGCCGCTCTCGATGTTGGAGACGATGCTCTCGTGGAGGTTGGCGAGGGCATCGAAGCCGCGTTTGTGCTCGCGGGCCAGGGTATCTGCGGCGCGCATCTGCTCGGCCAGGAAGCTGGCGAGCATCGCTATTCCGAAGAAGGCCAGGGTGTTGACGATGAGGCCGGGCAGGACGCCGCCGATGTCGCTGGGGACGCCGGTCGCGCCGCCGAAGAGGGGTCCGGTGGCCAGGAGGGAGCGGAAGTCGGCCCCGAGCAGGTCCATCTGGCCGGCGCCGACGGCACCGAGGCAGATGGAGTTGAACGAGGCGGTGAACAGGGCCCCCTGGCGGTAGAGGATGATGCTCGCGTTGATGATGGCCAGGGAGTAGAAGAAGGTGAAGATGCTGTCGGTCCCGCCGGTCAGCAGGATCACGGTGGTGGCGAAGAGGGCGTCTCCGACGAAATGGGTGTAGGCGAGGAGGACGAGACGCCGCTCGTCATTGAGCCACCGGTCGAGGAGGAAGGCTGCGACGACGCACAGCAGGAGCAGGATGCAGACGCCGCCGTAGATGAGCTCCCGTCCGACCACGGACACGCTGCGCAGGTCCCCCTTGAAGCCGAAGAGGAAGGCCGCGCCGAGGAAGACCAGGGCGACGATGAGCCTGAAGAGCGTCAGCAGGGAGAGCTTGTCGTGCAGAGAGGTGGTCACAGATTCTACTAGCCGCCCACGTTGTCGGCCATGGAGAAGATGGGTGCGTACATCGAGACCATGACCGTTCCGATGATGCCGCCCAGCACGACCATGATGAGCGGTTCCATCATGGAGGTGACGCTGTCCACCGCCTGGTCCACCTCGTCGTCATAGAAGTCTGCGATCTTGGTGAGCATGACATCGAGCGCGCCGGTGGATTCCCCGACTGCGATCATCTGGATGACCATCTTGGGGAAGAGGCGCTGCTCCATGAGGGGGGCAGCGATGGACTTGCCTTCGGCCACACGGTCGCGGGCGTACATGACCCCTTTTTCGACCACCTTGTTGCCCGCGGTCTTGGCCACGATCTCCATGGCGTCCAGGATGGGCACGCCGGAGCCGACCAGAGTCCCGAGGGTGCGGGTCCC
>VGRX01000294.1 GCA_016875215.1 Deltaproteobacteria bacterium
TTTTTGCGGGGTATTCGGTGCGGGTTTTGCCGTGAAGCGGGACGGTTGTGCAGCGTTGCTCGTCGGCCTGGTGCCGTCGGCCCTCTCGCACCCCGCGGCCAAGGTGACCCAGTCAGGGATGGCCTTCACTTTCCAGGATGCAGGGAAGGAGCGGTCGTGTACCGGGCAGTTCAACGCGCTCGGGGCCGTTGCCGGGAATTGCTACTGGGACGAGTCGAGCTGTCTTTTTCGTTTCGAGCCCGTGTCCGCCCCGGTCCAGCCGGACGGGGCGACCGGGGCCGAGGTCGGTGAGAAGCCGGGGGGAGGAGGTTGCTCGGCAGGAATCGGCGTTTCGGGCAGCCGTCTTTCCGTCGTCCTGCTGTTCCTGTCCATCGTGGGGGTGGGGCTGCTGCTGCGGGGTGGAAGCTAGCGCTTGGTCAGTCTCTCCTGGCGCTTGCGGCACTGCCTTTCGGCCTTGTCGATCACGTCGTCGATGGCAGTCACCATGTTCTTCTCTTCAGCCTGGGCGATGATCTCCTTGCCACGAAGGTGAAGCTTGATCTGCGCGATGAACCTGCCGTGGCTGTTCTCCACCAGCAGCCGGACCGGCGTTTCCTTGTTGGTGCTCTCCAGGACCTTCTCGAGCTTCTGCTCGACGCGCCCCTGGATTTCCTCCGTGATGACCACATCCCTGGCGACAAGCTCAATGTTCATCGAAACCTCCTTTCCTGAAGGGGATTGAGCCGCTGATCTGGTCGAAGACCTGGTGTCTCATGCCATCTTAACCATAGCACTTCGAAAGCATTCCGGGAAGCCGAAAAAAAAGGGAAGGCGCTCGCCACCCGCCTCGACGTCTGCGGCCTCACCTGGCAAAGCAATTCCGTCCAGCCTCCCTACTCGGGCAATCCCTCGGGGTTGGTCTTCTCGTCCCGGATGGACTCATCTTCAATGACGATGTCCTCCGGTGCCCAGCTCTCTTTCGCATCGGTCTGACCGACGAGCGTCTTCTCGTCGACCAGCTCGACATCGAGGAGCAGCTCCTCCGGTTCCTTTCCTTCCTCGGGGGTTTGCGGAGGGGCCACCTTCAGATCCACCTGGGTACCTGCGAACTCCATCTGGCCGGGAATGGCGCGCATGGTCTCCCCCCGGGGCGGAGCGGGCAGCGGATGCATGTCCGCCTCGGACTTGCGGGTCTCTCTGGCGTTCTTGGGCGTCACCGCGACCTTGGCTGCCCGCAGGAGCCGGTCGTGGAAAGTAAATCCCTTCTCGAACTCCTGGACCACGGTTCCAGGCTCACATCCTTCCTGCTCCCGGGTCTGGAGTGCCTCGTGGAAATGCGGGTCGAACTTCCTGCCCACGGAATCGAAGGGGATGACCCCCTGCCCCTCCAGCACCTTGAGGCAGCGCTTGTGGATCAGGTCGACTCCCTTGAGGACATCCTCGTTGTCGGTGCCCGGATCGGCAGCGTGGGCCAGGGCGCGGTCGAAGTCGCCCAGGATGGGGAGCAGGGAGCTGACGAGCGCTTCGGTGGCGTAGAGGACGGTCTTCTCCTTCTCCTCCCGGGAGCGCTTGCGGAAATTCTCGTACTCAGCGCTCATCCGGGCGAGCTGGCTGCGGAGTGCATCGACCTGGGCCTGGAGGTCGGAGATTGCGTCCTCGGAGGGTTGCCCCGCATCGGAAAACACTTCTTCCTTCTCCCATTCCGACTGGGGACTGGTCTCCGGAGGGGGCTTGCGCTCCGACTTCTTCTTGGCTGCTGCACACATCGGCAACTCCTCGCCTTTTTCACTGTTTACCTTATCAACCGCTCAGTCGGGTGTCAAGAAATCGCGGGCGGGGGAGGAATGGGGACCGGCCCCAGGTAGGGACCGGGCATCTCCATCTTGCGGGACGTGACGTACGCTGCGCAGTCGAGGGCCTGTGCCGGTTCGGCGCCTTTCAGGCGGGCCCCCAGGTAGGTGCACATGGCGGTATCTCCCCTGCCGGTCCGTCCCGCCATCGACGCCGGGTCGAGAGGGCTCCGGTAGAAGGCGCCGTCTGCGTGGACCGAGAGGAAGCCCGGACCGGACACGACGACCTCCCGCGGTCCCATGGAGGCGAGGGCAGCGGCCCCGTCCCGAGGGTCGTCGAGCCCAGTGGCCATCGTCATCTCGGCCAGGTCCGCCTTGACCCACGCGGCCAGGGAAAGGAGCTCAGGGAGCCCCTCGAACGGACCGGTCGAAAGCTCGTTTCCATTGCGGTAGCGCAGGTACCCCTGCAGGTCCACCGAGACCGGCCCCCGGGCTGCCAGGAAGCGGATGGTCTCGAGCGGCAGCTCGCCCCTGAGCAGCGCTCCTGCGTAGAAGAGCCGGCCGGTGAGCGGCGGGATCTGTTCGGGAAGGAGCGGACCTGCGGCGCCGAGCATGGTGCAGGTCCGTGTCTCCATGCTCGGGTCGCCGTACACGTTCCGGATCCCGCTCGACTCGAACGAAGCGACGGGGAAGACCTCGGCGCCGGCCTCCCGCAGACGCCCCAGCACGGGGAAGTGGGCCCGCGACAGCCGCGTGACCACTGCGACGGACAACCCCAGCGTGCACAGCGGGAAGGCCCCGTACCAGACCCCACCGCCCGTAGTGGGCGTCGAGACATCCTCGACGACCACGAGATCCGCGGCCACGGGACCGAACAGGACGATATCGAACCGGGTCGCAGCTGCCATGTCTCCTCCGGTCAAACAGGCCGTCATCATAGCGCATGTGTTGACAAGTGTCCCGGGTTTGCGGATAAAACGCGCGGCCGGTGCGGGGGCGGGAGCAGGCGGCCGGACGCTGGAAAGAAGGAGGACAGGATGTACGGAAAGAGGCTGGGAATCAACGTGGACCACGTGGCAACGATCCGGCAGGCGCGGGACGCTCTCTACCCGGACCCGGTGTTTGCGGCCATGCTGGCGGAGCGGGCCGGCGCCCACCAGGTCACGGTGCACCTCCGGGAGGACCGCCGCCACATCCAGGACAGGGACCTCGACATCCTGCGGGATATGGTGCAGACGTCGCTCAATCTCGAGATGGCGGCATCTCCCGAGATGGTCGACATCGCCGTGCAGGTGCGCCCCGACCGCGTGACTCTCGTGCCGGAGAAGCGTGAGGAGCGGACCACCGAGGGAGGACTCGACGTCGCCCGCGAGCGCAGGAGGCTCAAGGAGGTCGTCTCCCAGCTCCACGGCGCGGGAATCGCAGTGAGCATGTTCATCGAGCCGGATCCGCTCCAGGTTGAGGCCAGCAAGTCGGTCGGCGCCGAGGCGGTGGAGCTGCACACGGGCCGCTACTGCGAGTCCACCACCCGGGAGGAGGCCGAGCGCCACCTGGAGGCAATCCGCAGGGCCGCGGCCCACGGAGTCGAGCTGGGGCTCGAGGTGGCTGCCGGGCACGGGCTCGACTACACCAACGTGGAGCCGGTGGCGGCCATCGAGGAGATCACCGAGCTGAATATCGGGCACAGTGTCATTGCGCGGGCCATCCTCCGCGGCCTGGAGGAATCGGTCCAGGAAATGCTGGACCTCGTTTACTAGGAGCAGCCATGAAGGCAGTCTACAGTGCCGAGATGCGGATCCTCGACGACACGGCGATCCGGAGGTACGGGATTCCGGGCATGGTGCTGATGGAGAACGCGGGCAGGGCGGTGGCCGAGGCGGTGGTCGAGCGGCTCGACGGCAGGGGGCGGGTTCTGATCCTGTGCGGGCCGGGGAACAACGGCGGAGACGGGTACGTGGCGGCAAGGCACCTGGCCAACGGCGGTTTCGAGGTGATGGTGCTGGCCACACGGCTTCCGAGCGATCTCAACGCGGATGCCTCGGCCAACGCGCGTATCTACCGGGAGATGGGGTTGCCGCTCAGAGTGCTTGCCGAGGGCGAGGAGCCGGGAGCGGTCCTTGGCGGGCTCGGTCGGTTCGACGCGATCTGTGATGCTCTGCTCGGGACCGGTCGGGAGGGGAAGATCGGAGAGCCGTACGATTCGCTGGTCGAGGCGGCCAACAGGGCCTCGGGGATCAAGGTGGCGGTGGATGTTCCGACAGGGGTGGAGGCCGACTCGGGGTATGCGCCGGGAAAGGCATTCCAGGCGGACGTGACGGTGACGATGGGGCTGCCCAAGGTCGGGTTGCTGCTTCCCCCCGGGGCCGCATTCGCCGGAGAGCTTGCCGTGGCGGACATCGGGATGCCTCGTGCGCTGCTGGAGGAAGCGGCGGGTGTGGACCTGCTGGACAGCTTCGACTCGGTCCCGCGTCTTCCGGACCGGCCGTTGGACGCGCACAAGAACCGGATGGGGCACCTGTTGCTGATTGCGGGTTCGCCCGGCAAGGCGGGGGCGGCGTTGCTCGGAGGACGGGCCGCACTTCGGACCGGCGTGGGGCTGTGCACGGTTGCGACGCACGCGGGCTGCCGCGACAACCTGGAAGGCCGGGTACCGGACCTGATGGTGGAGAAGCTGGACTGGGACTGCCGGCCCGAAGACGACGTGATTCCGCTGCTGGACGGGAAGACCGCGCTTGCGCTGGGCCCCGGCCTCGGGACGTGCCAGGAGGCTCGGGACCTGGTCGAGCAGATCATCTGCTACGGCTGCATGCCGCTGGTGGTCGATGCGGACGGCCTGAACGTGTTTCGCGGCGAGGCATTGGGGTTGTCCCGCTGCCGAGTGGACACGATCATCACGCCGCATCCCGGGGAGATGGCCCGGCTGCTGGGGACCGATACCGGGACCGTGCAGTCGGATCGACTCAAGGTGGCCTCGCAGGTGGCAGCGAAGCTCGGAGTCATCGTGGTACTCAAGGGGGCGGGGACGGTTCTGGCGAATCCGGACGGGCGGCTGGCGATCTGCATGTCAGGGAGCCCCGCATTGGCCAAGGCCGGCAGCGGGGACGTGCTGACCGGGATCCTGGGGGCACTCCTGGCCATGGGCATGAACGCATGGGACGCGGCCCGGCTCGGGGTCTTCCTCCACGGTCGTGTGGGCGAGCTGTCGGAGGCCCGGTACGGAATCCACGGTTCCATGGCATCGGATCTGCCCGACCTGATCCCCGGCGCGTTGGCGGAGTAGAAGGGGTGACCAGGGCCGCAAGCATCGAGCGCCTCTGCGGGCTGGTTGCCGCGGGCGGAGGCGTTGTGTATCCGGGCGAGACGCTCTGGGGGATCGGCGGGGATGCCCGCCGTCTCGATGTGGTGGCCCGGGTAAGAGCGGTCAAGGGGATCTCGGGTGACCGGCCGTTCCCGGTCCTGGTCGACTCGATGGAGAGGGCCCTGGCGGTCGGCGGGGGGGAGGCGCCGGGTTTCGAGGCGCTTGTCCGACGGTTCTGGCCCGGGGGGCTGACGCTGGCGGTCCCGGTGTCGGATCCTGCTCTGGCGGGGGCATCGGGCCCCTACGGCACTGTGGGGCTCAGGCTCAGCGCGGATCCTGTTGCCACGAGGCTGGCCGGTGCTGCGGGGGGGTTCCTGGTGAGCACGTCGGCCAACTTCACCGGTTCACCGCCGCCGACGTCGCTCGGTGAGGTGGACGGTCGGCTGCTTGCGCTGGTGGATGGCTGGCCTGACCAGGATGTCCTGTGCCGGGGGGTGGCTTCGACCGTGCTGGAGCTGGCTGGCGGGAACTGGGTGGTGCGTCGTGCGGGGGCCGTATCGGCGGCGGAACTGGCCGAGGTGGTTCCCGGGCGGTTGGAACCGGGGAAATGACCATGGATCTCGAGCGGGAAGTGACTCCCATGCTGGGGGGGCGGATACGGTGCGTCCAGCCCACGCAGGGGTTCCGTTTCTCGGTCGATGCGCTCCTGCTGGCGCGGTTCGTGCTGGAGTGCGGGGAGGCGGCCCCGTTTGTCGAGCTGGCTGCCGGCTGCGGTGTAGTCTCCGCAATCCTGGCCCGGGCGGGAATGGGGCCCGGGGTGGCGCTCGAGCTGAGTCCCCATCTCCATCGCTGTGCGCTCGAGACGGTCGCGGCCAACGGGCTGGAAGAGCGGGTTCGGGTCGAGCTCGCAGACCTTCCCC
>VGRX01000295.1 GCA_016875215.1 Deltaproteobacteria bacterium
CCCCGTCTGCACGCCGGGGCAGCAGCAGAGCCAGAGCTGCGGCTCGTGCGGAACGCAGTACCGCTCGTGCAACAACTCGTGCTACTGGGATTCGTGGGGTGGCTGCATGGGCCAGGGGACCTGCACCCCGGGCCAGTCCGAGACCAAGAGTCAGTCGTGCGGCAGTTGCGGTACCCAGACTTCGACACGGAGCTGCGACTGGTCCTGCAACTGGAGCGCATGGAGCAGCTGGAGCTCGTGTTCCGGTCAGGGGGTCTGCTCGCCGTGGAAGACGGAGACCCAGTCCCAGGCGTGCGGCAACTGCGGCACCCAATCCCGCTCCCGTACCTGCTCCGCCTTCTGCACGTGGGGGGACTGGGGTTCCTGGAGCAGCTGTTCGGGCCAGGGTGCGTGCACCCCCGGCACCGTGTCCGGTACCGGCTGTGATGCCTGCGCACAGAAGACCTGTACCGCTGCCTGCCAGTGGAGCAGTTGTGCGCTCAAGCCTGGGGCCCAGTGCCTCTGGGAGCAGGGCACCAACTGGAAATGCTGCGGCACCAACAAGTGGAAGTTCTGCCTTTCCCCCACCTACGGCTGTGTCTGGAGCAGCCAGTGCGTCACCTGCACCGGCTGCGGGTGTCCGTAGCTGCCCCACCAGTTGGAAACAGGGGGCGGAGGTCAAGGGAAGGAGGAGGGCAGAGCAAGCGACGGCAATCCGGCCGACCAGCCGACCTGTTTCATGCACTGCGGGTCAGGATGACCGATTCGCCGCAGCAGAGGGCGATGCACAGCAGGTTCCTACGCGTACAGCTTGTCTCCGACGAAGCGGATGTCCGGCGACTCGCTCATCAGGTGAGGCTGGAAGATGCCGACCGGATCGAATCGGGCCTTCAGTGCCTTCAGGCGGGCGCGTTCTGCCGGGGAGGAGAGAGCGTAGAGCTCGAGGCCCAGGCCGTGCTCGCGGCGCTTGACCGTGTTGTAGCGTTCGGTGCAGACCTCGGCGCAGAGGCGCTGGGTCAGCTCCCACGCCAGTTTGTACTCAGCCCGGTTCAGGGAAGCGAGCGGCCGGTAGTGGATCACGAGCCCGCCGGTGTACTGGTGGCCGATGGGACGTCCGGGCAGGGAGCCTTCGGTGATCGAGTAGATGGCCTTCAGCACCCGGCCCAGGTCGCGGGGATCCTGGACGTAGATGTCCTCGAAGCCCGGGATGGCCACCCGTCCCGGCGACTTGCCCGTGGCTGCCTTGCGCAGATCGAGCAGGATCTTGAAGGTCTCGGTGCCGGTTTCCTGGAAGGTCACCTTGGGGAAGCGATTTGCCACCGAAGCGAGCTCGGCCATCTCGTCCCGCCTGCCCTGGTACATCATGATGAACTTGTAGCTGCCTTCGGGATAGTCGAACAGGGGTCCGATCTCGGGGTGGGTGAGCAGCTTGTCCCCCGGCTTGAACAGGCGTTTGTCCGCCATCATGAACTCTGCGATGATGGGCCGGGTGACCTTCTCCATCTCCACCATGAACGCGCCAACGACCTCTCCCAATGTCTCCACATCGTCGATGAGGCACGAGCAGAAGCTGGAATGCAGCTCCTGCTTCGACAGTCTCGGGGCGATCCGCACGTCGAGCTCGGTGATGATGCCGTACAGCCCCTGCCCGCCTGCGAGGTCGCGGATGGTGTCCCGGTCGGTGACGGTCACGACCTCGGCTCCGCCCGGGCGGGACACTACCATCTTCAGGTAGCTGACGACGTTCTGGAACGTACCGTACTTCGGCGTGCCGTTTCCGCCGGCGTTGGTGGCGAAGTTGCCCGCTATCGTGCTCCAGCCGCTGGATGGCACGACCGCGCACTGCCACCCCAACGGCAGGAGGATCCGGTCGAGCTCCTCGGTGGACAGGCCGGCCCCGACCCGGGCGTAGACCTCGTCGTTGCGGTGACTGTCCAGGGCGTCCCGGAGGATCTCGGTCCCGGCTGCCGTGTAGAATCGGGGAGTCGGCAGGCCCAGTCGACGCCCGAACGGATTGACCACCCCCAGCCGGTCCGTGATGACGATGACTCCGCCCTCCGGTGCGATGGAGGCGCCGGCAGTACCCGAGCCCTTGGCCCGCGGCGTGAGTGCGATGCCGTTACGGCTGGCGTAGCCGACGACCTCGAGAACCTGCGCCTCGTCGTTGGGGAAGATGATCAGCCCCGGCTTTCCCATGGTCAGGAAGGACGCGTCGGATGCGTAGGGAGTGACGTTGCGGGTATCGAACGCGATTCCCGCGGTCTTCAGGTGATCCGCAAAGTCCGGGATGAGGTTCTTCATGGTTCCAACGCCTCCGCTGCGATCTCGGTGATGTCCCTGACCTGGAGGTTCTCGACGGGCTCGATGGGACGTCCGTCGAGGTAGCAGCCGTAGTGGATACGGCACTTGGGGCAGGTCGTCACCATCACTTCCGCACCCGTCCGCCGGGCTTCGAGGAGGCGGTCGTGCTGGAGGAACTTCGTGTTCGAATCGCAGTTGGAGAAGTTGCCCACGCCGCAGCAGAGCGCGTCGCCCCGGATCCGCTCCATTTCCTTGAAGCTGTCGCCCGCCACGCCCTTGAGAAGTTCCCTCGGGGCATCGTAGATCCCCTCGTAGCGGCCCAGGCGGCACGGGTCGTGGTAGGTCACGCCCGGGGTGGGGGTCTTCCTGAAGCGCAGCCTGCCCTCGCGGGCCCACTGAGCAAACAGCGTCACCGAGTGGACGACCTCGAACGGCAGCTCCCGCTCCTCGGCATAGTCCGCCTTGAGCGTATGGAAGCACTCGGCGCAGGAGGTCACGACCTTCTTGGCCCCGGTGGCCGCGATGGTCTCGATGTTCAGCTTCGCCAGCTTCGAGAAGGTCTCCCTGTCGCCGTTCCACAGGCACTCGTACCCGCAGCACCGCTCCTGGTTGGAGAGCACCGGCACGACGCCTCCTGCATTCAGGAGCTTCAGGGTGGCCTTGGCAATGGACGTATGCGAGCCGAAGGTGAACATGTTGTCGAAGTAGGGCAGGCAGCCGGTGAAGTAGAACCACTCGCCCCTGTCTGCGAACTCGAGCCCTTCGGCCCAGCCCAGGCGTTTCTGCTCGATCGCGGGGTTGGCCATCATGCGCTGGAGGATCTGGACCAGGTGTCCGTGCTTGCATTCGAAGCACTGGTCCTTGCCCTTGGCGTTGTGGCGCAGTTCCCGGACCAGGCCGACCCAATCGGTGCTGGAGGGGCAGGCCTCACGGCACTTCAGGCAGGTCAGGCATCGCCAGACCTCGGGGCCGGCTTCCAGCTCCGCCCCCTCCCCCATCAGGGCCTGGAGAAGGTAGCCGCGGGGGGTGAACGCCGGGTCAACCATGTTCTGCGGGCAGACGTGCGTGCACTTGTTGCACTGGATGCACGGCAGGTCTGAGGCCGAGATGGGTTTCCTGCTCATGGCCTGTCCCCCTCTTCAGCGAGCTCCACCTTGCCCTTCTTGAGCGGACTGGGACCCATGGCGACGAGCTGGTCCTTGAAGGTGCGCACGAGCTCGGCGAACCGGGGTCCCTCGCGCGACGAGACCTCCTCCATGCGGAGGCGTTCCCGGCCCAGGCCCATGGTATCCAGGATTCCCCGGAGGTGCTCCACGACCGTCTGGGCGTTGACGTTCCCCGACAGGTAGTGGCAGTCGCCGATGTGGCAGCCGATGAGAGCGACTCCGTCGTAGCCGCGCTCGAATGCGGACAGCACGAACGATGGATCGACCCGGCCCAGACACATCACGCGGATGATGCGGATGCTGGTCGGGTACTGCAGCTTGGCCTGGCCCGCACCGTCGGCTCCGGCATAGCCGCACCAGTTGCAGGCGAAACCGAGGATGTCGGGTTCATGATTCATGGGTCCTCAACGCCTCCATCATGCCCTCGATCTGCTCATCATGGGCACCGAACACCCGGATCGCCCCTGTCGGGCAGATCACGGAGCACTTGCCGCACCCCTCGCACAATGCCTCTTCCACCTCAGCGTGCAGGTTCGGGCCGACCACGACGGCCTGGAACTCGCACGATTCCTCGCAGCGGCCGCACGCGCGACAGCGATCCGCGTCGACGTGGGCCACCAGCGGGTTGAGCGTGATGAACCCGTCGCCGAGGTAGGCCGCCAGCGAGGCCGCTGCGCTACCCGACTGCGAGATCGTATCGGTGATGTCCTTGGGCCCCTGAGAGCAGCCGGCGACCATCACGTTCTTCACGGAGCTGTCGGTCGGGCGGATCTTCGGGTGGAACTCCCGGATGAAGCCCGACTCGTCCCGTGAGACGGTCAGCATGCGTACCAGGTCCTCCGTTCCCCGGGCCGGTTCCGTGGCCGTGGCGAGGACCACCAGGTCGGCACGCAGCTCGATTCGGCGGGCCGTGTGCTGGTCTTCGACGTCCAGCAGCAGGTCCCCCGTGGCATCGTCCTGGCGCACGCGGGCGGGCAGACCCTTCAGGAATCGAACGCCCTTGGTCTTGACCCGGTCATAGTACTCCTCGTAGCCCTTGCCGAACGCCCGTATGTCGATGTAGCAGATGGTGATCTGGGCATCAGGGACAAAGCTCTTCTTGATCAGCCCCGCATGCTTGAGCGACACCATGCAGCAGACGCGGGAGCAGTAGGCATTCATGTCCTTGTTGCCCTGCGCATCGCCTCGAGAGCCCACGCACTGCACCATCACGATCCGCCGGGCCACCTTGCCGTCCAGGGGGCGCACGACCTTGCCCTCGGTGGGGCCTATGGGGTCCAGCATGCGCGCAAGCTGGAACTGGGTGACCACGTTCGGGTAGCGTCCGTAGCCGTAGTTCAGGCGGCTCGGGTCATACTCCGAGAACCCGGTTGCCACGATGACGCCGCCCACCACCAGCTCGATGAGCTCCGGTTTCTGGTCGTAGCGGAGCGCCCTGGCCTCGCAGACCGAGTCGCACACCCGACAGTCCGCACAGCCGCCGCATTGCAGGCAGCGGGCGGCCTCTGCCACGGCTGTGGCCTCGTCCAGGACCGACTCGAAGGGAGCGAAGTCCTTCACGCGCTCGGCTGCCGGCGTGTGCTCCGGGCCCATGCGTGGCTCGGTCCGATGTCCCGCCTTGTGTCCCAGAGCGATGGCATCGGCCGCCTCGACCTTGGGCAGCGGGCCGAACACGTCCAGGTCCGCGATGGGGTACCCGAGATCGCTTGCGATGGAGCGGGCCGCCCGACGTCCCATTCCCATGGCCGCGACGACGGTCGTGGGGCCGCTTGCAGCGTCCCCTCCGGCATACAGCTTGTCCACTCCGGTGTGCAGCGCATCGTCCGTCACGCTGACGAGTCCGCGGGCGTTCAGACCGAACCCCACCTCTTTGAGAGGCTCCACGTCGGGCCCCTGCCCGATGGCGAAGACCACGGTATCCGCCTCGAGCAGCTTCTCCGAGCCGGGCACGGTGACGGGAAGCAGGCGGCCCAGTTCGTCGGTTTCGATGCGATCGACAGCAAGGGTGGCCACCCCGGTGACGCGGCCGCCCCCGACCTCGAAGCGCTGGGGAGAGCGGCGGTGGTGGATGACGATCCCCTCCTCCTGCCCTTCCCGGACCTCGTCGGGCAGCGCAGGCATGTCCTCGGGTCCTTCGAGGCACATCATCTCCACCCTGGCGCCCAGCCGCACCGCGCTGCGGGCCACGTCGAAGGCCACGTTCCCGCCGCCGATGACCAGCACCCGGTTGCCCATGCGGGAAGGCCGGCCATGCCTGACCTCGTGAAGGAAGGCCCCGCCCAGGAGCACCCCCTCCGCATCGTGACCGGGCAGGCGAAGCAGCTTGTCGCGAGTCAGGCCGATGGCCAGGTAGACCGCATCGTACTCGGCCAGGAGGCTGCGCAGCCGGGGGCCGTCGACCGGCTGGCCGGTGCGGATCTCGACCCCGAGACCGCGGATGTACGCGATGTCGCGCTCCAGCACTTCCCGGGGGAGACGGTAGCGAGGCAGGCTGAGGCTGAGCACGCCG
>VGRX01000296.1 GCA_016875215.1 Deltaproteobacteria bacterium
GGGGCCCGTGCCTCCGTCGCACTCCACGGCAGCGAACTCCGCGCTCGGATACGGAGTCCCCATGCCCGCCATCCAGAGATCCTCGATGAAGTCATCGATGCCGTTCGCCCCCTCCTTCGCGGTCACGTATGCGGAACCCACATCGTCGATGACGAGCTGGATCGCATAGTGGTCCCGGTGGTAGGTCAGCAGCCAGGGATCCTCGATGTCGAACGGGTGCAGCAGCGGCGTCATCTCGACGGTCTCGACCTGGAGCGCGGCCACCTCGGATTCCTTCCCGCAGAGGTCGACGGCAGTCCCGGTCAGGAGCACTTCCTCCGCCTCGTCGAGCTCCAGCTCCTCTCCGACCCAGAGCCTGCCCGTGAGCGCCTTTCCGACGGCTCCGCCTCCCTTCCCTTCGGTCCATTCCGCCAATTCCCAGTGATTCGCTCCGGGCATCTCCTCTCCGGTCTGGACGTCGAAGGAAAAGGTGCCGCCATCGATGTCGCATCCGCACGGGCAGACCACATCGAGGTCCACGGCAAACCCGTACGTCGGCAGCGCCAGGTGGAACTTCCTGAGGGTGCCCGCATTGTCCAGGAAGGGAACCGAGCCGTTCATGTCCACGGGAATCCGGTTGACCGTGACCGACAGGGCAGGGGGAGGGCAGTCGCAGGAGAGGGTGTCGGCTTCTGTCTCGTCCTGGAGAAGAAGCTCGTCGACCTCGCCGGAATTTCGAGCCTCCGACAGGTCGCCGACCTCCTCCGCACCGTCGTTCAGAAGGTGTGTCAGTCCCTCGCCGAGGCCTTCAGCAGGGCCGTCCCCGTCATGCTCCACCTCGTCCATTGACGCGCGGTCTGACGCGACCTCCAGCGCGTCATGACGCGCGTCATGACTGCCGCAGCCCGCTATGGCCACTGCGGCCAGCAGCACGAGATACAGCCTGGTCGACATGGCCTTCCCCAAGGTTCTTACTTCCTCCCGTAGTATTGGCGGCAGAACGCGACGAGTGCGGCAACGGTCAGGAACTCAATGGCGGCCCTGTAGGCATCCAGGTCTTCGTGGTGCAATTTGCTGTTGTCGTCCGGCATCGGTCATCCCGCCAGGGTACGGATGTTAGTATCGGCGACGGCGACGGCGACGTCAACGGCGACGAACACGACCACCAGCCGGCCCATGGATAAAACCCAGGCCTGTCCAAGGAGAACTGGGTTTCCGGCATGGGTTTGTGCTAGACTCCGCGATGTCTTCTGGGCGGAGGTTCTCCCAATGGAGCGCTGGGGTCGACTGTCTGTCGGGTTGCTGGTCGTCGTGTCTGTTTCGTGCTCCGGAGGGGGCGCCACCGTGACTCCGGATTCCGGTGTCGACGCGCCCGGTGTGGCGGAGACGAGTGTGGCGCCGGATGTGCCGGACTCTCCCGATGTGGTGCCCGATGTTCCGCTGGCACCGGACGTCTGGGACGTGGGGGCCGAGGCGGAAGCAGACTCCGAGTGCCCGCCCGGCAAGGGCTGCTTCCTGGACCCGTGCGATTCCAACGATGACTGCCTCTCGGGGTGGTGCGTGGGGCAGATGGGCGAGGACGTGTGCACGCAGCAGTGCCAGACCGAGTGCCCTCAGGGGTGGAGCTGCGAGCAGGTACCCGGCACGGCACCGGACGTCGTGTGGATCTGTGTGTCGCAGCATGCGAACCTGTGCCTTCCGTGCGGCGCGGCCGCGGACTGCAAAGGGGCTGCCGGCGTGGACGATGCCTGCCTGAGCTACGGCGAGGAGGGGAGCTTCTGCGGCGGCCAATGCAGCGATGACGAGGATTGCCCGTGGGGTTTCAACTGTACGCAGGCTACCACGGTGGACGGAGCCAAGCTGCTGCAGTGTGTGGCCGTGGCCGGGGTCTGTCCCTGCACGAAGAAGGCGGTGGAGCTTGGGCTGGCCACCCCGTGCAGGCGGGAAAGCGAGTTCGGCACATGCGTGGGCAAGCGAGTCTGCACGGCCGAGGGGCTCTCCGACTGTTCCGCTCCCGTCGCGACCGAGGAGTCCTGCAACGACTTCGACGACGACTGTGACGGCCAGGTCGACGAAGACACGTGCGACGACGGCAACGAGTGCACCGACGATTCCTGCCTGGGAGCCGGCGGCTGTCAGCATGTGCCGCTCAACGCAATCGAGTGCAAGGACGGCGATCCGTGCACCGCTGCCGATCATTGCGAAGAGGGCGTGTGCGTAGGGGATGCGGTGCAGTGCGACGATGCCAATCCCTGCACGCAGGACCTCTGCACGCCCACCGGAGGGTGCGACTACGTGCCCCAGTTCGGTCCGTGCGATGACAGCGATCCGTGCACGGCCGGTGACCTGTGCAAAGAAGGAAAGTGCGGCGGAACGCCGGTCTCGTGCGACTGCAAGACCGACAAGGACTGCGCTGCGCTCGAAGACGGCGACCTGTGCAACGGGACGCTGATCTGCGACACGACCAAGCTCCCGTACCTGTGTGCGGTGGACCCGGGAACAGTGGTCGCCTGCCCGGCAGCTCCCGAGGGCCCCGCAGCCACCTGCCTTGCTCCGGCCTGCAATCCGGCCAGCGGGGCGTGCTCCCTGGTGCCGGCCAACGAGGGAAAGCCATGCTCGGATGGTAACGCATGTACCCTTGGAGATTCGTGCGCACTCGGGACCTGCACGGGCGGATCGGACGCCAATTGCAACGACGGCAACCCGTGCACCGACGACTCGTGCGATGTCGCTGCGGGATGTGTACACCAGGACAACACCGCAACCTGCGCTGACAACGACGTTTGCACCCTGGGCGACGCGTGCTCACTGGGGGTGTGCAAGCCCGGCAAGGGGATGCTCCCCTGCGATGACGGCAACCCGTGCACCGACGACTCGTGCGACCCCGTCGCCGGCTGCATCCACAAGAACAACTCGGCCGCATGTGACGACGGAAACGCCTGCACCGGCGCTGACGTGTGCAAGGGGGGCTCCTGCGTGTCTTCGACTCTTACCCAGTGTGACGACCAGAACCCGTGCACCAAGGACACCTGCTCACCCGCTTCGGGCTGCCTGTTCACCATGGCGGACGCTCCCTGTGACGACGGAAACATCTGCACCCAGGGGGATCATTGTCAGCTCGGGCAGTGCATCGGATCCTCGACCCTGGTCTGCAACGACGGCAATTCCTGCACCGATGATTCCTGCCAACCCAAGGTCGGATGCACGTTCATCAACAACACCCTGGCGTGCGACGATGCCAACGCCTGCACCACCGGGGACAAGTGCAGCAAGGGATGGTGCGGCGGTTCCCCGCTGTCGTGCGATGATTCCAACCCCTGCACCGACGACTCCTGTGCTCCGGCCTCGGGCTGCCTTCACACTCCCAACCAGAAAGGGTGCGACGACGGCGACCTTTGCACGCTGGGGGACTTCTGCGACAAGGGCAGCTGCCAGTCGGGAACGACGCCTCTTGCATGCAATGACGGCAATGCCTGCACCGACGACTCCTGCGGGCCGAAGACCGGATGCAGCTACAAGCCCAACACCCTCCCGTGCAACGACGGCAGCGTCTGCACCGACAAAGATGTGTGCACAGACGGAGCGTGCAAGCCGGGACCATCGGTCTCGTGCGACGACGGCAAGGTCTGCACCGACGACTCCTGCGATCCGGTCACGGGCTGCAAGCACCCGAACAACACCGCTCCCTGTCCTGACCAGGATGCCTGCACCATCAACGAGGTCTGCAAGGACGGTACCTGCACCAAGGCCTCGCTCGACTGCAACGACTCCAACGCCTGTACTACGGACGGCTGCAACCCCGCGACCGGGTGCACCCACGTCAACGTCGCGGACGATACCTCGTGCGCTGCGAACAAGTGGTGCAAGGCCGGCGTGTGTGTCGACAAGCCGCAGCAGCCGGTGACCATCGACACCCTGAACTTCAACGGAATGACCGGCTGGCCGCTGAAGTTCGACGGGACTCCGTACTGCAAGCCCACGACCGACCAGGAGCAGATGGATGCCCTGTGCAAGCTGGCCGGCTACACCAAGGCCCAGTCGTGGACCACGGCTTCCAAGTCAATCAATAACTGCTACTGCTGGGGCTCCTGCTCCAACTTCCAGTGGCAGTCGAACTGCTGCAGCGGCTGGCAGACCCAGATCATGGTTACATCCGTCACCTGCATCTAGCGGGAACAGTCGACGAAGTCACGCCGAAGCCTCGTGCGGAGGCGGATGGTCGCCGGTTGGTGGGCGGATGCGGGGAACCGGGCGGTGCCACACAGCCCCGACCACGCGGGAGGGGCCCGGTGGATGTGCAGTAGGGCTTGCCCCCAACACAGCCCCGACCACGCGGGAGGGGCCCTGTGGATGTGCAGTGGGCAGCGGGCCGGGGAAGGTCAAGGGCGGCACTGGGACAGGGAGGTCACGGAATGAAGAAGCACTTGGCGATGATCATTCTGCCCGCGCTGTTCTGGGCCGGGTGCGACTCGACGGCCTGGCAGGCCGATACCGGGGCCACGCTTGCAGGCTCCGACGCGTCCGGGGAGGGGAGGGCGGCCTCGGACAGCTTGCGGGGCGTGGACACGACGTCGCCTGACCCGCTGGCTGACGGACGGTCCGCCGACAACTCCAACGGGGGCGATGCGTCGACGTCCGACCTGGCTGCCCTCGACGCCGCCTCTACCGATGCTGCGGTTGCAGACGGCATGGACCACGACGGCTCGGATTCCTCGTCCAGTTGTCCGAACGGCGTGTGTCCGCCTGTGGCCAATGTGTGTGTGCTGGCCTGCGCCACTCCCGCCGACTGCGTTTATGCGGGCACGGCCCCCGGGGGCATCTACGACGAGGACAGCTGGGTGTGCAACTCCGGCCGATGCGCGCACCTGGGGTGCCTCTCCGATGCAGAGTGCTCCGCGCAGCCCGGGCTCGACTATGCATCGATGAAGTGCGTGATGGTCTCGGGCGGATACAAGAGCTGCCTCGCTGCCTGTTCCGCCCCCGGAGATTGCCCGCATCCGTCCCGTGTCGACAGCCCGCTCTACGGGGCCGACAACTACGAGTGCAAGGCCGGCGTCTGCAGCTACATCGGCTGCCACAGCGATGCCGAATGCCAGGAGGGCATTTCCGGGACGGCACTTGCCTGGGTCTGCTCGTCTGCGCTCTATGGTTTCCCGATCTGCTCAACGCCGTGCACCACCCCCTCGGACTGCACCTACCTGGCCGGCAACCCCATCTTCGACGCGGACAATTATGCTTGTGACCTGGGCATCTGCCGACACCTCGGCTGCCAGTCCGATGCCGAATGTGCCGAGGCCTATTCTGCCACGGGCCTCAGCTACCTCTGTGCGGAGTCGTTCATGACCCGGTGAGAGTCCGTTGCTTCCGTGCCAGCCGCGAATGGATGACGGACGCCATTGGAGGGCCGTCAGGCACTTCTGTGTCCACGCATTTTTGCTTGACAGAATGCTCGCGATCCCCTAAGAATCCGACCCGTTGATAACACGTTCCCGAGTAGCTCAACCGGCAGAGCGGGTGGCTGTTAACCACTAGGTTGGGGGTTCAAGTCCCTCCTCGGGAGCCGATGTTACGATTCGACGGAAACGCCTCCGGCGGCCCTTGACTGAGGCCGCCAAGCGCCCCCTCTCCGCGTCCCGTCGCCCGCAAACCCGCTTCTGTGGTTGTCAACCCCCAATCGGATGCAAAACGTGAGACATGGGCGGGACGGGGGAGTGAGGGATTTCGGATCGCATCGGCAGCTGGGTGATCGGGTGGAGTTGGGGGTCGGTTGAGGGGGCGGTGGCGGGTTCGGTCAGGGCAATCCAGGACAAGTAGGAATCGGTGGTCGTGGAAGGCAGGTGCCGGTGCTTCCCGGGGCGGGGTCCGGAGCAGGTGGGCCGGGCTGCGAGAGCGGCCCGGGCCTGCCTGCAGAGACCTGCGGCTATGCGGCGAGGGGCACGGCAGTCCGGGCGACGAGGG
>VGRX01000297.1 GCA_016875215.1 Deltaproteobacteria bacterium
CGCGGCGGCGTACCTCGAGGAGAACCTGAGGACCCGGGAGGAGCTGGGCACCGCAATCCGGCAGGTGATCGAGCCCGCGGAGTAGGTCGTCGGCCGCGGGGGAGAATTCTCTGACCCTGGATCACTTCTTCGCTGAGCCTTGATGGGCCTTGGGTTGCGCGTTTTCGGGTTTCGTCTGGTGGGACTGGCCCGAGATGCCATTGGGGTCGGTTCTTTCCGTTGCCGATGTGTTGGAGCCCCAGGGATCATGCGGTGACGCGGTTTCCCGAGTGGATCTTCGGCGGAGGATGGTTCGGACGGTCAGTTTTCGGCCTGGAGGGGTGTGGTTGTCAACCCCCAATCGGATGCAAAACGTGAGACATGGGCGGAACGGGGGAGTGAGGGATTTCGGATCGCATCGGCAGCGGGGTGATCGGGTGGAGTTGGGGGTCGGTTGAGGGGGCGGTGGCGGGTTCGGTCAGGGCAATCCAGGACAAGTAGGAATCGGTGGTCGTGGAAGGGCAGGTGCCGGTGCTTCCCGGGGCGGGGTCCGGAGCAGGTGGGCCGGGCTGCGAGAGCGGCCCGGGCCTGCCTGCAGAGACCTGCGGCTATGCGGCGAGGGGCACGGCAGTCCGGGCGACGAGGGAGATGAAGTGGTCCCTCTCGCGGTGGGGTATGCGGGTCTGGTTGGCGATGCGCCGGGCGATGGTACGGCCGACGTCGGGGCGTTGCGGGACCGGAAGCTCCTCGAAAGCGGCCAGAAGACGGCGTCGCCAGAAGACCCTGTCGACGGCGGCCTGCGAGCAGAGAGCGAGGTCGAGTGCGGCGGCCCGGTAGTCGGAGGGGGCAAGCGAGCTGCGCAAGTCGGCGTCGTGCTCGACGAGGGGCTTCAGGACGAGGTCTCCTGCCTTGGCCCGCAAGTCGAGAAGGCGCTCGTAGGTGATCTGGTCCTCGTTGCGGAAGGCGACGTTCCTGGTGATGCCGAGGAAGTAGCGCTCGTGGTGGTCCTCGGGCAGGGTGCCGGCCTCCTTCTTGGCCCTGAAGATGGCGATGGCTTCGCTGGCGGCATCGAGGCCGTAGGTGGCAGCGGACGGGATGTAGGTGTCCTTCGGGTCGGTCAGGCCGAGGTCGGGGAAGGAGTCGGTGAGCAACTGGAGGGTGGCGGGAGCGCAGCGACGGCGGTCTGCGGCGGCCTGTTCCTGGACCCGGCGGGAGAGGTCCTTGAGGATCTCCTTGACCCTGGCCTTCTCTTCGTCGGGGACGCGGGTGTCGGCATAGGCCTGGGCCGGGGTCTTGTGGTGGAGGCGTTTGCGGGGCGTGAAGTTTCGGCCTGCGCAGTAGGCGTAAAGGATGTACTGCAGAACGCGGCAGGCCAGCTCCTTCTCACTGAGACCGTCGGGGAAGAAGAGGTCGATCATCTTCTGGGTGAACAGGCTGAACTCGGTTTCGCAGGGGGAGTTGGTCTCGGGTCTCCCGACGCTGGAGAACATGCTGACCATGCCCTCCTTGGCCTTCCCCTCGCTCAACCGGAACGCACGCACCAGGTGCGAGTGACCCAGCAGGGAAACCTTGGTGAGCTTCTCGTACATCCGCAGGTGCGCCTGGGCATCGTCCTTGAACACGACATAGAAGTACCCGCTCGGACAAATCGGCGCCGAGTGGAAGAACGACACGCCAGCCGACTCACGACGATGGGTATAGGGAAGTTGGAACAACCACTCGAGGTTCTCCGGCGAGAGCTGCCGCCGGGTCCACTGGATTGCCACCCGGGCTGCATCATAGTAGTACTCGGTCGACATGGCCCCCACCACGGCCGCATCGTGATTGCCAAGCAGCGTCACGCTGGCGTTCTCACGAACCAGCTCGCAGCATTCGTTGGGGTTGGGGCCGTAGCCGACCACGTCTCCAAGGCAGACGATCTCGTCCACCTTCTCCCCGTCCAGCCACTTCAGCGCAGCTTCCAGCGCTTCCAGGTTGGAGTGTACATCCGATAGGATCCCGAATCGCATTGCGCCCTCCACGGACGAAATCGGATTCTACCCCGGGCCGTGCCGTCGAGCAATGCGTTTCTTGGGGTGTTCGTTTTCTGGATCTCCCTCAAAACCGCGGTACCCTTCCTTTGGAAGGAGTGTTGCCATGCCGGTTCTCCTGTTGTCCACGCTTCTGCTCGTGTCCCAGCCGTTGGCGGACCCGCTGTACTTCTCGAAGAACAGCCCCGAATGCGTCCTGGACCGCCTGGTGCAAGGAAATCCGTTGCCGCTGGTCGTGCTGACCGAGTTCCCTTCCTGCCCGTGGAATGCCGATGATCTTGCACAGGTCGAGGTCGGACGGTCCTACTCCCACTACTCGTGGTGGAACTTCGAGCGTACCGCGAACCTGGAAATCGCAGCCACCCGGATCGATGGGACCATCCTCCTTCCTGGGGAGGTGTTCAGCTACAACGAGGCCGTGGGCGAACGGACCGAGGAAAGCGGCTTCCAGCAGGCCAAGGTCATCGGAGAATCCGGCTACATCGACGGGGTCGGCGGTGGGATCTGCCAGCCGGCCAGCATGCTCTATGCGGCCTCGCTCATGGCAGGGCTCGAGATCGAGGAGCGGCATCCACACCGCTTCCGAGTTCCCTACATGCCCCCCGGTCTCGATGCCACGGTCGACTGGGGCAAGAAGGATCTCAGGATCCGGAACAACACCGACTTCCCCGTGATTTTCCACCTCGGCCAGATCGACCGGGGAGAGTTCCTCGTGCGCGTCATGGCGCCTGTCCGCACCTTCCGCGTTCACTACAAGTACGAGCTCGTCAAGGAAACCCCGTCCGATGCGGTTCAGTTCGAAGTGGACCTCGAGAACCGGGATCTCGTCCACTACTACGGCCGTCCGGGCATCGAGATCGCAAAGACCATCTGGCGCAAGGATCTTCGCATGGGTGAGACCCGGAGGGTCAAGGTCCGCAACGACGTCTACTGGCCCAGTCCGTGGGTGCTGCGGGTGACCTCCCTGCCCGGCGGGAAGAAGTTCCGCTCGGGACTCTCCCAGGGCGACATCGGAGGAATGCTCAAGGGGTCGAAGTACAGCGTCCGGATGGCCCGGTTCGTAGACGTGGACCGTGACAACAAGGAGTACATCCCCATCCCCGGAATCCCGGCCAAACGGCTGGCTCGGTTCACTCGGTTTTCGGAGCTTCCGGCAAAACCGGAGCTGGCAGCGAAAGCGGACGTTGCCGAGGGCACGAAGGAGTCAGGGCCAGTCGTTCAATGACCTGTGCGATGGCATCGGTCCCGTTGTTCCCGATCCTCAGCATTGCAGCATCACAGGCTTCGGGCCTGCAATTCCCCATGGCGATCCCGATGCCTACCTGGGACAGCATCTCCACATCGTTTCCGCTATCTCCGAACAACAGCACTCCGGCCGGGTCGATGCCGGCCTGAGACAGTGCTGCCAGGATGCCCACGGCCTTGTTGACCCCGATGGGAACCACCTCGACGGTCCGAGGGCTCGTGACCAGGGTGCGGGCCGACTCACCAACGGCTGCCCCCACCCGCGCCGCAACCCCGTCTACCGTGCCCGGCCGCGTCACCACCATGACCTTGACCGCGTTTCCGGAAAACGCAGCGGCAGCCCCTTCGTGCACCCGAGTGGGTTTGATGAGCCCTGCCTCGAGGTCCCGGTCGAGCTCCTCCGTCTTTCGATCGATCACCGTTTCTTCCACGTCGTGCACGACGATTCCCGTCACGTCCGGATCCCCGGCCCCGGCCTCGAGTACATGGACCACGACCCCCGGTTCGAGCCGTTGAACCGACCGAACCTGTTGCCCGTCGGGATCCACCGATACCGCCCCGTTGAACAGCACTACCGGCAGCGTGGGCGCAAGCGCCCCCAGAAAAGGCCTCACCTGCTCCAGAGTCCGCCCGGTGGCAACCCCGACCTGGCCCCCGCAGGCCTTGTACTGCTCGAGCGCCCGCATCGTGGCAGGCCGGACCTGGTGGTCCGTTCCCAGCGCCGTGCCATCCATGTCCAGGTAGACCGCAGGAAAGCGCACCAGGGGGGGAGTGGCGCAGGCCTCGGTCAGGAGGACCGCTGCCAGCAACAGCAGCCCAGGTCGTGGCATCAGCAATGACAGGGTTTCCATCCAGCCTCCTCGTGTCGTCCCGTCTCACTGTATCGGCCGTCAGGTTGCCCACACCTACGGCTTGGGCGGAGCAACGGCTTTCTTCTTCGTCTTCCCGGCAGCCACGCGCGCAACGGCTTTCTTTTTCGTCTTCCCGGCAGCCACGGTCGCAACGGCTTTCTTCTTCGTCTTCCCTGCAGTTCCAGAAGCGGCAGCCTTTTCCTTGGTCTTCCCCGTGTTGACCAACGCATCGACTTTCTTCTTCGGCTTCCCGGCAGCCACGGGGGTTGCGGCTTTCTTCTTCCCTTTCCCCGTGCCGGCTGGCGCAGCAGTCCTCTTCATGGTCCCGAGCTCTGGGACCGGTGCCCGAGGGGAATCGCCCGCCATGTCGATGCCGAACAGGTCGGAAAGCCCCACGTCATCGAGCACCATGTCAGTTGCCGGACGATGCTGTTCCAGAGACATGCCGGCAGCCGCCCTTGCCACCAGTTCCTTCTCGTCGACCCGGCGCAGGCGGAACAGGAGTTCGGGGTCCTGGTCGAGGCGGGCACCGATCCCGTAGAGCACCGCAGCCACGTGTTTGCACATGGAGGCCCAGTCCGGGCAACTGCACGAGAAGCGGATCTCCCCGGGGCTTGGGAACAGGCCGGAACCCTGACGGCAGATGCGCTCCATCACCCCATTGGAGAACCGCCCCTGGAGCAGCTCCACGAGCGAGTCGATAGCCCCTGCGCAATCCTTGCAGATGGCTTCCCAGTGCCCATCCGGCACCGCGGCGACATCGACCTTCACCTTGTAGAGACGCGACCCCGCCACCTGCGCATGGACTTCTCCCGGGGCTACCCGGAGATCCACCACCGAGCCGTTCCGGACATAGGTCCTTCCCCTCGGGATCCGGTTCTGGTAATCCCCGTAGCGCTCCAGGTTCTCGCACCAGGACTTGCCCCAGAAGGTCTTGGCGATGGTGCGGCCTTCGATGATGACCGGAGCCACCGCATCCCCCTTCTTGCGGAGCTTGTCCATCTGTGCCTCAGCCTTGCGCCGCCTCTCGGCCACTGGCACATACGGTGCCCACTGCGAGTACTCCGAGTACCGGTCCCTGCTTCTTCTACGCCTCATGGTTTTCCCCTCACGGCGGGTTCGCCCCGCTGCTCTTCCCCACGCCGATTCCCGCCCTATCCCTCCTGCATCGCCTTGCGGATGTCAAGTGCTACCAGCCCGAGTAGCTCCTCATCAGCCATCTCCGTGAGCAGCGTCTCCGCCCCGCCCTCGAGCAGATCGTTCGATAGCTGCCGCTTGGAGTCGATCAATGCATCGATCTTCTCTTCCACGGTTCCTCGACACAGGAACTTGTGTACCAGCACGTTGCGGGTTTGGCCGATACGGAAAGCCCTGTCCGTTGCCTGGTTCTCCACCGCCGGGTTCCACCACCGGTCGAAATGAACCACGTGAGACGCCGCAGTCAGATTCAGCCCCGAACCCCCAGCCTTCAGCGACAGGATGAAGAACGGTATCGACTCGTCCTCCTGGAACCGCTGCACCAGCCCTTTGCGCTTTCCCACGTCCGTCTCGCCGTGCAGGACGAGCCCTTGCCGGCCAAACACCCCGCCGAGGAACGAGGCCAGCGGCGGAATCACCTCCCGGAACTGCGTGAAAACCAGCACCTTCTCCTGGCGGCCGGATACCGTTTCAGCGATTTCCCGTAGCCGCGCCCACTTGCCGCTGTCGGATTCCTCCCAGGCTCCGTCCCCCAGCCATTGTGACGGGTGGTTGCAGATCTGTTTGAACCGCATCAGCGCGGCCAGGACGACCCCTTTGCGCTGGATTCCTTCGGCCCCATCG
>VGRX01000298.1 GCA_016875215.1 Deltaproteobacteria bacterium
TTGCTGAACGAGGTCTTGCCGCACATGTAGTTCCAGCAGACGGCCACGGAGTCATGCCCCTGGCAGTTGCCGGGGTCGTCGCAGACCATGCTCTCGGTGTACTTGGGGGGGCAGCCGGCCGCTTCTGCGCAGCAATCCCCCTTGAGGCAGCACAGGCCGGAGTTGCAGTGGTCGGAGATGCAGTCGGAGCTCTCGTCACACTGGGAGCCGTCCGGATAGTCGGGCTCGCACACGTCGTCGCAGTGAGCGTCCGCGTCGCACTCGGAATCGAGCACGCACGAGGTGGGGCACACCGGCGGGACCTGCTCGGCCTCGGCCGTGCAGATCTTGTCGAGATAGGATCCGCACGGGTCGGCCAGCAGGCTGTTGCAGCCGGAGTCGTCCGGCACAGGTGCGGAGACGCAGGCGAAATCGACACAGGCCTTTTCCTTGCGCTCTCCCTGGCAGGTCGGGTCATCGGTACACTGCGACGGGAAGTTGAACGTGTCGGGGCAGTCCCCACCGATCGAGCAGCAGACTCCGGCGTCGCAGCAGAAACCGTTCTCGCAGTGGCCGGAGATGCAATCCGAGCTCTCAGAGCAGGGCTCGCCATTGGCCTTGCCCTGGAACAGGTTGACCTGGAGCGTGTAGAGGCCCGCACCGCCCTGGGCCCCGTCCACGAACAGGTACATGGTGGTCCCCTCCGCGATGAAGACCTTGATCTTCTCCGCACAGTCGCCGACCAGACAGGAATTGGAGCAGGCCTCGGTCTTCTCGTCGCAGGCGCCGGCAAGGGCCGGCTTGGCGTAGAGGATCTGGTTGAACGAGTCAGGACCGAGCTTGGCCTCCAGGAACGCAGGCCACGGGACCGTGACCTTGTAGACCCGGTCGGGGGCGTCCGCTCCACCGCAGATGCTGGTGTGGTTCTTTGCAGCGCAGGTGGTCTCCCCCTGGAAGACGTAGCTCCCTTCCTGGGCGGGGATGACGATGGCGTCGGAGCACGTCTCCCCCGCGGCGCCCACCTTGTCGGTGGTGTGCACGTAAAGAGTCGCGGACTCGAGCAGCCCGGCGCTGCCGACGTACTCGTCGCAGACCGTCAAGGTCCAGGTACCGGAGGCCGCATGCCCCTTGAAGCTGCACAGATTGCCCGGAGTGTTGGGATACGAGAGGGTGAACGTGTTGTCGAAGCTCTGGTTCAGGCCGCCGCCGTTGTTCCAGATCTTGACCGCGGTCCCGGTCGGGTCGGTCAGGGTGATGTCCAGGTCGGCAAGCCGGAAGTGCTCGATCGCGAGCTTGAGTTGGACCGTATCGACGTAAGTGAGACCTCCGCCGAGCTGGAAGGTGACCGTAGCGCACGTCTTGTCCTGGATGACGACCTGGTCCGTCTTGGCAGCCTTGATGCAGTTGGGCTCGTCGCAGACGGGGGAGCAGGTCCCCTTCCCCTTGCCCGCGGTACCGCCGACGCAGGCATCGTCGTAGCCGCACAGGTCGTCCCCCGCGTCGAAGGGGTGGTCGCCGCCGCAGGGGGCAGTGCAGTACTGGACCTTGGTGCTGGCGTCGCAGGCCCCCTTGCCGTTGTTGAGGAGCGGATTGCACACGTCGGTCGTGCACGGGTTCGAGTCGTCGCAGGTCGGAGACGTCCCGACAACGCACCCGCCTGCCGGGTCGCAGGTCTCCGGGCCGTTGCAGTACTGGCTGTCGTCGCACATGTCGTGAGCCGGCAGGTGGACGACCTTGTTGGCATCCTCGTCGCAGTAGTCGAGGGTGCAGGCAACGGCGTCCGTGAGCTTGGGCGCCGCACCGGAGACGCAGCCGACCAGCGCATCGCACGTCTCGGGACCATTGCAGTAGAGCGTGTCATCGCAATAGCTGGGATCGGGGAGATGGAGCCCCCCCGCCACCGGATCGCACGTGTCGATGGTGCAGGCAATGCCGTCGTCGAGGTTCGGGGCCGGTCCGGCAAGGCACCCCTGGTTGGTCGAGCACCACTCCTGGCCGTCGCAGGGGTTGCCGTTGGAGCAGACCGCATGATCCGGGGCGTGCGTGACCACGTTTGCGGCTTCGTTGCACGAATCGACGGTACAGGGAATGCCGTCGTCCACGGCCGGAATGGGCCCGGGCACGCAGCCGGCAATCGCATCGCACTTCTCCTTGCCGTTGCAGAAGAGCCCGTCGTCGCAGGTCGGGTCCTGCGGAAGGTGGACCACGGAATCAAGCGCCTCGTCGCAGTAGTCCTTGGTACAGGCGATCCCGTCGGAGACGGGCACCAACGCCCCGGCCTGACAGCCGGCGTTGACGTTGCAGGTCTCGGTTCCGTTGCAGAACAGCCCGTCATCGCACAAGATGGAATCTGCGGTGTGCTTGACCGCATCCGACGTCTCGTCGCAGTAGTCCTTGGTGCAGGCAATCCCGTCCGTCAGCACGGGCGGCGTACCCGGAAGACATGTGCCCGAAAGCGGATCGCACCCTTCGGTGCCGTTACAGAACTGCCCGTCATTGCAGGGATTCTTTCCGCCGACGCACTTGCCGACGGCATCACACGTCTCGCCCGAGGTGCACTGGTTCCCATCGTCACACACGATGCCGGCCGGCTTGGACTGGGGCTGGCACAGCCCGTTGAGCGGGTTGCAGACGGATTCCTTGCACGGGTCAGCCAGCGGGGGGCACACGACCACGCTTCCGGGGAGCGTCACGCACTTGAACGCCTGGCAGACGAGCTTGCCGTTGCATGCGTTGCCGTCGTCCAGGCAATCCGCGTCGACGGTGCAGGCGCACTGGGGCAGAGGACTGACTCCGCCGCCCGTGCACTTGCCGCCGGAGCAGGTATCGCCGGTAGTGCAGACCTCGCCGTCGTCGCATGGGCTGGTGTTGTTGGTGTAGGTGCATCCGACACCAACCTGGCAGAAGTCGGTCGTACACGGATTGAGGTCCTTGCACATCGAGTGGACCGGCTGGTGGACGAAGGACTGGGTGACCTCGTCGCACTTGTCGAGGGTGCAGGTGATTCCGTCATCATCTGAAGGGGACGTTCCGGGCTGACACCCGGCCGCGGCATTGCACACCTCCTTCCCGTTGCAGTAGATTCCGTCGCTGCAGAACGCGTTGTTCGGGAAATGGACGACCTTGTCGGCTGCCTCGTCGCACGTGTCGACCGTGCACGCAACGCCGTCGTTGAGACCGGGAACGGGCAGGGTCACGCACCCCAGGGCCTTGTCGCATTTCTCCAGCCCGTTGCAGAAGAAGCCGTCGGTGCAAAGCTGGTCGTCAGCCAGGTGCACGACCTTGTCGAGGTTCTCGTCGCACGAATCGAAGGTGCAGGCGATGCCGTCGTCGACCGTGGGGGCAAGGCCGCTCTTGCATCCCAGCACCGGGTCGCAGAACTCGGCGCCGTTGCAGTACTTGCCGTCGTCGCAGGTCAGGTTCTCCGGGGTGTGCTTGACCTGGTCCGTAGCCTCGTCGCACGAGTCCTTGGTGCACGGGACGCCGTCGTCCAGGACGAGAGGCTTGCCTGCCTTGCACCCCTTGACGAGATCACACACCTCGGCGCCGTTGCAGAAGAGCCCGTCGGAGCAGAACGCGTCGTTGGGGAGGTGGACCACCGTGTCAGCGACCTCGTCGCAGGAGTCGGTGGTGCAGGAGATCCCGTCGTTGACGACCGGCGGCGGTCCGACGACGCAGCCGAAGGTCTTGCTGCACAGCTCGACCCCGTTGCAGTACAGGCCGTCGTCGCAGAGGGAATGCTGAACCTTGTGGATGACCTGGTCGAGGGCCTCGTCGCAGAGGTCGAGCGTGCACGCGATGCCATCGCTGATGGTCGGGGCGGTCCCGGCCTTGCACCCGGTGGCGGGGACACACGTCTCGGCGCCGTTGCACCACAGCCCGTCATTGCAGGTCACGGGCAGTCCGCCGCCGCAGGCGCCGGCCGAGCAGACGGTCCCCTGGGTGCAGGCGTTCTTGTCGTCGCACGCAGTTCCGTCCTCGAAGACCACGATGGAGCACAGGCCGGTGGTGGGCTCGCAGGTGTTCTTCTGGCACGCGGTATCGAGCGACGCATCGCACTTGACCACGGAGACCGGGTCGACCACGCAGTGGTTGTTCACGCAGATGAGGCTTCCGTTGCAGAGGTTCCCGTCCTCCGCACACGGCTGGTTCTTGTCGCACCAGCATTCCGGGTCGGGAACGCCGGCCTTGCAGGCGCCATTCTGGCAATAGTCGTTGAGCGTGCAGTCGAACAGGGGCGTTCCGTTCTCGGCGAACCCGCCGTAGTTGCACGGGTTGGCGTTGTTGGCGGTGACGCAGCCCACGCCGCCGACGCACAGGTTGTCCGTGCAGATCGGCTCGTCGTCGGCACAGAGCGAGTCGTCCGGGGTATGGATGAGCTGGTCCCCCACCTCGTCGCACAGGTCCAGGGTGCATGCGATGCCGTCGTCGACCATGGGGACCTTGCCGGGCTGGCAGCCGAGGTTGACGTTGCAGGTCTCGACCCCGTCGCACCACTTGCCGTTGTCGCACAGCTCGTGCTTGGCGGTGTGGGTGACCTTTCCGGTGGCCGGGTCGCACGTGTCCGCGGTGCACGCCACGCCATCGGTGAGCAGGACGGGCTGTCCGGACTGGCAGCCGAGCACGACGCTGCAGGTTTCGAGGCCGTTGCACAGGTTGCCGTCGTCGCACATGGAATTCTTGGGCGTGTGGGTGACCTTGTCGGTCGCCTCGTCGCAGGCGTCGAGGGTGCAGTCGATCGCGTCGTCGATGAAACCGGGGGGGGCGGGGATGCAGCCGACGCCGCCCTTGCACGTCTCCGGGCCGTTGCAGAACTGCCCGTCGTTGCAGAACGTGTCGATCGGCGTATGGATGACCGCATCGACCGACTCGTTGCAGGTGTCGAGGGTGCAGTCGATGCCGTCGGAGAGATTGAGCGGCGGACCGGCCTTGCACCCCGTCACGGAATCGCACACCTCGGCGCCGTTGCAGAACTGGCCGTCGCCGCAGACCGCGTGTATCGGGGTATGGAAGACGACGTTGATGTCCTCGTCGCAGTAGTCCGCGGTGCAGGCAACGCCGTCATCGAGCACGGGTGCGATGCCCGGCGTGCACCCGAGCGTCGGGTTGCACCCTTCCTTGCCGTTGCACCAGTGGCCGTCGTCGCAGACCACGGGCGCTTCGACGCAGATGCCGGCATTGTCGCACTTGCCGCCGGTCGTGCAGAGGTTTCCGTCGTCGCACAGGGTCCCCATCGGGACGGCCTTGTAGGCGCACACGCCGGTGGCCTTGTCGCACACCGACTTCAGGCATCCGCCGTTCTTGGGAAGGGGGCACTTCACAGCGGTGGCGGGGTCGAGCACGCAGAAGCCTTGCGGGCAGAGGAACTCTCCGTTGCACTTGTCGAAATCGTTCGGGCAGTCGGACGCAACGATGCAGGGACAGGTGTTGTTCCCCGGCTTGCAGACGCCGGCCTGGCAGACATCGCCTGTCGTGCACATGCTGCCGTCGTCGCAAGGCAGGGAGTTGGGGGTGTTCTTGCACCCCGCAACGAGGTCGCACGCGTCGGTCGTGCAGCCGTTGCCGTCGTCGCACGGAGCCGCGTCGGGCTGGTGGACCACCTTGTCGAGCGCCTCGTCGCACCAGTCCACGGTGCACGAAACGGAATCGTCGATGGCCGGGGCCTTGCCGGCCTGGCAACCCTTGGTCGGGTGGCAGCTCTCCACCCCGTTGCAGAAGAGCCCGTCGGAGCAGGTTGCGTCGACCGGCGTGTGGACGATGGCATCGAGGTTCTCGTCGCAGCTCTCGGCCGTGCAGATGATGCCGTCGTCAAAGACCGGCGGGATGCCCTCGATGCACCCGAGCAGGTAGCTGCACAGCTCGGCCCCGTTGCACCAGAGCCCGTCGTCGCACAGCGAGTCGTCCGACACGTGCAGCACCTGCTTGACCGCCTCGTCGCACACC
>VGRX01000299.1 GCA_016875215.1 Deltaproteobacteria bacterium
CCCGTACGGTCTTCCTGACCACGGGGCCGAGGACGGCCGAGTTCGAGAGGGCCTTTGCCGACCTCCTGGGAGGAGGCGAGGCGATCGGGACATCGAGCTGCACCGGGGCTCTGCACCTGGTGCTGACAGCCCTGGGAATCAAGCCCGGCGACGAGGTGATCGTCCCGGCCATGACCTTCCTGGCGACCGTCACGCCGATCTGGTTCCTCCGCGCACGGCCGGTGCTGGCCGACGTGGATGCCTCGACCGGTCTTCTCGATCCGTCCGAAGTGGAGCGCAGGCTGACCCCCCGGACGCGGGCGGTGCTCCCGGTCCATCTCTACGGGGCCATGGCCGACATGCACACCCTGGCCCCCCTGTGCAGGCGCCGGGGCATCGCGCTGGTCGAGGATTCGGCGCACTGTATCGAGGGGAGCCGCAACGGCGTTCGGCCCGGGGAGCTGAGCGAGGCCGCGTGTTTCTCGTTCTATGCCACCAAGAACCTGTCCTGCGGGGAGGGGGGAGCCGTGCTGACCCGCAACCCCGAGCTGGCCGAGCGCTTGCGCCGCCTCCGCCTGCACGGGGTGACGCGCAACGCAGCGGCCCGCCATGCCGGGCCGTTCTCCCACTGGGACATGACGGAGCTCGGCTACAAGTACAACATGGGAGACATCCAGGCCGCGCTGCTCCTTCCGCAGCTTTCCTTCGTCGCGGAGCGGCTCGCCCGGCGCCAGGCCGTTGCCGCCCGGTACGAGAAGGCCTTTTCCGGGCTCGGGGTACCTTTCCACTCCGTTCCGCAGGACGCGGTCAGTGCGCGGCACCTGTTCACGATCCTGGTTCCCGGGGGGCGCCGGGATGCGCTGGCAGCGTGGCTGACCGGCCGGGGCGTGGGGTGTGCGGTGAACTACCGGGCAGTCCATACACTCACTTACTTCCGGAAGCGGCTGAAACACGCTCCCGAGGCATTCCCGAACGCGCTCCGGATCGGCGACTCGACCCTCTCGCTGCCCTGCTATCCTTCCCTGTCGGATGCCGAGGCCGACTACGTCATCGAGTCGGTTGCGGAGGGGTTGCGCCGGATCGGCTGAGTTCGCTTTGCAGGACGCATGGGGAACTACCCGAAATCGTAGATGACACCCTGCTTCGCCCACCCCGCAAACCCCGCGGGATCCTGCGACTCGAAGTTGTCCGAGTAATGCATGAGCCACATGCGCTGCTTGACGGAATCGGGCAGCGTCCGCAGATCGGCCAGCGGAGCGTGCACCGCTCCGGGGAAGAACTGGACGTCGTGGAAGTACGCCTCAACTCCCAGCGCCTCGTACTCCTCGATCAGCTCCCGATCGAACTGGGAATCCCCGGAGAAGAAGAGCCTTCCGTCGACACAGAGGCCGTAGGAATACCAGGCATCCTTCCACGAGGCGGCCCGCTCCGGGATATGCCGGGTCCGGAACAACTCGATGTGGATGCTCCCCACGTCGACGGACCAGGCCTCCCGTCTTCGCCCGGAGAGCGGAACGGGCCGGACCACGTCGAAATAGTCGGTCAGTTCGAGGTTGCGGGTCGCGGTCGGGTCCCCCTCGTTCCACCCGAGGGAGCCCCGAAGCGAATGCTCCCAGAACAACGGCTCAAACGGCGGTGCCACGACCAGCCGCAGCTTCGGGGCCTTCATGAACGGAAAAGCGATATAGCGATTCGCCAGTGCGAGGTAGCCGACCCCCCCGGCATGGTCCTCGTGGGCATGGGTGACGAGGACGGCCCTCACGTCCGCAGCTTCCCTGCACGCCGTGTGGCTGAGCGCAAGCGGGCCGGTCATCCCGCAGTCGACCAGGACGTGATCGTCTCCCTTCACGAGCAGGAAGTTGGTCTGGTAGTGCTTGAGCGCGAACATGGAACCGGTGCCGATGAAGAAGCACCAGAGCTCACCCGAATTGGTGAGCGGAAGTTTCTCGTCAGGACGCAGCGATACCAGCCTCAACACCCACCCTCCGAGCGCCAGGGCCCGCCGTTACGATAACATGGACCTGCTCCGGGTCAATTTCAAGGAGCCCACGGGAAAGTCCCCGCAGAGAAAGGACCGTAGAGCCATTGGAACCGATCCAGGATCACCTCGGAATCGAAGATGCCGTCCGACGCATCGTGGATGTGGAAGACCAGCTCGAACTGCTCCCCGGCCGCAACGGGCCATTTCGTGGTGAGCCATCCGGTCGACGAGCCGTGCTGGGAGTCAGGCGGGCCGCACTCGAAGCCGGTGCCCCCGATGTTGGTCGTCGGGTTGGAGCATGGCTCGCTGAAAGCGGTGTTGATCGCGATGTAGCAGCGCTTCTCACCCGTGCCCGGCTCGATAAAGTCGTAGTAGGCGTTGGGGTTGCTGCAGGCCGCGGAGTTGATCACGACCTTCTGCCCCCCGGTCGTCGTCGGCCCGGTCAGGAAGATGTAGAACTTGTCATTGAACGAGGTGCCGATGTACTCCTCGTATTCCACCGACATGAAGATGAAGTCGACGGAGAAGCCGAGCGCCCCCGGCGGCGCCTTCATCACGATCTTGAACTCGACGTTGTCGAAGGTCTGGTAGCCGTCCTTGGCATAGGGGTCGCCGATGGAGGTGCCGCCGGGAAGATCGGTCGAGTGCGCCGTCCCTGTGGCAGGCCCGGTGGCGAGGAGCCCGTAGCTGGCGCCGGCCTTCGGAGCGAGGCTGTTGGCCGGGTTGCCGAAATGCGCCACGGCTTCCCATGCCGTCTCGATGTTGTCCCCGGTGGGCGAGCTGAATGCCGCGGTGACCGGTGCGGCCTGGTAGCAGAGCTCGAGCGCACAGAGGTAGGCGTCCAGGGTGTGGCCGGTGCAGGTCCCGGCGCACGTCAACCCTTCGTCCACCGCACCGTTGCAGTTGTTGTCGACCTGGTCACCCGGAGCGTCCGGCTGACCAGGGTGGGTCTCCTTGACCTTGTCGTCGCAGTCCCCGCCGCCGTTCGGGCAGACCGGCGGCTTGCCCACGACCTGCTTGACCGAAGCGCACCAGCCGTCCCCGTCGGCATCACACCCCTCGTCCACCTTGGCGTCGCAGTCGTTGTCCACGCCGTCGCAGATCTCCTCGGCAGGGGGTTTGCACTCCCCGGAGTAGCAGCATTGCCCGGCCGGCGTGCAGTCGGTACCCCCGGGCTGGGGCCCGGAACCCACCTCGTTGCAGAGGGTGACGATGTTCCCGTTGCACACCGGCGCCGCAGGCTTGCACTTCCAGGGCACGCACGCCCCGCCGAAGCAGTACGTGCCGTTGGCGCAAGGCGCCTGCGGCTGGAATACCATGCCGTCGCTCCCGCAGAGGGCCGGCGTCATGCTGTCGGAGCAGAACATCGCATCCGGAGCGCACACCAGGTCGAGGCATTCCCCCCCGACGCAGTGGAGCTCTGCCGCCTCGCAGTCCTTGATCTGTGCGCTCTCCTTGCCGATGGCATCGCACTGCATGGCCAGCTCGCCGTCGCAGTACGCCTGCCCCGGGGGACACACCTGGTCGTGGCACACACCGGCCTCGCAGTACTGGATTGCCCCGCAGGCCTGCACCGTCTGCCAGCCGCTCCCTTCCGGGAGACAGATCCCGATGACGTTGCCGTCGCACCCCTGCACGCCCCCCTCACAGACATCCGGCAGGCAGAACGAATCCTTGCAGAAGGCGGTTTCAGGGCAGTCGGCATGAGCAAGGCACTCCACGCAGTAGGCGAGCGCCTTGTCGCACACCATGTCCCATTCCTTGCAATCCTTGTCCGAGGCGCACTTGTGCACCGGCACACACTTGGAATCGGGTCCGCAGATGGCGTCATCCCCGCAATCCTCGTTCCCGAGACACTCGACGCAGTAGCCTGCCGCCTGGTTGCAGACCAGATCGCCCGGACAATCCTTGGAGGACTGGCAAGGCGGGGGAACGCAGAGACCGTTCGCCCCGCATACGTCAGGGCCGATGCACGAGCCGCAGCTCCCGCCGCAGCCGTCGTCGCCGCAGTCACGGCCGGTGCAGTCGGGCTGACAGGGCAGCTCTTCGGGAGGGGTCTCCCCGTCCGGCCCCACCGTCCAGTCCGGGCCGGTCTCCTCGACCTGCCCGTCCGGACCGACCGTCCCGTCCGAAGCGTCGGGCCCTTTTCCGTCCGGCCCTCGGGCGTCCGGCGCCTCGATGTCGCCCGCTCCGTCGGTCACCTCTCCGGCATCTCCCAGGTCGGTCTTCGGGACGACCTTGTTTCCGCCTCCGGAGCAGCCGGTCACCGCCAATGCCAACGCGAACAAGAGCGCAAGCTTCCTCATGTCATTCCTCGCAAGATGATCGTGGATATCCCATGGCGCCTCTCCCCCGAAGCACCTCGCTATGCGGCCTGCCGGCGCCTCCAGGCAACGAGAAGCAGAATGCCTGCGACGAGAACGGCCCAGCCGGCCCCTGCGAAGGGCCCGGCCTGGCAGCCGCTCTTCTTCTCCTTGTCCTTCGGAACGGTCCCGGTGGTATCTGCCGAAGGCGTCGCGTCCGCCCGGGGAAGCGGTTCGGCGTCGTCCGGAGCCGAGCGCACCTCCTCCGTGCGCCCCGGAACGTCGCTGCCGCCGCGAACGTCCTGCCCGGTGGGAACGATGTCCTCCTCCGGTACCTCGGCATCGTCGGCGGCCGCATCCTCCACCTCGGTCACCTCGTCGTCCTGCCCGTCGACCGGGACCCGGGCAGGCACGCACAGACCTTCGGCGCAGACCTCATCGGCCTTGCAGTCCGAGTAGGCCCGGATGGTGCAGCCGTCCTGGTCCTTCATGCACGCCCACGGCTTGCCTTCCTCGCACCCCTTCCCCCCCGGCTCGCATTCGTCCTGGCAGGAGAGCTCGCACTTCCCCTCCACGCACTCCATGCCGGCCTGGCACTCGCCGCAGCTTCCGCCGCAGCCGTCATCGCCGCACTCGAGCCCCTTGCAGACGGGCTTGCACGGCTCGACGCACTTGAACTTCTCGAGATCGCACTCCATCCCGGGCGGACACCCCTGGGTCGACCCGGAACCGTTGCCGCAGTACCCGCCGCAGCCGTTGGGGCCGCAGATCTTCCCGTCGCACTGAGGCACGCAGTCGCACTTGCCGCTGTCCAGGCAGGCCACCCCCGGAGGGCACTTCCCGCACACGTCGCCGCAGCCGTTGGGGCCGCATTCCTTCCCCTCGCAGCTCGGGATGCAGACCTTCTCGCAGATACCGCCGATGCAGATCTCGCCCGGAGCGCAGTCCGAGTCTCCGTTGCACGCAGCCATCAGAGGCCCGTACGACCCACCGGCAACAGCGACGAAAAACAGAGTTGCAAGCACCGTTCTCATGGCATCACCTCGCACCAGAGGAGGATACCAGTTGCTCTGTTCCAGCGCAACAAGTGTCGCATCCCCTGATCCACCATCTCGGGCCACCTGCGGCGTTGCTCTGTCGCCGCCTCACTGCGACGTGGCTTAGGCCACGCCTCATTCGGCTGGCTCGGTCGCGCCTTGCATCTGGCACCGATCTGGTGGCCAGGGATTCCCCACACAGGCAGGCTCATCGCCCTCTCGACGCCGTTGATGGTGGATTTGGGCATCCCCAAGATCCACCAGCCGGGAGCTGGTGCGGACGCGATCTTGACAGGGCGTGTGCGGACGCATACCCTTGCGCCTCGGAATCGCTCCGTCGAGATGCACGCGGCCGCATCGTCACGGCCGAGGGAGGTCGCCATGTCACGTTTCCACCCGTACCTGGGAGCGGCCCTGCTGCTGGCCTGCGCTTGCGGCGGCAACACCGCTCAGACCCCTGCGGAGGTCAAAGACGAGAGCTGGTGGCAGGGGCACGATGGGAACGGGACCGGCGAGGAGGCAGGCCGTGCGGACCTCGGACCGGCAGACGCCATCGCCCCCGAGGCCTCGTCACCCGACGTCCCGATCCCCC
>VGRX01000300.1 GCA_016875215.1 Deltaproteobacteria bacterium
TTGGGGGGGGTGCAGGCAATCCGGGCTACCCGATCTGGGGCCAGTCGATGGGGGCCATCATCTCTCAGGTGGCGGCGGGAGCCGAGGCCACCGTATCGGCTGCCACTCCGATTTCCGGTGCGGGCGGGCTCGCCATGGTAGGGTACCGTTCGACCAACCCCGGCGTCCCGGAAGCGGTGCTGATGCCGTTCATGGGACCGTTCGTGATCTTCACGCCGCTGGCCGACGACGAGGACACGGTGGAGGTGGCGTTCATGATCAACCACCTGCACCGGGAGAACCGGCCTCTCCAGGTGCCCCGGCCCCACTACTACCCGGTGCTGCGCACCACGACGATCCGGCCGGGAGACCGGGTCGTGGTCCGCAACCGGACAAGCGGAGAGGAGGTGTCGGCCTTCCGGCATCCGGACGGCCGGGGGTTCCGGGTGTCGCTGCCGTTCGATGCGGTATCGGCGGTGGAGAAGCGGCCGCTGCTGGGGCTGAAGGACGGAGACACGCAGCCGGTGCCGGTCTCGTGCGCACCGGGTACCTGGACCGTGGCGACGGACGAGGACGGCAAGCCGACGGGTCCGGCCTCGTGCCCGATGCCGGACCTGAACCGCTCGATGCTGTTCGGGGATCTGTGGGAGGTCGAGGTCTACGACGGCTGGGACGGGGCGCTCAAGGAGTCGTTTGACACGTTCGGGATCGAGGCGCAGTACGAAGGGGCGATCTTCCCGGCGGGTTCGCCGCTGGTGGCCCTGGGCACGGGGTTCGGCCGGGGGCGGAACAACCCCGAGTTCCGCAGGCTCATCGGGTTTGCGTCGCTCGTGCTGACCCGGGGGGACCCGATCAACTGGGCGCCGCACTACTCCAAGGCCGGCCGGCTGGACTTCTCCTATGACGAGGGGCCGCTTCCGGCGCAGGCGTCGGTGATCCTGTATCACTCCGTCGGAGATCCGAACGTGGCGGTATCGACGACGATGAGCCTGGGGAGGGCCTCGGGTGCGCTCGAGTACCTGCCATCCGACTTCAACGGCGGGGTCCCCGCGAATGCCCGGCTGATCCAGGCCGGCGTAGCCGAAGGGGTGGAAGGGTTCTGGCGCCACACCAGCTCGGTCCTGACCATCAAGGACTGGGTCGAGAACACGGGCAAGCTGGTGCTCGACCTGCGCTGGCCCAAGGAGTTCGACGGCTATGTGGGCATCGACCCGCCGCCGCCCCTGCCGGTGCATGCGGACGCGGACGACCTGGACGGCGGGACCAACGAATTCGGGGAGCCGGGCCTCGACTCCCCTGTCCGCGCAACGGCCAGGACCGACCCCGACACCGGCCTGCCGGTGCCATTCGCCATGCCGGCCACCGGGCTTGTAGAGTCCCCGGACGGATTCCAGGCTGTGCGGCTTCCGTTCACCTTTCCGCTGGGTGCCCACGGAGTCGAGCCATCACACCCCGGAAGGAAGTTCAACATCAACAACCTGGTCGAAAACCAGATCGCGGTCTTCATGGTCACGGGCGGGAAGAAGCTGTCCGACGATCCCTGCCAGGCGGACTCCTCCTGCTCCTGGCTGCCCGTGTCGGTCCGCGAGGCGGGGAAGAAGCTGGCGGAGAAGTTTCCGAAGGAGTGAGCGCCGGCCTGTCCCGGATCGTCCGCTCTTCTCGTCGTCCCTGGATGCGGGGGCGACTTGCCGGAAATGGATGAAACGGAGCGGCCTCTGTGGTACAAGCGGGTTTCCGGGTTCGGGCTGCGGAGTGTGTGAGAAGCAGTAGCGCCCCCGACTCGAATCGGCACATGGCAGCTCGCACGATGTGCGGAGTTGGCCGGAAAGGAGAACGTATGGCACTTGGAAGGTGTGCTGCAGTCCTATCGGGAATCACACTGTGGATCTGCCTCGGTGCAGGGGCCTGCCGCAAGGTTGACGACCCGTCGTCCGCGGGAAAGGCGCCGGCCCCGGCGGAAAGCGCCGACGCAGCATCGGTCGGTGCGGTGACTCCCCCTCCCCCGGCCTGGACCGACGAGGTGCCCGATGGCGAGCTTGGCCGCTTCAACCGTGGCGTTGCGCTCCTGGAGCAGCGCCGCTACCGGGAGGCGGAGGCGGAGTTCCTCGGCGTGGCGCAGGTTGCGCCGACAAGCTACCCGGCAGCCTTTGCGGCCGCGCTGGCGCGCTACTACCAGGGGGGGGACATGGGCTCGGCCGTGGACGGGCTCGAGCGCATGACCCAGGTGCTTTCCGACCGGGCCGAGCCCCCCTATCTTCTGGGGCACGTCCGGCTCAAGCTGGGCAAGGGGGGGGAGGCGCTGGATGCATTCCGGATTGCGGCCAAGCGGTTCGGGCGCAAGCAGGCCCACCTGTACTACAGCCTGGGGTTGGCCGCGTCGGCAGCGGGGAACCTGCCGGAGGCGGAGGAGTTCTACCGCAAGTCGGTGGAGACGGAGCCCCTCTTCGCGTCGGGGTGGTACTCGCTGGCGCAGTTCCTTCTCCAGCAGGGGAGGGAAGCGGAAGGGAACGAGACGCTGGCCCGCTTCGAGAAGGTGCGGGAGGACATATGGGCCGAGAAGTTCGAGTTCCGCTACCGGGGGATGGGGGACCTGGCGCTGCTGCCCGAGGTCCTGCCCGCTCCGCGGAGCCGAGCGCTGGCGATACCGACGTACGAGTGGTCCATCCTCAAGACCGGAGCGGACGCTCCGAGGAAAGCCATCGACTCTCCCCTCCTGTCGACCGCGGTTCCATGCGGCGCCGGAGCCGGCGTTGCGGTGGCGGACTTCGACGGGGACGGGGATCTCGACATCGTTCGAGCCGCGTGCGGGCCGGTGACCGTGGAGCTCCCGGAGGGAGGCCTGAGCCCGGACGCGCTCCGCGGTCCCGCTGGTGACGCGGGAGCGGCCCGGCAGGCGCTCCCCGACACGGGAGAGGGAACCGGGGGAGCTTCGCAGGCCGGGCGGGGACCTCCCGAAGACCTGGTGCTCCTGCTCAACGACGGGAAGGGGACGTTTTCCGTTCCGGCACAGCCGGCCTTCCCCCCCCGGGAGATGCCTGACGCGCTGCACTCGAATACGGGATACCTGGCCACGCTGGAGGGGGTGTCGGGGGTCGCTGCAGGCGACCTGGACGGGGACGGAGACCCTGACCTGGTGCTGACGGGGCCAAAGGGCGTGAGGGCCCTGAGGAACCGGGGGGACGGGACGTTCGAGAAAGCTCCGGGCTGGGGAATCTCGGGCGGCGGCTGGTGTGCGACCGCGATTCCGGTCGACTTCGACCACGACGGGAACCTCGACGTGTACGTGGCGCGGCTCGGCATTCCGGAGACGAAGCTCTGGCAGGGAACGGACCTCTCCACCCTGCCGCCCGGAGCGCCGCTGCTGTTCGAGAACGACGGCAAGGGGACGTTCCGGGAGAGGGCTCAAGAGGCGGGGCTCGGGGGTTCCGGGCATGCGCTGTCTGCGTTCTGGATCGACCTGGATCGCGACAACGACGTGGATCTCCTGAAGATGGACATCGGAGGGGCGACGCAGGCTTTCCTGAACCTCCGGGACGGGACCTTTGCCGAGGCTGGGGAACCGCTGCGGACCGCGCTGGATCTTCCGCCGAATGCGGTCGCCGCCGTGGCTGCGGACCTGGACGGGGACGGGATGCTCGACCTGGCGTTCTCGCTTTGGTCCGGGCCGGCAATCGAGGTCCGCCTGGGGACGCGAAAGGGGTTCGAGCGACCCCGATGGGCGGACGAGTGGTCGGGGAAGCTCCCGGCCGGCCCCGGGCTTGGCCTGACCGTGGCGGATCCCGACGGCGATGGGAGGCCTTCGCTGGTGTCGGCAGCGACGGACGGGCTGTGGCTGGTCGGACCGTTTTCCAGGACATCTGCGCCGGACGTGCTGCGGATCGAGCTTCCGCCCGGGGGACCTGGCGGAGGGATGCGGGGGGGCATTCCTGCCATGCTGGACGGCAACGGGAGCCTCGACCTGGTGGTTTCGACGAGCGCCGGTGCGGCCCCCGTGCTGAACCGGGGCAGACCGCCGGCCGGATGGCTCCGGGTGACGTTCGAGGGACAGCTCGGCTCCAACCGTGAGGGGCTGGGTACCATGGTGGATGCCCGCGTGGGAGCGCTCTGGCAGTCGGTGCTGATGGGCGGCGGGAGCTACCTGGGCAGCGCCCCCGCCGAGATCTACCTGGGCTTCGGCGATGCGACGACGGTCGAGTTCCTGAGGGCGTCGTGGCCCGGCGGAATCCGGCAGCCGATCGTGGATCTGGACGCTGGCCGTGTGCTTGCCCTGAAGGAGAAGGGGCTCAAGTCGTCCTGCCCGCTGCTGTTTGCGTGGGACGGTGAGAAGCACCGCTTCCTCACGGACCTGATCGGATCGGCCGCGCTCGGCCTGGAGGAATCCCCCGGGGTCGGAGTCGATGCCGACGTCGACGAAATGTACGTCCTTCCGGCCGGGCTTCCCGCTGCCGAGTCCGGCCTGTTCCGTCTCCGGCTGGTCGAGCCGTTGGAGGAGATCCTGTTTACGGACCGAGTCCGGCTGCTGGCGGTCGACCACCGATTCGGCACGGAAATCGCTGCGCGGGAGCGGTACCAGTTCACCCCCCCGCGGGATGAAACCGGGCTCCTTCTCCTGACGCAGCTCGAGCCGATAAAGGGGGCCGTGGACGGGTGGGGAAACAACGTTGTGGAGGAGCTTTCCCAGAGAGACGGCGTGCCGGTCGAGACGTTCGAGTTGTCCCGGCTCGACGGGCTGGCCGAGACTCACGAGCTGATCCTGGACCTCGGGGAAGCGGATCCCTCCGCTCCGGTGCTGCTGGTGTTGGACGGCTGGGTGCGCTACCCGAGCATGGAGGAGATGGCGGCCGCGACGGCTGCCGGGGTGACACCGTTCGGGCCGGCGTTGGACGTGGACGACAGCGGCGTTCCGAAAATGGGGGTGCGGCCCGGGGGCAGGGGGACCGGGGATATCGGGAGCAACGCCGCAACAGCGGGCCCGGCTGGCGGTGCTGCAAATTCCGGGCGCACCGGGAGTTGGAGGCGGGTGTGGGACTATGCCGGACACCCGGCCGGACTGGACAAGACGGTGGTGCTGAATCTGTCCGGGCAGTTCCGGAATCGGGTCCAGAGGGTGCGGCTGTCGACCAACCTAAGGGTCTACTGGGATCGAATCCGGGTGGACCGAGGAGGGACCCCGCCTGCGTTCCGGACCCGGGAGGTTCCGCTCGCGCAGGCAAGGCTGTGGCGCAGCGGCTATCCGCTGGCCACCCGGGCCGGCGACGGCGTGCCGCTCGGCTATGACGGCGACTCGTTCCGGCCGGCCATGCCTGAGTACATCGTGGCTCCGGGCCGATACACGCGGCTGGGGGACGTGACCGGACTGGTGGCCGCCGCGGACGACCGGTTCGTCGTCTCGTCTCACGGTGAGGCCATCGACCTGGAGTTCCGGGCGGACGGTCTGCCGCCGGTCGAGCCGGGACACGTGCGGACCTATGCGTTCCTGCTGGACGGCTGGATGAAGGACCAGGAGCCGGGGACGCTGGCCGGCGATCGGGTGGAGCCCCTTCCCTGGCGGGGCATGGGGAGGTATCCTCCGGCTGAGGGCACGGCAGCGCCGGGAGGAACGGCCTGGACGGACGAATGGAACACGAGGGATCTGCCCTGAGTACGAAAACCCAACCCCGACCACGCGGGAGGGGCCCTGCAGATGGGCCGTGGGCAGCAGGCAGTGATACCCAGCCCCGACCACGCGGGAGGGGCCCTGCAGATGGGCCGTGGGCAGCAGGCAGTGATACCCAACCCCGACCACGCGGGAGGGGCCCTGCAGATGGGCCGTGGGCAGCAGGCAGTGTTACCCAACCCCGACCACGCGGGAGGGGCCCTGCAGATGGGCCGTGGGCAACAGGCAGTGA
>VGRX01000301.1 GCA_016875215.1 Deltaproteobacteria bacterium
GGGGTGCCGGTGCCCCCGCCGTCCGAGTGCTTCCAGGATGCCGACTGCCCGGCCGGGTTCTTCTGCGAGTTCATCTACGACGGATTCAAGTGCGGCCCGGGGGAGAAGTGCATGGGCCCGGGCGTGTGCCAGCCGATCGAGGAGCCGATCTACTGCGTGGACGACTCGGAGTGCCCCTCCGGGATGTTCTGCACTGCGGATCCGAACACGTTCTGCTACGGCGGGAGCGGAGACGGAGCGGAGCAGGACGCCATGTTCTGCATGGGCGTCTGCATGCCGGCCACGTGCGGGGAGATTGGCTGTGCGGACGGCTACGAGCTCGATCCAGCCACCTGCACGTGCGTTCCGATCAACACCGGGTGCGTGGTCGGCGGCTGCAGCGGGGAGCTGTGCGTGTCTGCCGACATGCCGGTGGCCTCCCCCTGCATATGGTCCGACTACTACGAGTGCTTCAACCCGGCCCTGACCTCGTGCGGCCCGTTCGGCCCCGGCGGGTCTTGCATGTGGGAGCCCACCGCTGCCCTCTACGAGTGCCTCGAGAAGTTCTTCTAGCCGCCGGCCGATACCACCCCGTCTGCTGCGTTCATCGCCTCGCTCCTCCCTGCAACGCACGGCAAGTGCGCCTCGGTCGTCGCTCGGCTCGCGCCTTGCAGCCGGGCCGGTCTCGACCGGCGGACCGATTCAACGCCGCCGCCTCTATTTTGCACCACCTTCCCGATTGCAGTAGAATGACGCTCGCCCCCGCATGTAGGATGCGGGAGAAGGGAGAGCTCCAATGTTCGCTCGCGTCGCGCCTTGTCTCCTGGTCACCCTGGTCGTTCTCCTGCCTGCATGCCGCTTCGATGCGCCGGTACCGGGCGGGTTGACCTACACCTCAGGGGCGGATGTCCCGGATGACCTGGGCACCGATTCTGCCGGTGACGCCCTCCCGGAGCAGGTCGAGCACACTCCGGGAGACGGGGTGCTGCCCGACACGATTCCCGGAGACGGGACCGGGGACGATACCCCGTCCGACGCCATCCCCCCCGATTCCTGCAACTGTGATGACGGCATCGCCTGCACGATGGACAGCTGCATCGGCGGCAAGTGCGAGCACCAGCCCGACGATTCCCTCTGCCAGAAGGGGAGCGAGTGCCTCACCTGGCACTGCGACCCGCTGGAGGGGTGCCAGATGGAGGCTCACACGGGGAAGGGGTGCTCCAACTCCGACCTGTGCGCTACCAATCCCCACTGCAACGAGAAGGGGGAGTGCGTTCACGACGGAATCAAGCCGTGCCCCGACCAGCAATGCCTCAAGGGCGGAAGCTGCCAGCCGCTGAGCGGCGAGTGCACCTACGAGGACGTGCTGGACGGCCCCGGATGCGATGATTCCAACCCGTGTACCGATGCGGACGAGTGCAAGGAGGGGGTCTGCCAGGGGATTTTCGTCCCGGAGAAGTGCAAGTGCTCCAATGACGCCGAATGCTCGGTGTTCGAGGACGGCGACTTGTGCAACGGGACGCTGCTCTGCCTGGACGGCCTGTGCCAGGTGGACCTCAAGAGCATCATCATCTGCCCGCAGTCGCCGTCCCCCTGCATTGCGATTGAGGGTGCGGCGTCCACCGGCGAGTGCAAGGACGAGCTTCTCGGCCCGGAGAAGGGGTGCGACGATTCCAATCCGTGCACTTCGAACGACAAGTGCGATGGCAGCGGAGTCTGCAAGGGGGCCCCGCTCCAGGACGGAAGCGCCTGCAATACGGATGACAGCCTGTGCACGGTAGAAGCCTGCAAGGCGGGCGCCTGCCAGTCCAAGGAGGTGATCGGCTGCCCTGCGCTCCCCCAATGCGTCGAGAACGTCTGCCAGCCCAAGTCGGGCAAGTGCGTCGGCCAGGCCTGGCCCGACGGGACCGCGTGCGACGACGGCGACAAGTGCACCAAGGGAGAGTCGTGCGCCAACGGGACCTGCCAGGGCGGGTTCGACGTGTGCGTGGACTGCGGCAAGACAGAGAACGCGGGCCATCCCTGCGACGACGGCCAGCAGGAGACGGTCGGCGATTTCTGCTTCAACCTGAAGTGCGCGGGCTGGCTGGACGCGACCTGGTCGATCGGCACGCTGACCCAGACCGGGCTGACCCGTGTCTCCAGCACTCCCGACCTGGTCCACTTCACGGGCCTGCACGACAAGGGGGACCCGGCCCCGACGGTCTACTTCGTCAACGCCGACGGCAAGGCCAAGCTCCAGGTCACCAACTTGGCAATAGAGCAGCCGGGGGCTGACCTCGACGGACCGGTTGCCGTCGGTCCGCCGTCCGCTCTCAACTACTACTCCGGCGGCTCCTTCCAGTGGAACAGCTCGTTCAAGAACGAGGTCAAGAAGGTGTGCACCGGCATGGGAGATGCCTACCGTCCCAGGTCGGTGGTCCAGAGGAACTACACGACGATCGGCGGGGTCAAGCCCGGCTTCTCGGAGATGGTTGCGGTCGGGTTCGAGATCGCTGCCGACATTGCCCCGGAAGGGGCTTGTCTGGTGGTCCTGTGCGGTCGAAACGAGGGGCCCACGTGGGTCTGCAACCCCCTGCGCCCCAAGGACGTCCAACTGGGTACCGGGCTGCTGCACCCCGCTGTCACGGCACTCTGGCTCCCGGAGCAGCAGGGGACCTGCGATTCCCCCACCACCTCGTGTTTCGAGGGTTCCAGCCCCCACATCGCAGCGAGTCTGGACAAGCAGGGCGGCGGCCGTTTCGTCAAGGTCTTTGCCGTCAAGGGCGACGACGACGTCACGCAGCCGATCCTGGTTCCGCTCGTGGAGAAGGACTACGGCGCCAACGAGGCGGCCCCGACGATCCGGTCCATCCGGCTCGACAACGCCGGGAACCTCTACGTGGCGGGGTCTCAGGCATTCCTGGCAGTCCGTGCCGCGGCAACGGGGAAGGTCACTTTCTTCCCGAAGTTCGTTTCGCTGGGCCAGGGAACGCCCCACTACGAAGGGATCTACCTGAATTCGAACGGCACACTGCTTGCCGCCAACGTGGCAGCGACGAAGACCGGTGCGGACGGCAAGGACGTCCTCGAGATCCGGTCCGGCCTCGTCGCCGGCCCGCCGTCTCTGCTCCTGGAAGGCGGAGGCGCCATGCCGTTCTTCAACCAGGTGTACAAGGTGGAGACCTGCGTGGACTGCCCCTCCGGGCCGCTGGGGCCGCTGGGGCTCACCGACCTGGCAGCGGTGAAGGACCATCTCGGGAACGTCATGACGCCGGGGCAGCTTCCCTTCATCCTCGTGCTGTCTGCAACGGTTCCGGACCCTGTGTCCGGGCTGCTTCGCGGGCACGGCCTGTTCCTTCCGCTATAGCCGTTCAGCCGGCCCCCGAGGGGTGAATCCATGTCGCAGGAACCGCTGATTCTCCAGGCCGAGATCGAGCGACGCGGCATCCAGGGCATCAAACTGTCGCTTGACCGCATGAAAGCGGCGATGCAGGCGCTCGATCACCCTGAACGGCGTATCGGCCGCACCATCATCATCGCAGGGACGAACGGCAAGGGGTCGGTGGCGGCCTTCCTCGATGCGACATTGCGGGCAGCGGGGCACACGGTTGCCCTGTATACCTCGCCGCACCTGGTATCCTACACCGAGCGGCTCGTGCTTTGCGGGGAACGGGTCGGGGCGTCCAGGCTCGACGATGCGGTACGCAGGGTGCTCGAGGTGGAGGCCGCCCTCCCCGGCCTTCTGACCGGCTTCGAGCTCATCACCGCGGCCTCCTTCCTCTGCATGGCGGACGAGCAGCCAGCCTTCTCGGTCGTCGAGGTCGGGCTGGGCGGCCGCCTGGACGCGACCAACGTCGTCGAGCCCGAGGTTTCGATCATCACGCCGCTCGGGATGGACCACATGCGGTTCCTGGGGCCCGACCTGGCTTCGATCACTCGTGAGAAGCTCGGGGTCACCCGTCCGGGGGGGACGAACGTGGTCGCACGGCAGAAGCCGGAGGCGGAGCGCATCATCCGGGACCACTGCGGCTCGGTCGGAGGGCGGCTGCTCATGGAAGGGACGGACTTCTGCGCCTCCGGTATCCCCGAGCGCTGGTCTTTCGAGGGCCTCGGCTGCCGGATCGAGGGGCTCAGCCTGTCGCTGACGGGGCACTACCAGGTGCAGAACGCGGGCATCGCAGCCGCAGCCGCTGCCACACTCCTTCCGGTCGATGCATGCAGGGCCGCGCTCCGCACCGGCCTTGGCAGCGCATCCTGGCCCGGACGCTTCGACCTCCGACTGGCCTGGGGGACCCCCGTGCTGCTGGACGGGGGGCACAACCTGCCGGCCATCGAGGCGCTCGCCGGCGCCTGGACCCACCGCTATCCGCATCGTCCGGCGGTGCTCTACGCAGCCAAGGAGGACAAGGACGTCGCTGCCATCCTCCCCGTGCTGGAGCGGATTGCCTCGAGGCTCCTGTTGACGAGCCCCGGCAGAATCAACGGACATGATCCGGCCGACCTGGCCCGGCTCGTGACCCAGGTACCCGTCGAGGTCCACCCCGACCCCGCCGCTGCATTCCGGAGGCTCGCCGCGATTCGCGGCGGACCTCACCTGTGTTGCGGTTCCCTCTTCCTTGTAGGATACTGTCTGGACATGCTCGCCTCGACCGGCGATCATGGAGCTGAAGGCCGCGGGCTGCAGGCCGCAGGCCGCCAGACGTCCGATGGAAGCGGTCGCAGCGGCGAGGCGGTTTCGGGCAGCCTCCCGAGCGGCAGCCCGAAGACAGGCGAACGGGAAGACCCCGTGTAGAGAACCGGCTGACGGAGGCACATCCAGATGAGAACCTTGCCCCTGCTGCTCCTGCTGTTCCTCGTTCTGCCCGGCTGTCGCAAGGGAGGGGGGGAGAGTCCCGCAACTGCCCCCGACCCGGCAGCAAGCGCGGGCGTGCAGGCATCCCCCGAGTCAGCCCCGCCCGTTTCGGCCCCTGCTTCCGACAAGCCGGCTGCCTCGAGCGGTACAGCGGCACAGGGGGTGGGAGACGCCGGTCCCGGCGATCCCGCGGCCAAGGCATCCAAGGGGCAGCCCCAGGTGGAGCCGGCAACCGCAAACGGGACGCCTTCGTCCGGCCGTCGCAGGCCGCCGCCGGCCAACATCGCAGAGTACAACTACCTGGGGGGCCTCGGAATGAAGCTCGGCCCGCCGACCCCGCCGGTCGGGAGCTGGGAGAAGTCCGCTGCTGCCGACCTGCTCGAATGGACCGACGTGCCGCTCCACGACAAGTCGGAAGAAGAAGGGCCCACCCGTTTCAAGACCTTCATGGATGCCGCGACCGACGTAGCCGCGGTTTCCCATACCGGACAGGTGATCTTCGAGCTGGCCCGCAGCAACGAGCTCGAGCCGATCCTCGCACGCACGGCGCAAGAGCTCGAGTACACCGACCTGCTGCGCATGCGGGGAAGCACCGACACCATGGGGGCCTGGGCAGCGCTCCGTGAGCGCATCTCCGGCCAGGTGGCGGCCGCAGGGCCCGACTACGGCGAGTTCGTGGATGCCCGGGGGCGCAAGGACCGCGTCCTGGGGATGCTGTCCGAGACCGACATGGCCCGCGTCGCGAGGTGGACCTTCGAGTACACGAACAAGGGGGGCGAAACCCGCACCGGGTGCTACCTCTTCCTGCTGGCCAACTACAACTGGATGCTGCTCGACATGGACTGCCAGGGGGGACCGTTTGCGGACCTGTGACCTGCTGGGGAGGATGGCATGAGATTCCGAATCGTCCTGCTTGCGCTCGTTGCGTTGTTTGCCTCGACCGCGGCACCTCCGGCTGCGGCCAAGAACATGCACGGCAAGTTCGGCTTCGGGTTCCAG
>VGRX01000302.1 GCA_016875215.1 Deltaproteobacteria bacterium
GGGGACGATCCGTGACACCATGGAGATCTTCGACATCAACGCGCAGGCGTTCGACCCCGGAGCGGTGAGCCTGTGCTCCAACGCTGGCCCCAACAGCCCGACGCCTGCCCGCAAGACCCTTCACGCAGCGGCCTATGTGCCCCCGCGCCATTTCATCTACATGGCTGGCGGCTTCTCCGACTCGGCCCACCAGTCGCCGACCAAGGACATCTGCGTCTGGCACACCGTGCAGGAAAAGTGGGTGGGGGAAGCCGGGGCCTTCGTCATGAAGAGCCCTCGCGGTGCGCTCACGGCCACGCCGCTGCGCGGCAACGCAGTGCTTCTCGCCGGCGGGCTTGCGCAGAAGGGCCAGGCGCTCCAGGCCGCGGAGACGGTGGAGATCATCTTTGAGTACTGGAACGAGAATGGCGAGACGGTCGTCGACATCGGCCCGGGCGAGGCCTTCCCGATCCCGATGCTGTACCCTCGCTGGGGCCATGGCACCCTGCCCACGGCCGACGGGAAGGTGCTCATCTACGGCGGCGTGACCAAGAAGTCCCCGACCGCCCCGGCCTTTCTGGTCGAGAAGACCGAGGTTTTCAACCCCATGTGATTGCATGTACGGCGCGTCGTGTGCTATAGGAACGCCGTCTCGGTGACTCCGTTCCGAGGAGCTCACCGGCCCGGCAGGCGAAGGCCGTGCAGTCGGACCGAGGCAGTGGCACGAGACACCACCGGTCAACGGAGAATGGCACAGTGAGCATCCGCAAGTGGCTCCACGGCGGGCTGGAGAGGGTAGGGGGGGGGCGACGCGTCCTTCCCTGGCTGTGGCTTGTGGCCGCAGCGGCCTGCCTGGCGCTTTCCGCCTGGTTGCTGGACAGGGTCTGGCACGTCGGCGAGCCCTCGTCACGAAGGGCCTGGAGCCAGGCTGCCGATCGCATTGCGAGCCGCATCGGCCCGGGCGAAGTCGTCTTCGTGCACACTGCAGGACGTTCCGCACAGGCCGCCGATGCTTTGCAGGGCCTGCCGGTTGCCTGCGATCCGTGGGAAGGGACGATCCGCCTCGACAAGCCGCTCCCTGCAGGCATCTGGGTAGCGGGCGACCGGTCGCTTTCCGGAAGGCTCAGGGACCTGCTCGACGGACTGTCCCGCCAGGGGACCATCGGCTTTGGCACCGTGCACCTGCGTCACCACTGGCAGCGGGCCGACACGAACAAGCCTCCGAAGAAGCGGAGGTGACGGTGATGGGCGACAAACGACCCCTCGGCCCCGCTCAGGGCAGACCGTCGCTCCTCGCGTCGGCCCTCCTCTGGACGTTCCTCCTGGCCGCGTATCTCTATCCCCAGTTTCTCTTTCCGATCCACAATCCCAACGAGCGCGCACGCTCCTACATGACGGCCGCGATGTTCGACCACGGGACCTTCGCCATCGGCTATCGAAAGCCCGCGAAGCAGGGTAGGGGGTTTGTGGACGAAGGCTCGGTCTACGACCGCTGGGGGTACGTCAACGACAAGGCGCTCGTATGTGACGACCCCGCCCTCGTGCCGCCCGACTGTGCGGGGACGCTCTACTCCGCCAAGGCTCCCGGAACCAGCTTCCTGGGCTACCCCGTCTACGCCGTCCTCAAGCTGGTTGCCGACGCCCTGGGCAGGGAAGTGAGCCAGGAGACCATCCTCCTGGTGCTTCGGCTGTTCACCGTCGTGCTGCCCACACTGCTCCTCCTGTCACTGTTTCGGCGGTTCGCCTTGCGGGCCGGGTTCGACCCCGTGCTGTCTGACCTGGCCACAGCCGGGCTGGGCGTGGGGTCGATGGTCTACACCTACTCCCACATGTTCGCCGGCCACCAGGTAACGGCCTACCTGCTGTTCTTCGCACTTCTGACCGCGTGGCGCAGTCGCACCGACGACCGGCCGCGCTGGCCGGCCGCCACCGGGTTCTTCCTCGCCACGGCCGTGAGCGCCGAGTATCCGATGGCCCTGGTCGCAGTCGTCCTGGTTGCGTACCAGTGGTTCTGCAGGCCCAGACCGAAGACCATTCTCTGGGCGTTCCTCGGGGGGCTCCTGCCGGTCCTCCTGACCGCCTGGTTCCACGTCGCTGCGTTCGGGCGTCCCTGGCGGACCGCGTACGCCACGCTCGAGAACCCCGGGTTCGTCCGGGACATTGCGCCCGGCGTCATGGGGCTGAGAGAACCCCGCCTGGAGAATCTGTTCGGTGCGTTCGTCGCTCCGTACGAGGGGCTCTTCTTCTTTGCTCCGTGGATGGTCCTCTGCATACCTGCGATCATCGACTACGTGGTTCGCCGGCGCCGGGTCGAGCCCCCGCAGATGAGGGCTCTGTTCTTCACCGGGGCAACGGCCCTGCTGGCCCTGACGGTATTCATTTCGTGTCATTCCCTGTGGCGGGGCGGCTGGACGCTGGGGCCTCGCTACATCGTGCCGTTCGCGCCATTTGCAGCCCTGCTGATCCTGCACTGGGCGAGCCTCTGGTCGCGAGGGGCCCCGCTGGTCTCCAGGATGGTGGTCGCTGCGCTCGTCCTGGTCTCGGTGCTCGTCACCGGAGCATCCTCTCTCGTGTCCCAGGGGTTTCACACGGCCTTTTTCAACCCCGTGACCGAGGCAGTCCTTCCGCTCCTGAGAGAGGGGTTCGTGACCTTCAACCTGGGCCACCTCGCGGGGCTCGAGGGGGGCTGGACCGCGCTTCCGCTGCTGGTGCTCTCCGTTCCCGGCCTTCTCTTCCTGGCGTGAAGCCCCACTTTGCCGGCGTGGAGTGCCGCCAAGCCCGGAGCAATGCTGCGTATCTTCTTGTTTTCCTTGCTTTTTCTTGCCGTATCCGCGTCGTTGTTCGGGTTGACCCTTCCGGCCCGGAAGACGACTCTGAAGCGCATTCGGGCGTTGACGTTCACGCAGGAGAGCTTCTATCCGTACGGCGTCACGAACGATTTCCTCGAGGATCGCCGCTTCAGGCAGCGCCTGGGCAAGCTGCTGCCGGATCATCCGGAGGCTGCTCGGACGGCCCAATGGAGTCTTCTCCAGGCCGGCGAGTGTCGCCAGACGCTGGCCGGAACACGACGGCTGGTGGAAACCGACCTCGAAGCCGTTGTCGACCGCGGGATGGTGCCCGTGCTTTCCGCCATGCTTCCCTTGCCAGCCGGCCTCGTCGTCCCGTTGCCGCTGAGACCCGATTTCCGCATACCGGACCGGTTGCCTCCGAACTGACCTCCACCTTTCCTGCGCACCCGACGCCGCCAGACCTCCGCTGCAACGCTCCGACCTCCAGGACCTAACCGCCGATAAGGGATATTATGTAAACTCGTTCGGAGATCCGCGACAGTGGCGGCTTCGGGCCGGTCCGCCCACTCTGCTGCGAATCGCTGTGAGTCCGAATTCTGGCAGCGGTTGCATGAAATGGCGGACGATTCTGGCGGGTGATTCAGGCTTGACAACCTGCGGGCGGATGACATAAGTTGACTTGGCTCTTTGGAATGACCTCTGGAGAGATGCCCGAGTGGCCGAAGGGGCGCGATTGGAAATCGCGTGTGCCCTCAAAAGGGGTACCATGGGTTCGACTCCCATTCTCTCCGCTGTGCGGCAGCATCGGTGTGATGCCGGCGCACTCATGATAGCCGGGGACCAACCGCAACGTCGTTGCCGGGAACCCCGCCAGGTCCGGAAGGAAGCAACGGTACTGGCGCCGGCGTGTGCGGCCCCGGCTATCACCGGCCCCCTTTGTGACGTTTGGCTCGTGTCCTGCGTAGTACAAGGAAAGTAACCGCATGTCCGGCTATCTTGCGCTCGCCAGGAAGCATCGCCCTCAGACCTTCGAGGATATCGTTGGCCAGGAGCACATCTGCAAGACCCTCCAGAAGGCCATCGAGGGGCAACGCATCCACCACGCCTATCTCTTCGCCGGCATCCGCGGCATTGGGAAGACCACGTGCGCACGGGTGCTGGCGAAGGCACTGAACTGCAAGGACGGCCCTACCCCGCACCCCTGCAACACCTGCGTCTCCTGCGTCGAGATCACCGCGGGCCGCAGCATGGATGTCATGGAGCTCGACGCCGCATCCAACCGAGGCATCGACGACATCCGTGAGCTGAGGGAAGGAGTGCGCTACACGACAGCCAGAGACCGCTTCAAGGTCGTGATCATCGACGAAGTCCACATGCTCACCGAAGCTGCGTTCAACGCTCTCCTCAAGACGCTGGAAGAGCCGCCGCCGCACGTCCGCTTCATTCTCGCGACCACCGACCCTCAGAAGCTGCCGGCCACCATTCTGTCACGCTGCCAGCGATTCGACTTCCGCCGGGTCTCCACCGCAGGCCTTGTCGCCCATCTGGCCCGCATCTGCAAGAAAGAGCAGGTCGAGGTCGACGAAGAAGCCCTCGCCATCGTCGTCCGCCAGACCCAGGGCAGCGTTCGCGACTCCATGAGCCTCCTCGACCAGCTCATCGCGGCTGCCGACGGCCGGGTCACCGCACAGTTCGCCAAGGAAGTGCTCGGCGTCGCAGATCGCCGTTGGGTCCTCGACTGCCTTTCCGCTCTGCTCGGAGGCGACGCACGCAAGGCCCTCCTTGTGCTGCGGGAGGTCTTCATCTCCGGCTACGACGTCTTTCTGTTCATCTCCGAGGTGCTCCAGAACCTCCGGCACGCCATGGTCCTTGCCGTCTCCGGGAAGAACAGGGAACTCGTAGACCTCAGCCAGTCGGAGCTCAACGAGCTCGGCGAGCTCATCAAGGGAAGGAACCCCTTCGATCTTCACCATTACCTCCAGGTCATGCTCCAGGCAGTCGAGCAGATTCGGCGCAGCGAGTTCCCCCTGTTCGCTGCCGAGGAGGCCCTCGTCCGAGTCGCAAGTGCGTCGCAGACCGTCCAGGTCGGCCACCTTGTCCAGCGGCTCGTCGATCTCGAACAGCGGATTGCCAGGGCCGTGTCTGAGCCCGACCTGTTCCGTTCCGGCGGCTCAGCCCCCCCTGCAGCAGGCTCCCAACGCCCACCCGAGCCTCAGCAACCCGAGCCACCGCCGGAGCCTTCCGCCACCTCTGCGCCCGACCGGGCCGAGGCCGCACCTTCAACTCCTCGGGAGGGGATTCCTGCGACGCACGCCGCTGGGACATCCGCCCCGTCTCATCCGGACGCCGCGCCGGCTGCCGAACCCATTCCCGCTCCCCCCGCACCCCAGTTGCCCGAGACCCAGCTCGTCGAGCCCGAGACCCAGCTCGTCGAGCCCGAGACCCGGCTCATCGAGCCCGATACCCAGCTCGTCGAACCGAAAACCGAGCCGGTGCAGCCCGCTGGAAAGCCTGCTGAACCCGAATTGCCGCCTTCCGAGCCCGAGGCACAGCTCGTCGAACCCGATACCCAGCTCGTCGAGCCCGAGGCACAGGCGCTCGCACCGGAAATCGAGCCCGTGCAGCTCGCTGGAAGCCCCGCTGAACCCGAACTGCCGCCTTTCGAGCCCGAGGCACAGGCGCTCGCACCGGAAATCGAGTCCGTGCAGCCCGGCGGCGAGCTTCCGGAGCCCGATCCTTCCGCTTCCTCGTGCGAAGCGTCCGGTACCGCGGACGAAGAGGACTCTGAGGACGAAGTCGAAGGAACGGTGGACGAGCCGATGAGGGTCGTCGAGCTGGAAAGCGAGACTCCGGACGAGACATCCGAGACGAACACCGGTGCAGAGCACCCGGGCGATTCGGCGGATGAGGAGCTGGACGGGGCGGACGCTGAGCCCTCCGCCGGGGCTGAGGCGGCCCCCCCCTACCCTGCTGAGCCGCCGGCCGCAGCGACGCAACGCGACCTGAGCGACCCCGTCCGCTCC
>VGRX01000303.1 GCA_016875215.1 Deltaproteobacteria bacterium
GAGTAGGGGCTCTGGCGCTGGGGGCTGGGGAAAGGCCATGGGTGCGGGTGCGGATGTGCCGTGGGCGAGGGTGCGGATGTGCCGTGGGCAAGGGTGCGGATGTGCCGTGGGCGAGGGTGCGGATGTGCATGCCGGCACTGACGGCCGATGCGCTTCCCGGGCCGTGAGTGGCGGACCAGCCCCGGGTTGGCCGGCAGGCCTACCCGGGGTGGAGCAGATGTGCCGCTGGTGAAGGAGGTAGATGGGCCGATGGTGCGGGCAACCTGACGGCCGATGCACTCGGCACGTCATCCTGACGCCCCCGACGCACGGCCGACTTCTCTGGCTGTGCCCCTCTGGAGGAGGCGGAAGGACCTCGGCCCGAGCCAAAGCACGGCCGCTGCTGCTGCGGCCTTTCGAACCCAACCGGAGGTTCTTCGCAGGGCAGGCGCCGCAGGTGGCCCGAGATGGTGACCCGGGTTCGTTTCCCCCTTGCGCGTGATCTCGGATGGGTCTAGAGTGCGGCGCGGTTACAACCTGAGGAGGGGGATAAGATGCTGTCCAAGAGCAGAGTTCCCGGGTGGAACTGGATGCTCCAGCGCGTCACGGCCATCCTGCTGGCCGTCGGCCTGGTGGGGCATTTCCTGGTCCTGCACTACACGAAGCTGTTCTCGACGCAGTCGCTGACTGCTCCGGCCAGCACTGCCTGGCGGTTCGCGACGTCGCCCATCTTCTGGATGGTGTTCGACGGGTTCCTGCTGGCCGCGGGGCTGTACCACGCGTTCAACGGGGCCTACAACGTGATCTGCGACTACAATCCCAAACCGTGCACTCGGCGGTGGTTGGCGGGGGGGCTGTGGATCGTCGGCGTCGCGGCCTTCGGGCTCGGGCTGGCAATCCTGGGTCGCTTCGTCGGCTTCTCCCTCGGCAAAGTGTAAGGAGGTGGCCCCATGGGACTCATGAAGCTTCGCTACGTCGAGGAGACCACGCGCAACTGGCATGCGGGCATGCTCTCCTTCATCGGGCAGCGCATCACCGGCGTCGCCCTGGTGCTCTATCTTGTCCTGCACCTGTTCAGCCTTCACAAGGTGCTGGTCTCCGGGCAGGCGTTCAAGGACATCATGGCGGCCTACAACACGCCGCTCTTCCATTTCGCCGAGTGGCTGCTGCTGGTCGCGGTCCTCTTCCACATGTTCAACGGGATCCGGCTCATCGTGGCGGACTGGTTCGGGCTGACGAAGCTCCAGCGGTCGATGTTCTGGGTGGCCGCGGCGTTCACGGCCGCGGTGTCGCTTGGCTCGATCCCCTACTTCTTCCTGTGGAGGTAACCCGATGATCTACCACGACGTAGTCGTCGTCGGTGCCGGGGGCGCCGGTCTGCGGGCCGCCATCGCAGTCAACCAGAAGAACGTCAACGTGGCCGTGCTGACCAAGGTCCATCCTGTGCGCTCCCATTCCGGGGCAGCCCAGGGCGGGATCAACGCGGCCATGGGGAACAACCCCCGCGGCGGGTTCGACTCGGTCGAGAAGCACGCGTTCGACACGATCAAGGGAAGCGACTACCTGGCCGACCAGCCGGCAGCGCTCAAGTTCACCAGGGCAGCGCCTGGCGTCATCCTCGAGCTCGAGCACTGGGGCTGCCCCTTCTCCCGCATGGGGGACGGCCGTGTCGCGCAGCGCCCGTTCGGCGGCGCCGGCTTCCCGCGTACCTGCTATGCGGCGGACAAGACCGGCCACGTGATCCTGCATACGCTCTACGAGCAGGCGGTCCGGTTCGAGCACGCGTCCGAGCGGGACAACTTCAAGGTCTACGACGAGTGGATGGTGACCCGCCTCGTGATCGAGGAGGGGAAGTGCCGGGGCGTGATCGCGTACCACCTGGCCACGGGCAAGGTCGAGGCCATCATGGCCGAAGCGGTCATCTTCGCCACGGGTGGGGCCGGCCGCGTCTACCTGCCGACCACCAATGCGGTCATCTCCACCGGGCTCGGGCTCGCTATTCCGTACTGGGCCGGCGTCCCGGTCAAGGACATGGAGTTCGTCCAGTTCCACCCGACCACCATCTACCCCACGGGCATCCTGATGACCGAGGGGTGCCGGGGGGAGGGCGGCTTCCTGACCAACAAGGACGGCGAGCGGTTCCTCAAGAACTACTCCGACTCGGCCAAGGCCATGGAGACCGCCCCCCGGGACATCGTTGCCCGCAACATGCAGCGGGAGATCAACGAGGGGCGGGGCATCGACGGCATGTACATCAACCTCGACATCCGCCACCTGGGGGCCGAGAAGATCATGGAGCGTCTCCCGGGCATCCGCGACATCGCCATGAACTTCGTGGGCGTGGATCCCATCACCCAGCCGATCCCGGTCCGTCCGGGGCAGCACTACACCATGGGCGGCGTCGACACGGACGAGAACGGGGCCACGTGCGTGGAAGGGTTCTATGCGGCCGGCGAGTGTGCGTGCGTCAGCGTCCACGGGGCCAATCGCCTGGGCGGCAACTCGCTGCTGGAGACGCTCGTCTTCGGCAAGTTCGCGGGCGAGGCCGCGGCCGACTACGTGCTGTCCAAGAGCGCGCTCAAGAAGGGGGAGGCCGCCCTGAAACAGGGGCTCGATGCAGAGTTGGAGAAGTTCAAGAAGCTGACCGATTCCACGGGCGGGGAGAAGGCCGGCACCATCCGGGACGAGCTCGGCAGGCTCATGGCCGAGAAGGTCGGCATCTTCCGCAAGGAGGACGAGCTCAAGGAGGCCTGGAAGCAGGTCAAGGGGCTCCAGAAGCGGTTCGAGAACGTCCGGGTGGGATACTCGGGAATGAAGTTCAACCAGGCGCTGGTCATGGCCCTCGAGGTGGAGGGCAACCTCGCCATGGCCGAGACCATCGTCTACGGTGCCACCGTCCGCAAGGAGAGCCGCGGAAGCCACTTCCGCACCGACTTCCCGAAGCGGGATGACGAGAACTTCCTGAGGCACTCCCTGGTGACGTGGGACGCGGCCGAGAAGAAGATGAAGCCCACGTGGAAGGACGTCGTCCTCGGCCTGCATGAACCCAAGGAACGGAAATACTAGGAGGTCCACCATGGCGAACACAGCGAAATTCCGCATCTTCCGCTTCGACCCGGAGAAGGACCGCGACTTCCGCTTCCAGGACTACGATGTCCCGCTCGAGCCGGGCATGACGGTGCTCAATGCCCTGTTCTACATCCAGGACAACCTGGACCAGTCGGCCTGCTTCCGGGTCTCGTGCCGGGCCGGCATCTGCGGTTCGTGCGCGATGCACATCGGCGGCCGCTACCGGCTGGCCTGCGAAACCCAGGCGAGCATCGCGAAGGACAGCCGGGTGACGATCCGCCCCCTGGCCCATCTGCCGATCATCCGGGACCTGGTCGTGGACATGGCGCCGTTCTGGGCCCACTACAAGAAGATCCAGCCCTATCTCCAGCCGGGCGATCCGGACCCGGAGCGGGAGCGCACACAGACGCCCGCGGACCGGTCGAAGATGGACATCCTCATCGACTGCATCCTGTGCGCGTCCTGCCACGCATCGTGCCCCATGACCGCCTCGGACGAGGCGTACCTGGGGCCGGCCGCACTGGTCAAGACCAACCGGTTCGCTGTCGATTCCCGCGACCGTGCGCTCGAACAGCGCCTGAAGATCGTGGGCGACGAGCACGGTGTGTTCCGCTGCCACACGGTCTTCAACTGCTCTCTCGCCTGCCCCAAGGAGATCGATCCCGCGGGCTCCATCGCGAACCTGAAGCGCCTCGCCACCACGCATTTCCTGTGCAAGCCGGAAGTGAGGTAGCTGGGGACCCGCGGAGAAGCACCCCGATTGGTGTGTGCCACTACCTGGAACCAGCCCCCGTCTCGTCGGTCACGGCGAACAGCGTTCATGCCAACCCATTCCTGCACGGGAACTAAACATGGACGCCTTGACCGTCAATCATCCGGCGGGACTGCGTCAGCCGTCGACCGGCATGCTCGACGTACCTCAAGTACGCCTGCGCTGCCGGTTTCGACGGCTTCCTTGTCCGGCCGGTGCTTGCCGGCCAAATCGGCCATGTTTGATCGTCGCTCAACACGACGATGTTTCTCTTATCGGAAACGACGTTCCTTGCAGCAGCACCTGCTCCCACGGGTACCAGTAGTCACGGGCCTGGCCGACCAGGTAGATCGAGCCGGTGACGAGGACGAGATCGTCGGGCCGGGCGTGGGAAAGGACCGCCTCGACCGCACGGCGGGGGGAATCCTCCTCGAGCGTCTCCCGGGCCCAGCCGCGCAGAGGCTGCGCCAGCTCGGCCGGCATGGAGACCTTCTTTCCATACAGCAAGGGGCGGGTGAGCACGAGCACGTCCGGGCGAACCGGAAACACCGCGGCGAATTCCTCGACCGCCCGGTCGCCCGTGGCCGCCATGACAAGAAGAAGGCGGCGAGGCGGTGAGGTCCCCCCTCCCGGCCTCCTTCCGCCCTTCCTGTTCGATTCCGGGAACACCGATTCCACCAGCGCCTGCATCTTCTGCAGGTTGTGCGCGGCGTCGAGGATCACCGTCGGCTCGGCCTGGACCGTCTCCATGCGTCCGGGGACCGCACCCTGGGCCAGCGCAGCAACCAGCGCTTCCGGAGTCAGGCGGATTCCCTCCTCCGCCAGGGCGTCCGCCGCGGCTGCCGCCATCGCGAAGTTGCGCAGCCGGAATCCGGCATTCTCGAACGGCCACGGGATCTCGATGACCCCCAAGTTGCGCAGACTCAGCCTCACAAGAAGCCGTCCCGACCCACTGTGCAGGGTCGCGACCTGGTCCGGGTGCACGGCCTCCAGGCGGCATCCGCATCGTTGCGCCTGCTCTTCGAACACGGGCCACACCTCGGGGTCGAACGTGGCCAGCGCCCGTGGGGCCCCTTCCATGATGCCCGCCTTGTGCCACGCTATGGTCCGGAGATCCTCCCCCAGCGTCTTTACGTGGTCGAGGCCGATGTCCGTGATCACGGCCAGCCGCCGGTCAAGCCCCTGGATCAGGTCAAACCGCCCGCCCACGCCCGTTTCGATGACCGCCCAGTCGATTGCCGCCTGCCGGAAGCACTCGTAGGTCACGGCCAGTGACGTCATGCCGTGCACCGAAGCCCTGCAATCGGTGCGGGCCCGGTAGCGCTCAGCCGTCGGCCGCACACGCAGCAACGCGTCGTGCCAGCGCTTCGGATTCGCGAACCTGCCGTTGATCCAGGTCTTCTCCGTTGCCACCTGGAGATAGGGGGAGACGTGCATTCCCGTGCCTGCCCCGCAGGCATGCAGGATGCGAGCCAGCCACGTGCAGGTCGACCCCTTGCCCGATGTTCCGGCCACCTGGACCGACTTGAAAGCGGCCTGCGGGTTTCCGAGGTCGCGGTTGAACTCGCAGACGGTGGCCACCTTTCCGTCCGGGTCGGACAGCCGAGGCTCCAGCCGGACCACCTCGACATCGATGTAGTTGCGGGCCTCCAGGTAGAGCCGTACGTCCCCCTGGGCGCCGACGGTACGGACAGAGCTCATGACGTTTTTGGCATCAGCCTCAGGAGAGGTTGGAGTTTCTCGAGAACGACATCCAGAGCGACCAGCAGGTTCGAAACGGTGATCTCGATCCGGGCCGGGCCGTCCGGCGCAGCCGATACCACCAGGCGGACCTCGACGTCCTTGTCCAGGGTGGCCACCGCGTTCTTGAGCACACCCAGTGCCATGCCCCCGGCAAAGCCCAGCTCCTCGGACAGCACCACGCGATCGAGCAGCCGTTTGAGCGATACGGAGGCAAGCGCCCGCTCCTCACCCGA
>VGRX01000304.1 GCA_016875215.1 Deltaproteobacteria bacterium
CTCTCCGCATACGGCCCCGTCACCGCTTGAGCGATGCAGTTGGGGGGGGATTCGTCGTTGCAGAACAACCCGAGGCAATCCAGGAGCGCTTTGATCTGCTTCTTGGCGGACGGGAGGGCTTCGTCCCAGCACTTCGCGCTGCACGTCGGGCTGCTCGAGCAGCCGGCCATGCAATCGAGCGCCTGCTTGCACGTGGTGGTACCGGGGTAGCAGGTGGCATACTCCTGGAAGCACTTGTCCAGGATGCACTGGAGAAGGCAGTCGGAATCGGTCCCGCACGCGGCGAAGCATGCGGGCTCGGAGCAGACCCAAAGCCCGGCGTAGTCGGCCTGAGCCTGCTTGGAACCGAGGAAGAAGCAGTTGGCCACGCATGCGGGGTTCGCCGGCGGGCAACCCCCAACGCAGGAGGCGACCTCCTTGCACAGCTTGTGCGCCACCATGGTACCCTTGGGCGCGCAGATGCTCGGCATGGACGCGGAGATCCACGGAGCGCAGCTCCACGTGTCGGGGCACTCCGAATCGGAGACGCAGGGGCCGGAGCACTTGAGCCCCGTCTGGAACGGAATGCAGAGACCGCCGGCGCACTCCCCCGCGGTCTGGCAGGTTGCCCCGTCGAGCGCCTTGCAGAGCCCGGCGACACATTCGAATCCGTCGGGGCACTCGCCGCACTGACCTCCGCAGCCGTCGCCGCCGCATTGCTTGCCCTGGCACTGCGGCGTGCAGATACCCGTGGGTACGCATGCGAGGACCTTGTTGCCGTTGTACAGGACGTCGACGCATTCGAACCCGTCGGGGCAGCCCCCCGCTCCGGCACACGCCTTGGAGCAGAGCTTCTTCCCGCCCGGAGCCTCGATGCACATCTTGTTGGCGCAATCATCGCTTCCCGCACACGGGTCGCCGAACTGGCCCTGGACCGGAGCCTCGCACTTCCCGCTCTTGCACTCCATTCCCTCACCGCACGCTCCGCACTGGCCGCCGCAGCCGTCAGGGCCGCATTCAAGCTCTGCACACTGGGGAACGCAGACGGCCTGGCAGACCCCGGTCTTCGGGTTGCAGATTGACCCTCCCGGGCAGGCCGTGAACTGCGGCTCCTTGCAGGCGTCAGCGTCCCCGGATCCGCAGACCCACTTGGCATCCAGATTGGCCGAGCAGCCCTTGTCCCCCTGCTTGCACGCATCCTTGCACGATGCACCGCACTGAGTGGGCGGAACGCACGAATAGAAGGCCCCGCTGGCCACCCAGCGGCAGCAGGTGTTGCTGGAGCACGGCTCGACCTGGAGCTTGCCGGTGGCATCGCAGAACTTCAGTGTGTTCCCGTCGCAGAACCCCTCCCAGCCGACGGCGCCGCAGTTGCCGGACGTCGGCGGGAGGATATCCACCTTGACGTCATCGAACCAGCATCCCTTCCCGGCGCAGGGAGGGGGAACCTCGGCCCCGTCATTCTGCACCCCGTTCTGGTACGCGTACAGACCGATACGTCCGTTGGGAATGGTCTTTGCGGGCACGTCGAACAGGTCGACAATCTTCTCGTCCGCGGCGAACGCACCGTCGCCGTCCGCGTCGAAGCGGATGATGATGTGGTTGTACTGGACGGCCACCTCGATGCCATGGACCGTGTTGAGCGCGTAGGTGACCCCGGGGATCTTGGCCAGGTACTCCGGCGCGGCATTGGAGCGTACCCTCAGGAGCGCTGCCCCCGAGAAGATCTCGTCGCAGCCGGACGCCGCGGCCGGGGCCGTGTCCCGGCTCAGCAGGAACAGGTAGAAGGTCGTGGAATCGTTGTATCGGAAGACCACGCCCATGGAATCGTCGTCCGAGTTCCGGAAGCGGACCGAATAGACATAGTTCTGCCAGTAGACGTTGCCGTTCTGGATGTGGTTGTCCATCGGGTCGGACGAGATGCAGTCGGTCTGCGAGCTTCCCTGGACGAGGAAGTTGCAGCCGCACTGCGGACAGGAATCGTCGCGGCCCGCAATCACGCCTCCGTTCAGGTCGGTCCGCCAGTTGTCCGAGCAGTAGCTCCGGTTCCAGTCGGAGTAGCTGGCGAAGTTGGGGAGGTCGCTGTCGAACTTCTCCTCGAAGACGACGAGGCCGAAAGCTGCCCGAGGCGCCAGCAGCAGGGCCACGCACAAGCCGACGCACCACCACGGGGCGGAACGCATGAGACCCCTCCTTCACGCGTGCGCAGTATACGCGAACCCTCCGATCAGATCAATGTATCCGAGCGTGCCTGCGCGGGTACGTCCCGCGACTCACGGTGCGGACGGTACCGGCAGTGGGCCTGCAGCGAGAAATCCGTTGACAACGGCGCACCGGCCGATTATCAAAGCGCGCCGATGTACGATCGGCTGCTGCCACGGAGGGGAGAAGAAGATGGCTGCTGAGAGCAAGTACGGCACGAAGTTCACCTGTTTCGCTTGCGGCTGCAAGTTCTACGATCTGCACAAGCCTGAAGCGGTCTGCCCGCGCTGCAGCACGAACCAGGCGGATCGGACCGAGGAAGAGGAAGAGTACCTCGAAGAGGAGCTGGTCGAGGAGGACCAGGTCGAAGTCGCTGACGAGGAGGGCGAGGTCGATTCCTCCGATTCCATCGAAGAAGACATGCCCGAGATGGAAGAGGATCTCGGGTACGACGAGACCGACGAGGAAGAGTAGCCCTTACTCCATGGCCAGCCATTCCCGGACGTAGGCCTTCGCGGCCTTCATCTCCTCGGGCGGTACCACCGTGTTCGACAGAAGCAGGTAGATGAGCTGATCGAACAGCAGGAAGTCGAAGACCAGCATCGGGTCGTCCAGCAGCAGCCACCCGCCCACCAGGCCGACCGGAAGCGAGACCAGGAAGAACCACATCCCGAACCGCAGCATCCCCCGGAACTTCCGTGAATGGTGGCTCACGAACGGGTGCGTCGAGATCATGAGGTAGGAGATGATTGCCACCAGCACGGTCGGGACTGCGTAGAGCCAGGAGACCAGACGTCCGAGATCCTGGAACACGGACGAGTTGAGCAGCGATACCATGAACAGGGCGAACGCTGTGCGGGGAAGCCCGATGAAGAAGCCGGGGAATTCGGCCCGCCGGACGTTGAAACGGGCGGCGCGGACCGTCCCGACGCACACGGGGAGGAACCCGACGGCTGCGGCGACCCAGAGGGGGAAGCCGGCCTGGTAGTAGTAGGCGTAGAACAGGAGGAAGCCCGGTGCGACGGAATAGGAGACCATGTCGCACAGGTTGTCCAGCTCGCTGCCGAACTTGTTGAACTGGTGCGTCAGCCGAGCGACCAGGCCGTCCAGGACATCGAACACGAATCCGGCCAGCACCAGGTAGCTCGCCAGGTCGAACCGATGATGGAAGAGCGCGACGATGGACAGCAGGCCGGACAGCAGGTTGCCGAGGGTCACGTAGTCCTTCAGCTTCATTCGGGCCTCACTGCAAGATGTCGTAGTGGGAGAACTTCATGGAGAATGTGCCTCGCCCCTGAGTGCGTGTCCGCAAGTCCTTCGAGTATCCGAACATGGCCCGGAGGGGGACTCGTGCGGCAACGACACGGTACTCCCCCTGCTCCACCATGCGCTCGATCTTCCCTTTGCGTTCGTTGATGGAGGAGATGGCATTGCCCAGGAACTCGTCGGGGACCGAGATCTCGACCTCCATGATCGGTTCCATGCGGGCCGGACGTGCTTCGCGGCAGGCCCGTCCCGCTGCCTCCGCCGCGGCGATGCGGTACGCGATGGGCGCCGACACGCCGTCCACCCAGCCGACGTCCGAGATGGTGACCGCCAGGTCATCCATCGTATGCCCCTCGAGGGGCCCGCTCTTGGTCGATTCGAGGGCGCCTTCCATGGCGGCCCGGAGGAAGTCCCCGTTGAAGTTGGGCGAGGTGCAGAGGTTGCGGAACTGGATGCCGCTGCCGCGTGGGAGCGGCTCCACCTGCAGCGACACCTTTCCGTAGATGCGCTTGTCTTCGTGCACCCGGTCGAACTCCGATGTGGCCTGTGCGGCAGCGGTGATGGTTTCCCGGTAGACGACCTGGGGTTTGCCGACCCGTGTTTCCAGCCCGAACTGCCGCTTCAGGCGGTCGACGACGATTTCGAGGTGAAGCTCGCCCATGCCGGCGATGAGCCGCTCTCCCGTTTCGCGATCCTCGTGCGAGCGGAAAGTGGGATCTTCCTCGGCCAGCTTGTCGAGCGTCTCGTCGAGCTTCTCCTTGTCGGCAGAGGTCATCGGCTCCACGGCCTGGTAGATGACCGGCTCCTTGCCGCTGATGCGCTCCAGCACGATGGGGGAATCCCCCAGGGAGAGGGAATCGCCCGTGGTCGTCTTCTTGAGGCCCAGGATGCCGACGATGTTGCCGCAATCGACCGCGTCGATGCGGGTGCGCTGGTTCGCGTGCATGACGAAGATGCGGGAGACCTTTTCGTCGCAGTCCTGGGAGATGTTGTGCACGGTGTCACCCACTCTCAGGCGTCCCGAGTAGATGCGCACGTAGGTCATTCGACGGCCATCCTCCATGAGCTGCACCTTGAAGGCGAGTGCGCAGAAGGGCTCGGAGCTGAGGAGCCGTCGCTCGACCGGTTCGCCGGTCTCGGGAGAGACCCCCTTGACCACCTGGATGTCGTCAGGCGACGGGAGATAGGCCACGATGGCATCGAGCACGGGCGGGATCCCCCGGTTGCGGAGCGCGCTTCCGCAGAGGACCGGCACCAGTCGGTTGGCCACGGTTTCCCGGCGGATGACGGCCACCAGCGTCTCGTTGGGGATCCGGCGCCCCTCGAGGTAGGCCTCTGCAACGGCGTCATCGTGGTCGGCCAGCGTCTCGACGATCCGGTTGCGGGCCGCTGCGGCGGCCTCGGCGAGGCTGTCCGGAACGGGCTCGACGCGGGTTTCGGCCGGGTCTTCACCGTCCCAGTACAAGGCCTGCATGCGGAGGAGATCGATAATGCCGCGATGGGCCGATTCCTCGCCGATGGGGAGCTGGAGCGGGAGGATGGAGCGGCCGGTTCCGAAGCGGTCCCTGAGGGACTGGAGGCAGCGCTCGAAAGAGGCTCCCATCCGGTCGAGCTTGTTGACGAAGACAAACCGGGGGACCTCGAACTTGTCGGCCTGGCGCCACACGGTTTCGGTCTGCGGCTCGACGCCTGCGACCCCATCGAGGACCGTGATGACGCCGTCGAGCACGCGCAGGCTGCGCTCGACCTCGATGGTGAAGTCGACGTGTCCGGGAGTATCGATGAGGTGGAAGTCGTGCTTGAGCCACTGGAGCGTGGTGACCGCAGACGTGATGGTGATTCCGCGCTCCTGCTCCTGGGGCATCCAGTCCATGGTGGCCATCCCCTCATGGACCTCGCCCATGCGGTGGATGCGCTTGGTGATGAAGAGGAGCCGCTCCGTCAGCGTGGTTTTCCCGGCATCGATGTGGGCCATGATGCCGAAGTTGCGGACGTTGCTAGCCGAGTGCGATTTTGGCTGGGCCATGGCATCCCCCATCCGGCCGAACGCAAAGCCGGCGTATTCAACCACAGGGGGGCAGGTTCGTCAATGGACAACTCAGCGTGCGCGTGCTATACACGACGCCCTGAACAGGGGGACGGGTGATATGCTGCTCTACGACGTGATCAAGCGGAAGCGGGATGGGCTGGAGCTACCCGGAACGGAAGTCGCCGAGGTGATCCACTCCTACGTACGGGGCGAGATCCCGGACTACCAGATGGCCGCGCTGCTGATGGCCATCTACTTCCGCGGTTTCTCGACCGCTGAGCTGGCCGCCCC
>VGRX01000305.1 GCA_016875215.1 Deltaproteobacteria bacterium
TTTTCCCAGAACAGGTACCAGGACGGGGCCTTCTTCGGGTTCTTGCGAAAAGGACCTTCGGGCGCCTCGTCGAGCCATTCCTCGATCTGGGTGGTCACCGCACCGACTGCGGCATAGAACGCTGCCGGGTCGAGCGGCTGGAGGGGAGGGTCCTGCCCCTCCGCCATGGCCAGCGTGACGACCACGTCGGTCTTGCTGCCCGCAGCGAGCGCATAGTTGAAGTTCCAGCGGCCCTCCTCGGCCACGACGTCGGTCGAGGTCGGCATGGGCGAGCTGGCCGCGGCAAACCTCCACGCTGCCGGAATCACATCACCCCACGGGCTGGCGTACTGGCCGTCCACGCGCAGCCTCACCCCCGGGATTCCCTCGTCCTTGGCCACAGCGGACGTAACCCCCATCCCTCCCGACGCACCCGTGACGGTCAGCGCAGTGTCGCTCCCGTTGTTGATCAGGCGGAGGCGGACTGCAAACGCGAACGGGGCGCTGAACACGGAGGTCTCGATGACGTTCACCTGCCCGCACGAGTAGGTTCTTACCACGTGCGAGCCGTGCCAGGCGTACGTTTCCCCCAGGCAGGGCTCCATGGCCTGGACCTCGAACAGAGGCTTGAGCAGCGCTCCGTACACGCCGAAGTGCGAAAGCTGGTCCGAGAACTCCCGCCAGTAGAGGTTCGGACCGTGGACGGGCGCGTCCTCGGCACCCTTCTGGGGGAAGTACGCGTAAGAGTGCGCTCCACTTCGGGTCAGCAGCCGTTTGGACGCGTAGGGCAGCGGCAGCGAGCTCTGGTTGCCTCCCCCGTTTCCGTCGTCGTTCCCGGGGACGTCGACTCCCGGCCCCCACCCGTCCGGGCGCACGTCCACGTCAGACGGTGAGTTGGGGGTCCCTCCGGTGCACGCACTCAGCCCGAGAACCAGTCCGGGCATGACAGCGAAAGCGACCGCCGCCCGCAGCAGCAGACGCCGTGCAGCGCAGGCGGGCCGAAGTGTCGGGCCGTTCAGCCGTCGATTCCAATCGAGCATGACGTTCACCGTCCGGGGGCAAACGACTGCAGTTGCGGCACTTCGTAGCACGGCGCCGACAGCAGCTTGCCGAAGAATGGGTAGTCAGGAATCCGGTAGTCGCGCACCTCATCGCCCTGCTCCCGCCGGTCGTGGTGCCAGAAGACCGCCCTGAGGTTGGGCAGCTCCATGCAATTGCGGGGGGAGAAGACGAGCTCGGCCCACTTGCGGGCAGCGGTCTTGCATCGCGATTCGCCCGGTCGGTTCCACGAGCCGACTGCAAAGCCGTCCAGGTGCAGCGGGGACAGGTTGTCGCTCTTCCCGTCCGACAGCAGGTGCAGCTTGACCGCCCGGATGTGAGACCAGTCGAGCGACGGCCTGGCGCCCGGCACGGTCGGACGGAACTCGGAGAGCGGCATCACGAAGCGCTGCCAATCGAAGTTCTCGATCCGGAAGGTCGCACTGACGGTCCCCTTGTCGCAACAGGGGTCATCCTCCGGGCATTCGGCCGCTCGGGTGTCGCACACCTCCACCTGGATGGACGGCACCGAACCGGATTCCTCCTTTCGGGCGTGCATCACGAACACGTTGCCACGGGAGAAGTCGAGCCCATTGTCCCAGTCCGCGGTGAATGCCGTTCCGCCGACGTAGTAGCCCGAACAGGCATGCGGTGCCGCAGCCGCGTCCGCACCGGGCGGAGCCTCGAACACGATGTGCGACGAGCCGGTCCTGAGCAAGCGGCAGGCGGAGGTCGGTGCAGAGTCCTCCTTGCGCACCTTCAGCTCCCCCCAGGCCCCCCACCAGCTCCCGCTCACGGAATCGAAGTTGCCCAGGGTGACCGGGCAGGAGAGGTTCTCCTTGACCGGGCACTCGGAGGCAGTCTCCGCCAGCATCATCGGCTTGTTGTGCCCGCCAGGGGCCGAAAACTCGTCGTAGAACCACCGCAACCGGTTCGTCAGCTCCTCCGGCCGGGGCGCCTCCGTGTCCTGGTAGTAGAGCGACAGACCGACCCAGTCCACCGCATCGTCCCCGGGGTAGAACTCCGCGTAGCCCGGATAGTCGGGGTACTTGACGCTCCAGTAAGGCTCGAACTCGTGCGGCGTCCAGACCACGCGGACGTTGGGGGCCGATAGATCGCGCACGGCATGGCAGAAGTTCTGGAATGCCTCCCGGAAGACCGAGGGCTTGCCCGCGCAGCCGGTCTTCTCGTTGTCGAAGTAGCAGGTCGCCCACGGGTACCAGTGCGTGTTCATGTCAGGGGCAAACCGGAAGAACACCTGGCCGGGAAACGCCATGGCCTCCCTTGTCAATGCCTGGATGGCCGCCCACGCCGGGCTCCCGGGCCCGAAGTCGGCCACGAACTGCGAGAAGCCGCATTGGGGCAGCAGCGTGAGCATGATTCCCCCGGTCGGATTGAGCCCGAGGACTTCGTTTGCCCACGCCTTGGGGAACGCCCCGAATTCGCACTTGCCCGACCAGTCCGAGGGGAATCCCACCTGCTGGTGGAAAAGGGTAGGGGATTGCCCCAGCTTGCGCACGACGTCTCCGAGGGTCGGCTCCTCGCGGGCCCACGGCTCCTTTCCCGGGCCGACGAACAGGCCGGCAGCGATGCGCCGGACGCACTGCCCCCCGTCGCACTTGTCCGGATAGGGACACAGGCCGCAGCTTCCCTCGCACCCGTCGTCGCCGCAGACCCGCCCGGCGCAATCCGGCTCACACGGTGCGGAGTCGCACTTCCCCTTCCGGCAGAGCACTCCGGGCGGGCACACACCGCACACGCCGCCGCAGCCGTCCTGCCCGCACTCCCGCATCAGACATTCCGGAACGCAGGGAGGTTCGACGCATTCCCCCGTCTCGCTGCACTTCAGGTCGTTCGAGCACGCTCCGCAGCTCCCGCCGCAGCCGTCGTCTCCGCACTTGCGGGTCCCGCACGCGGGCTTGCACGGCACCTTGCACGAGCCCTCCGGAGTGCATCGCTCCTCTGCGGTGCAGGTCCCGCACTGGCCGCCGCATCCGTTGTCGCCGCATTCCCGGTCCTGGCATTGCGGAGCGCACGGCTTGGGGAGCGGCTCGGCCGGCGTTTCGGCCTTGCCCGCACCCGGCTCAGCCGAAGCGGCCTTCCCCGCGGATCCGCTCCCGGACGCGTCGGCCGTCGATCCAGCACTTCCGGCCGCCGGTCCTGCCCCGGGCTGTTCGCCCGAAGGGGACTCCCTGCTGCACCCCACCAGGACCGTCAGCAGCGCAGCCGGAAGAACTCCCACCAGTCTCATCTTCGAAAGGTCGAAACGCACCGCCGTCCCCCCAGTCGCATCGTGCTCGCTCAGAGCGCCATGCAGACGCCGTCCACGCATTCGACCACGCCCGGGTAGTCCTCGGCCTTGCAGTCGCCCGCAACAATGAACAATGCGGGAAGAAGCCGTGCTGCGAGTCGAGCTGCCATGGTTCACCTCATCAGGCCTGTCAGTTCGCCAGCGTGATGGGACGCTATTATATTGAACGCGTGCGCCCGGGACAACCAGATTTCGCAGGACAGGCTAGAGGGACTTCTCGAGATTGATGATCTGCTCGGAAAAGTCGTACTCATCCGCTGCGGGGGCTGCGGACGGCATGGCCTTGCGCATCTCCATCCGGGAGCGGTGGATCTGCTGCACGAGCTCGGGAGGGTACTCGACGCGGTACGCGATGCGGAAGGTCTTCTTCTCCTTCGACTTGAGGGTGAGGCGCCACTTGAGCAGCCCCTTGGAATCGGGGTCCTTCTCGCCGGTGACGGAGATGTCATCGACCTCGATCTCCTTGCTTTCCGACACGGGGACGCGGTCGGCGAGGTCGAGCGTCACCGGGTCGGCAGCGAGGTTCTCGACCGTGACGACGAACGCGACCTTCATCGTGGTGCGCTTCTTGCGGTCGATGGAGCTGTGCTTGCGGTCGAGCACCCGGGACAGCTTGACCTGGTCCGCGACGCCGAGGAACACGGCAAACGTCTCTCCCTCGGCGACGAAGGGGAGATCGGTCATGCCGAGGAAGGCCCCGTCCTGGTAGAGGGCGACGTTCCCCGGGAGGAGCGGCTGAGAGCCGTCGTTGGTCATCTGGAGGGTGCGGACCGCGTTGAGCGATTGCTCGGGGACCGCCGTGATGGCCTGCTGTCCGGCCAGGGTGGCACGGCCGATCCGGACACGGACAGGGTGGCCATCCCCGCGAATCGTGGGTTTGGAATCGCCGGAGAAGAAGGCCGTAGTGCCCCGGGTTCGGAGTTGCTGGAACATCGCGGCGGCCTTTCCCTGTACCTGGACGAGCTGGTCGAGGTTGTTGTCGTAGACCTCCATCTGCACGGCCTGGGCCATCGGGGCATTCATCTGCTTCCAGAGACGGTTCTGTCCCTCGAATGCCATCTGGGCGCGGCTGAAGGAATCCGCCCGCCCCTGGATGATGCGGGCAGCGGCCCCGCTGTCTCCCAGGGTGAGGGCCGTCAGCTCGGGGATGCGGTTGGATTCGGTCGACGACTGGGTGGAGAACTTCAGTGCGGCGCCGTTCCAGTCCTCGCCGGTGGTCTGAGTGACCACAGCGTAGGAGGTGACCTCGGCCTTGTCCGGCGCTTTGCCCTGGGCGCGCAGCTCGTGCGCAGGCTCCCACGTGGCGCCGGGCAGCATGTAGGTCAGCACGAGCCGGGCATTGTGAGTCGATTCCCCCTCGACCGTGACCTGGATCGTGGTCTCCTCGAGCTGCGTCAGGGCCTGCATCTCCGACAGCTTGCGCTGGCGTGCGTACAGCTCCGGCTCGAGCTCGCGGCGCTTGACCGCGAGCTCGCGGCGCGCCCTTGCCGTCTCACGCAGAGAGGCCGAGATGAACTGGACCACCTGGCCGTAAGTCTCGACCTTGATGTCGCGCAAAGGGGCATCCTTGGCTATCTTGTCCATGGAGAACACCTTGATCCCCTCGATCTGCGCCGCCTGTGCGTTGAGCACCGCAAGCTCGTCGTCGAGCGCCGCGATCTCGTCAGCGATCTGCTGCACCCCCGCCTGGGCCTTCCGGTATTCCTCGTCGTCCGGCCGGGCCAGGTAGTCCCGGCCTACCTGCACGTCCACGATCAGCCCCGCATCCGCCGGGGCCAGCGCAACCCGCACCGACCCGTCATCCACCCATCCGGGAAGGCGGCGGAACACGTACGTGGTCGCGGCCCTCTTGACCGGGACGACCGCCTCCCGGGTCACCTGGGCCCGGTCGGAGAAGACGGTCACCTCGGTGATCGAGGATGTCACCGCAGTCGGTTCCTCCTGCGCCTCGACATCCGGGACCGGAAGCACAAGCACGGCAAGCAGCAGCGAAGTGGCGAGCGATCTCATGGCAGGTCCTCCTATCGTCAGTTCTTTCCATACGTCAGAGCCCAAGAAGGGGGCCGTCATACGACCCCCTCGGTGGGAGGTTCTGCTTCAGCGCGCTCGGATCAGTTCTCAACGCGCTCCGCAGAGCTTCGATGCAATCGACGAATCACGGCCGGCCCCTCCGACGCGCCGTCCGCGACAGCAGCATCCGGCCGGCAAGCAGGAACAGGCCCGCAAGAACGAGCGCAGGAACCGGGATGCGTGGATTGGCCGCAGCGCAACCGCTGCATCCGCCCGAGGCACTGGCCGTACCCGCGTCGTCCGACTCCCCTGCCGAGCTGCTTTCCGAGCCGAGGTCGGCCGGGCCGTCGGCGGTTCCCTCCTGTGCGGCCTCCTTATCGGT
>VGRX01000306.1 GCA_016875215.1 Deltaproteobacteria bacterium
GGGGACGTACGTGTACCGGTTCTACCTGGCGTTCCATCCTGCGTCCCCCATGTCATGGGGAGCGTGGATCCTGCTGCTTGCATACCCGGCCATGGGGCTGCTGATGCTGGGCTCCCTGTCTCAGGTGCAGTGGGAAGGACTGGTTCGCCGCTTCGCTCCGGTGAAGTGGTTTGCAGGCCTGCGTGACTTCGCTCTGGCGCACGAGAAGGGGGTGCTGTGGCTGGCCCTGGCGACCGGGGTCTTGCTGGGCGCCTACACGGGCATCCTGCTGCAGACGCTGGTGGCAAGACCGCTGTGGAACAGCGGGCTGCTCGGGCCGCTCTTCCTGGCGTCGGGCATCTCCGGGGCCGCTGCGTTCTTCATGCTGGTGGAGCGGTGGCGGGGGTCGGGGGAAGGCCGTTTGCCGGAACCGAGCGAAGCTCTCGGGCTGACCGGGCCTGGCCAATCCGTGGGTGCGGTGCGCCAGCGGCGTGATGAGAGCAGGCTCGGCCTGCTCCGGTGGGACATCGGGGCACTCGCTGTCGAGGCCGTGCTCCTGGGCATGCTGCTGATCGAGAAGGCAGGCGGACCGCAGGTCGATCGTCTCTCAGCGGACCTGCTGCTGTCCGGGCCGTTCTCCGGCAGCTTCTTCGGGCTGGTCGTTGTGGGCGGAATCGCGGTCCCGCTGGCCATGGAGGTGGCGGAGCTCGTGCGGGGCCACGCGAGGCCCGGACTGGCGGCCCCGCTGCTGGTGCTGGCGGGCGGGTTCGCCCTGAGGGCCGTGCTGGTCGCGGCCGGGCTCGTCTCCGGCTTCGCTCTGCTGGCGGAGGGAATCGCGTGAGTGCGGCACATCGGCATCCGAACTCCACGTCTGTCATGGAGGGAATCGCATGAGCGCGGCACATCGGCATCCGAGCTCCACGTCTGTCATGGAGGGAATCGCATGAGCACAGGGAATTCGAACTCCGAGTCTGTGGATGGCGTGGTCGGCCGTCTCTGGAACCCCTACGTGGCGGGGCTTGCGCTCGGACTGGTGCTTCTGGCCGCGTTCCTGGTGCTGGGGCATGGCATCGGCGCATCCGGTGCTGCGGCCCGGCTCGGGACGACGGCGATGCACGCGGTGGCCCCGGAGCACACGGCCGCCAACCCGGCCATGGGGGACCACGTCAAGGGCGGTGCCAACCCGCTGACGGACTGGCTCGTGTTCATGGTCTTGGGCATCTTCCTGGGCGGAGCACTGTCCTCCATGCTGGCGGGCAGGCAGGAAGCCGGAGTCACGCGGGGGCCCCGCATCTCGGTGCCCCTGAGGCTGGCGCTTGCGATGACCGGCGGAGTGGTCATGGGCTTTGCCGCCCGCCTGGCCCGTGGCTGCACGTCCGGACAGGCCCTGTCCGGCGGAGCGCTCCTGTCGGTCGGCTCGTGGGTGTTCATGCTCTGCGTGTTCGGCGGCGGCTATGCGCTGGCCTGGTTCCTCAGGAGGCAGTGGAGATGAGCGCACTACCCGGATTGGAGATGACCATGGCGACCGGCTTCTTTCCGCTGTTCTCCGGCGAGGGCGTGCCCCCCGAAGCGCAGTTCCTCCCGGCCATTCTGCTGGGGTTCGCGTTCGGCTTCGTGCTGGAGCGGTCCGGCTTCGGCAACGCCCGGGTGCTGGCCTCCCAGTTCTACCTGTACAACATGCGGGTCTTCAAGGTCATGTTCACAGCGATCGTGACCGCAGCGGTCGGGGTGGCGCTGGCCACGAGCTTCGGGCAACTGAGCTTTGCCGACCTGTACGTGCCGGAGACGTTCCTGTGGCCCCACCTGGTCGGCGGGCTGCTGCTGGGGGCCGGCTTCATCATCTCGGGCTACTGCCCCGGGACGTCCATCGTGGCAGCGGCCTCGGGCCGCGTGGACGGGATGCTGACCGTGCTGGGCGTGGTCGTGGGGTCGGTGGTCTACGCGGAGCTGTACCCGGTGATCCGCGAGTTCGCCGACTCCGGCGCCATGGGGGTGTTCACGTTCCCGGCCTGGCTCGGCATCGGTCTGCCCATTCTCGTGCTGGCCGTGGCGGTGATGGCGGCCGTGATGTTCCTCGGTGCGGAAAAGGTCGAAGGGATCTTCGCTCCCAAGGCAGGCAAGACAAAGGAACCCTCGCTGCACAAGGGGACGCTGGGGCTGCTGGGCGGGCTTGCCGCGGCCGGTGCCGTGGCGGTCGCGGTGTTCCTGGCGCTGCCCAGGGCTCCGGCAACGGCTCCGGCGGCAGAAGACGTGGTCCCGATCACGGCGTTCGACGCGGCCCGCTCCCTTGTGGAGAACCCCCGGTCGCTGCATGTGCTGGACCTGCGGGACCGGACGGCCTGCACTGAAGGCAAGGATCGCATCCCGCTGGCCATGTGCCTGTCCGACGTGGCCTCGGATCTCGCGGCCATGCCCGCGGGCCGCACCCTGCTGGTCTATGGAGAGGGGGAACTGGCCCCCGATTCGCTGCCGGCCGAGCTTGTTGCCTTCCCGGGACAGGTGGCGCTGCTTTCCGGTGGTCTCCAGGCGTGGAAGCAGCTCATTGTCGAGGCCGCGCCCGCTGCGGACCTCCTCGCTTCACTCACGGCGGAGCAGAAGGCCCTTCTCCCTGCGCTCCATTCCTACTTCACGGGGACCGCGGTCGCGGTCCAGCCCGCTGCACCCCGGCCCACGATCAAACGAGAGATCAAGAAGAAAGGCGGGGGGTGCAGCTGAGGATAGGACGGATAGGACGAATAGGACGAATAGGACATATAGGACGAATAGGACGAATGGAAGACATAGGTGCGGAGAGGATCTAGGAGGTGGGTCTGACTGGCGGTGGAGGGGGGGGGCTAGGAGCCTGTTGCAGATAGACTCCGTGGCGAGGGATAGCGACCGCCCGAGATGCAAGGAGCGGGGACCCCGAAAGCGAGGAAGCGTAGTCCCGGCCTACGTTGACTCGATTTCGGGGGGCAGCGACGTGGCAGGTCGGGATGGTCGCTTTCCCGCAGCAGGAGGCTATTCGCAACGGGCTCCTATGGCTGTACGACGAATACCTCGGAGGCGGAGCGGCCGAAGGTTTCGGGCTCGTACATCTCTTCGGCGCGGGCGGGCGGGACCTGGAACGTGCCGACGGCCGTGGCCCGGGCGGTGTAGGTGTACTCGTACACCCCTTCCCACATCCGGTCCGCAAAGATCTGGGCGCGGTCGTCACGGCGCTCCTCGAAGGTCCACGGGCTCCACCAGTAGTACCACCAGTTCCAGCGTCCTTCCTGCATCGTGGTCGTCGCTGCCCCCGTCCGCTGGGTCGCGCTGGTCTTGAACGCCTCGTTGACGGCCTCCAGACCCGCGGGCAGCGGGTCGATGACCGCCACGTAGTAGCGCCGGTCCGGGGCCACGACCCGCACCATGACCCGCACGTAGGTCCCCGCCTTGGCGACCCAGGCGCCATCCTCCCGGCGGGCAAGCTCGCCGTCCTTGCCCTCGGGCAGGTAGGTGCGCTCGACCACGAAACCGCGGTCCTCCGGGTTCAGCTTCAGGTCGTTGGGCGCGTACCGCAACCCGAGCCTGTAATACAGCCGCCCCTGTCCCTTGCGCGCAACGATGAGGTCGCCGGCCGCCTGCTCCAGGATCTTCTTCATGGGGATGCGGCTGGTGGCGATGGTCATCTCCCGTCCCTTGAACCGGTGCGCGGCGAGAGCCTCCTCACCCAGCCAGAGCCTGGCCGTGAAATCGGGGACGACCTTCTCGAACATCTCGTAGTAGCGGGCCATGGCCAGCAGCGCGTAGGCGTTGGCCTGCGTGGTGGACCAGCGCCCGTCCACGCGGGCCCGCATCAACCCGCGGACGACCTTCTCGATCATGGAGTCGTCGGGCTTTGCGACCAGCAGCGAGTACAGCACGATGGCATCGGTACGGTCGTCCGAGTGCATCATGAGCTTCAGCCCTTCGCTGCGCCCTTCGCTGAAGTGGATGGCCGAGGCCGTCTCCACGCCCGCGTTCGCTATTGTCCGGTACAGCGCGTCGATCCCCTTGTCCTTGGGCCGCGTCAGGAACAGCGCCTCCATCAGGAATGCCCGGGCGTAGAACGGGAACTCCCACTCGTACTTCCACTTCTTCTCCGCCAGCTTCAGCAGCCGGTCGAGGTGCTTCTGCGGCGTGTCCCCCTGACGTGCCAGCACCAGCACGGCCATGGTCTGCGATCCGTACTCGTGCTCCTCCCACTCGTAGGGGCGGTCGAGCCGGTCCTTGAGGAACTGGCGGGCCCGTGTGAGCGCGCCGTCCGGGACATCGAACCCCTGAGCCTTCGCCAGCTCGAGCGTCATGGTCGCATAGGCACTGATGTAGAGCCACGTATCCGACTGGGCGGGCCAGAACGAGAACCCGCCGTCGGACTGCTGCCGCTTGAGGATCTTCTCGACCCCCTCCTCGACCATCTTCCTGGCCAGGGCGGGGTCCGAGGCCTTGCCGAGGTGGAAATCCTTGAGGATGTCCTTGAGCGCCAGGATGGGCAGGATGCGGCTGCAGAGCTGTTCGGTGCACTCGAACTGGTAGTCCACCAGGTACTTGGCGGCATCCTGCAGGCCGGTCAGCGCGGTGGACGAGAACGACACGTCCAGCCCGCCGAAGATCGGCAGGGCGTTTGCCGGCGGCACGAGCGGCTGGCGCACGGCCCCGTCGGTCGAGCCGTACGTGGCGAATGCTTCCGCCGTGGCCGGGATGAGCACCGGAATGGTCACCTGGGCTGCGTCGGTGCGGCGCTGCTCGGTCAGGGATACCACTGCGAACTGGAACGTGGCCGGCCCGGGTTGCTCGGTGGAGGCCGTGAAGTGGACCTCCCTGGCTTCGCCGAACTTCACGGCCACCTTCTGCACCGGCTCCGCCACGGTCGAGTTGGAGGCCAGGCAGCGCACGAGCACCTCGGTATCGAACCCGGTCTGGTTGTTGATCACGGCTGCGGCCTCGAACCGGTCCCCGAAGTTGAGGAACCGCGGCAGCGCGGGCCGCACCACCAGCGGTAGCCGGGTCCGCACCCGGCTGTCCGATGCCCCGACGAGCCGCCCCTCGTCCGCAGCGATGGCCATGACCCGGAACTCGGTCAGGTTGTCCGGCAGCTTGATGTCCACCGACAGCTTCCCGTCGGGCCCTGTCTTCAGGGCTCCGTTGAAATACGCCGTGGACTTGAAGAACTCGCGCAGTGCGAACTTCGGAGCGGCTTCCCCATCGCCCCCGGGTCCTCCCGGTGCGGGCGGCGGCATGGCTTCCGGCTCCGCAGCCCTGGCCATCGCCGGCATCGCAGCCTTCTCCTCGAGGTAGGCCCCGCCGAACGCACCGGCCGTGGTTTCGCCCCCCTCGTCCTTCGACTTGGAGCCCTCCATCTTGGCCCTGGGCTTCGTGCGGGGCACGACCAGGGGCCGCAGGTCGGAGAACCCGACGTCCGGCGAAAGCAATGTGTACATTGCGGACAGCACGTCCGGCGTCAGGTAGCCGATGAGGCTCAGCACCCCTTCGTCCACCACCATCACGGCCACGTTGCCCACCACCGGCTTTCCTTCCGGATCGGTCGCGGTGAGATTCAGCGTGAACGTGCCCCCCGGATCGACGGCGGTCGCAGACGGTGCCAGCTCGAGGCCCAGCTTCCGGCGATCCCTCGTGATCGGGACGTTGATGCTGCCGCCCGCGAACATCGGCCGGCCCAGATCTTCCGCAGTCTCGCCCGGCGGCTCGGTACGGCCCGAGACC
>VGRX01000307.1 GCA_016875215.1 Deltaproteobacteria bacterium
TTTATTGACTCCCATCTTCCCCTCTCCGCCTGCTGGGACTGACTCTCCGTCACGACTCCATCGACCGGACGCGCTTCCGGGCACGTTCCAGCCTTCCCTTGAGGCTCGAATCGATGATCGTGTTGCCCACCCGCGCCACCACCCCCCCGTACAGCGACTCGTCCTCGGCGAACGAGCACAACACCTGCTTGCCGAAACGCACCGACAGCGCAGACGCAACGGCCCGCCGATCGCTCTCCGGCAGCACCGTCGCGGAACGCACCTGGGCCCGCACACGGCCGCGCTGCTGGTCCAGCAGGTCCACGAACCTCTCCAGGATGGATGCCAGGTAGCCGACACGCCCCTGGTCCACGAGCACCTTCACGAAACGGGCCACCGCGGGCACGAGACGGAGCTGCTTTGCCACCTCGTCCACCACCTCCCGCTTCCGATCCTTGCGCAGCAGCGGTGCGACGAGCAGCGTCTCGACCACAGGCTGCTCCTTGAACGCCGTCACCAGCACCCGGAGCCCGGCCTCGAACCCGTCGTGACCGCCGTTCTCGTTGCAGAAGAGCAGCGCAGCCCGCGCATAGCGCCGGGCGACGGTTCCCTCGTCCGCCCTCATCGAGCTTCTCCTTCCGGCCGGTTGACCTCGGCCACGAACTCACGTGCGTACCGGCCGTGCGGCAGCGTCCGCCACTGTTGCCTCAGCCGCGTTTCCGCCAGGTCGAGGGCCGACAGCGCAAGCTCGACCTGGAGCCCCCGTTCCAACCTCGCCTTCTCGCTTGCCAGGTTGGCCTCGGCCCCGCTCCGGATCCGCGCCTCCTCGTCCCGGGCCCGCCCGACGATGCTCTCCTTGAGCGCCTGCCCCTCGGCCTCGAGCCGTTGCGTCAGCGCAGCCTTCTCGGCCGCGGCGTTGCGGGTCTTCTCCCGCGCTTCGCCAAGCTCGCGCTCCGCCTTCTCGGCATGGACCCGGGCGGCCTCCAGCCGGCTCCGGAACGATTCCGCGCGTCCGGCCAGCAGCGCCCCGACCGGCTTGCGGGCGAAGTAGATGATCAGCCCCACGAAGACGACGAAGTTGAAAACGTAGAAGCCGTGCTCCTTCAGAGAGAAACCGGAATCGTGCCCGCCACCTGATGCCAGTGCTTCACCACACCAGAGCAGCAGCGGAAAAAGCGCAAACCATCGGCCACAGCCAGCCCTGAGCTCCCTCGAAGGGACCATCACCGCCCCCCTCCCTTGTCCGCCCCGCCGACCCCTCGGGCGAGCATGACTACCGCCTCGGCCGCCGCCGCCTCCACCGCGGGTTGCGCCTCGCGGCGGGCGCGCTCGGCCTCGCTGCGACTCTCGGCAACGCCGGCCTCCAGCCAGCGGGCCGCCCGCTCTCGTGCCTGTCCCAGCAACTCCGCCTCCTCCCGCAGCCCCTCTTCGCGAAGCCGGTTCCTCGCCTGCATGCCCTCCGCCGTGGCCTTCCCCATCTCACGGGCGTAGGCATCGTTGAGCTCGACACTCTCCCGCTCCTGCCGGGTCGCCTCCTTCTCGCGCTCGTCCGTTGCCGAACGTCGCTTCTCCAGGATCACCAGCATCGGATGAAACATCAGCCAGTTGAGCGTGACCAGCAGGAGGAGAAACAGCACCAACTGGAAGAAGTAGCTGACGTCCAGGTCGATTACGGCGCCGACGAGCAGGCAGGCTTGCACCCCGTCCCTCCCCCTATGAGGCCCGGCTGACTATTGACCACCTTGACGGATCTTGTCAAGCATGACATCGGCCTCGGCGTTGAGCGGAGCGGGGGGCTACGGGGGCGGCAGGCAGGAGGAAGAGGATCAGCCCTCGAACGACTCGTCGGGCTCCGGCATCGCAGGCGCCCCCGCCTCGGAGTCGGATGACTCGGGCGGCTCGAGATCGTCGTCTCCCGGAAGATCCTCTACGGAGTAAGGGATCTCCGAGCACTTCGTCGCGTCCCACGCCGGGGCCTTGTCCGAGCCGTCCCCGCCCGCCTGGTCGTCGAACGTCACGGAGTCATCCTTGCTCCAGCACTGCGCCACCCGGATGCACTTGTCCTCGCCCACGCTGCCGCCGCATGCGGCCAGCACCGTGCGGGCTTCTCCGGTGGCACGCCAGCCGATGACGGCCTTCACGAACTCGTCGAGCTGGTCCTGCCCGATGACCAGCTTCTCCCCCTCCTTGGCCAGGTAGTCGCCGAACCCCAGGAAAGCGAACCGGCCACCCTTCCCAAGCACCCGGAAGTACCGGTAGATTCCGTGCATCTCGGTCTTGAGCTTCGGGCCCGTCACGTGGTTCAGCCCGATCACCAGGTGCCGAGTGTTCCCTGCCGCACGGTATCCGATGCCCAGCTTGCCGGCCACCGGCCTGCCGTTGAGCGTGTTGAGGTTGGTGAAGTTGTAGCCGATCCTGCCCGAACCCCGCTTCTTGTCATCCTGTTTCGGAAGCACCTTCCCCTCGCCGGCGACCACGATGAGGTAGTCCGCGTCGCTGGTGGAGGCGAGCGGCCGCCCCTTGAGCACGAACGCGTACTTCTTCAGCTTCTTGTCCTTCACGCACGAGGCAAGTCGCCAGTGCACCTTCGGCCCGTCCGTCTCCCAGATCTTGCAGTCCAGCGCTCCCTTGCTGAACGTGACCGGCTCGACCTCGGCGAACAACGTCTCGATCTCCGAGTGGGTCTCAGCGAGCAGCGCATTGAGATTCTCCATCACCTCCCCGGCATGCCCCTTGAACGCCGCCGGATCTCCGGGAAGGGCAGCCTCGATGGTACCGACCTCGAGCCCCTGGGTTGCGGTTTCCTCACCGTCCAGGGTCAGCGCAAGCATCGCAGTATCGGGGACCGCCTCGGCGTACTCGTCACCCGCCACCGCCTCCTCCTCGCCCCCCCCGAAACAGCCGGGAAGCAGGCCCGCCAGAACCAGCGCAACCGCCATCGAAGCCCATGTCATCCGTTTCATCTTCGCACCTCCGTGTGAGTAGCCTCTTGTCATCGGCCCGGGACGCCCAGTCGCCGCCGGACTCGTTCAGTTGTAACCGCCGGCCGCACAAAAAAGTTTCGCGGCGACCGGTTTCGCTCCTATACTGGCCTCCAGGAGGCCCTTGTCGTGAGCTTGCCGCAACGAGTTCCCGTACGCAACCGGAAATCCCGGATCCCCGGCGGGATGACCGCGGTCCCGTTCTCGCTCGTGCTGCTCTCCTGCGGGCTCCTGCCCTCGGTTGCCCAGGGGGCCGACTTCAACCTCTCCGGGGGCTACGTGCTGCGCACGGTCTCCGACTTGGACGTAGCCGACCCCGTGCTGCTGTTCCTGCCTGAAAAGGCAAAACTCCTCCTCGGGGAGGAGGCCACCCAGGGAGCGGACAGCCACCAGCTTCTTCTCTTGGTGTACGCACGCGGGGTTCTCAACCTGGGCGATTCCGCAAGCATCGTGGGCTCCCTCGACACGACGGCCCTGTCGTTCGACCTTGCCGGTGACGGCCCCTTCTCGGCCTCGGCTCCCGACTCGCGGCTGCTCTCGGACGGCCGCACTCTTTCGGACTCCGCAGGCGACGCTGCCTTCGTCCGGGAGATCTACGCCGACCTCGTCGCCGGCGAGTCGGACGCCCTTCTCGTGACCGCGGGCAAGTGGCGCCAGAGCCTCCTTTCCGGGCTGCTGTACGACGACTACGGAGTATCGACCGAGCTCCAGTGGGACTTCGCCTCCGGTGTTCCGGGGAGCTGGTCGCTCGGTGCGACCGCGCTGCTTCCCCAACGTACGCTCGGGCAGCTCTCTCCCTCACTGTTCGTGGCCGGCGGCACCTTCTCCTGGTCCTTCCGAGGGCTGCTCTCCCTCGAATCCGGAGCCCTCTGGATGCGCGACCGGGCAACCCTGGTTCCGGGCATGATGCGCGACATGCTCGTCCTGGAGCTCATGGCCTCGGGCCACTGGAACGTCGGGGCCGCTACGATCGATCACCCCGTCACCGGGAAGGCCGACGTCGTCACCCTGCACACCACGGCGGAGCTCGACCTCGACTTCGTGGGGCTGCGCGTGCTGGCCGCGCTCCAGGCCGGCTCGGTCACCCTGGGGAATCCGACCACGGGCAAGGAAAGGAGCGGGCGCCCCGCTGGACGGCTGCTCCTGGTCGAGCTGCCGGTCACTCCCCTCCCTTCCCTGCGCATCGTTCCCTACTACCTTCGGGTCAGCGGCTCCCGCCAGGGCCAATGGGCCGACGAACAGCAGCTCGGGTCGTTCGTCACCCTTGCCCCGCTGTTCGGGCGGGCAGCGATCTTCCTGGGCGGCCAGGTGGATCCCGCTCTGTCGCAGAGCGACTTCAGACTCCTCGGACTGGGTGCCCGGGGTGTCACTGCGGCAGGCGCCGAGTTGCGCTTCGAGCCGATATCCCGCCTGCGCCTCGTCCACTCGACGAGCGTTCTCGGGTACGCACGCAAGGATGATGGAGCGGCGTCGGCCCGGTACGGAGTGGAGCTGGATACCGCAGCAGTCGTGACGATCCTGGACTGGCTCGACCTGAGAGCCGAATTCGACGCGCTGCTCCCGGGGGAGTTCTTCCCCGAGAGCGACACCATGTTCCGCCTCGTCGGCGGAGTGGAAGGGGTGTTCTGATGCGCTGGACACTCGCGCTGCTGTTGCTGCCGGTCGTGGCACTGACCGGACCCGCCTCCGACCTGGCACGCGAGCCCGATCCGCGGGCCGGAAAGCAGCCTCCGGCGACCGCCCCGCAGACCCCGCCCGACGAAGTCCCGGAAGACATGAAGGAGATGCTCCTGATGATGGATCTCCTCGAACAGTACGGCGACGTCCTGGACGCGGAGGACGTTCCAGGAGACGGCCCCACGAAGCCTGGAGCGGATTCCCCCGGGGACCTTCCTTCGAATCCCGGAGAGGAACCCCCAGCTCAGGGGAGCGCAACCCCCAACCAGGACGGTTCCCACACTGAGCCCGCCAAACCGGGAGAGGTGGTCCGATGAACCGTGCCGCGAAACCTGGAGGGCGCCAGGCTGGTTAACAGGACCGGGAGTCATGGAATGGACCTTGACGAGGACGTGAAACTGATGCTCGCTTTCCAACAGGGGGACGAACGCTCGTTCGACACGCTCTACCGGCGCCATGCCCAGGCGCTCGCCCGGTACTTCTGGCGCTCGACGTTCTCTACCTCCCTCAGCGAAGAGCTGGTGCAGGAGACGTTCCTGAAGATCCATCGCTACAAGGCCGGCTACCAGCCCAGGGCCGGATTCCGGACCTACCTCTACCTGGTTGCCCGCTCCATCCTCCTCAACCACTGGAAGGTCGTCCAGGCAGCCCGGCTCGAGCTCGAGCTCGATGCGGAAGCGCTCGAAGCGGAGCGCGATGACGTCGACCTCGAGGTGGCCCGCCGCGAGGAGCTCCGCCGCGTGCAGGCCGCGCTCCGCAATCTGCCCGAGCGCCAGGCATCCGCACTCCTGCTGGTGCGCGGCGAAGGGCTGTCCTACGAGGAGGCCGCACAGGCCATGGAAATGAGCGTGCCCGCGCTCAAGTCGCTTCTCAATCGGGCACGCCAGCAACTTGCGGAACAGGTGGTACCATGAAATGCAAACGCTTCCGGGAGCTGCTGTTCGATCGTGCTCACTCGGACGTGCCGGCCGGCGAGCGGGCAGCCGCGGCCGAACACCTCGCTGCCTGCCCCGATTGCAGCGCTCAGGCCGCGGCCACCGGGAAGGTGCTTGACG
>VGRX01000308.1 GCA_016875215.1 Deltaproteobacteria bacterium
GCGGGCGGCTCGGAAGGGGGGAGGTGACGCCATGCACTTCGCCACCCCCGAGTTCTTCTTCATCTTTCTCCTGGTTCCCGTGGTCTGGGGATTCAGGCGGTGGCGGCGGCGCAAGGCCACCACTCCTGCGGTGCAGTTCGCAAGCTTCCTTGCGCTCGAGGCCGTGCCGGCGGGGTTTCGGGCCCGGCTGGCGCTCCTGCTTCCGGCCGTCCGGATCGCGGCACTGGCACTCCTGGTGGTCGCGCTGGCCCGCCCTCAGACCGAGGACTTCGAGACCCTCACCGGCCAGGGGCTGGACATCATGCTCTGCCTCGACATGTCGGGCTCCATGAACGCTGTGGACATGGACCTCGACGAGATTGCCTCGTGGCAGGAGCGGTCGATCGAGCCCCCCAACCGCTTCCGAACCGCGGTGGACACGCTCAAGGAGTTCGTGAAGAACCGCAGAGGTGACCGGATCGGCCTCGTGGTGTTCGCTTCCGAGGCCTACCTCAAGTTCCCGCTGACCCTCGACCATGCCAGCGTCCTGAAGCAACTCGACTCGCTGGTGCTGGACAACATGGAGCGCAGCCGGGATCGGGATGCATGCATCAACAACTGCACGATCAACGGGGAGCGCACGGCCATCGGCGATGCCCTGTCCAAGGCCTACAAGCGCCTGGAGAAGAGTGACGGGAGCGGCAAGCTCATCGTGCTGATCACGGACGGCAACGACAACGCGAGCAAGCTCAAGCCCATGGACGTGGCCGGCTACATCGGCAGCCAGCCCGACGGCCCCCGGCCCGGCGTGTACACCTTCCTCGTGGGAGGCGGTCCCAAGAGCAAGATCCCCGCCCGCGTCGGGGGGGCCGTCGCCCGCCAGTCGGGCTTCCTGTCCTACGTCCCGTACGACGAGCATGTCGACGAGGCGAACATCCGGGAGATGGTCGAGGCCGCCCGGGGGACGTTCCATGCGGCATACGACGAAGACCAGTTCCGCCAGGCCTTCTCCAGCCTTGAGAAGAGCGAGCACCTCGAACAGAAGGTGTCCCTTCGCAAGGAGCAGTTCCTCCCGGTTCTCCTGGCCTCCCTCGGCTTGCTGGTGCTGGAGCTCCTGGCCAGTGCCACGCTGCTGCGGAGGTTCCCATGAGCGGCTCCGAGCTCCACTTCTTCCATGGCGACTGGTGGTACCTGGTCCCGGTCGGGCTTGCCGTGGTGCTGGCCGCATTCCTCTGGCTCTCTCTCTGGCGCGCCCGCATGTTCCGGCGCCTGGCCGACCCCGCCCTGGCCCCCCTGCTCGTGCGCAGCAGCCCGTCGCGTCGCGCGGTCCGTCGGGTCGTTCGTGTGCTCGGCCTTGCTCTGCTCGGCATCGCCGCACTGCGCCCGCAGTTCGGCCTCGAGGAGATCCCCATGTCGGGCAAGGGAATCGACCTGGCCGTCGTGCTGGACATCTCGAACAGCATGCTCGTGCCTGACATCGCACCGGACCGCCTCACGGGGAGCGTCATGGAAGTCAGCGACCTGCTCGATCGCATGGAAGGAGGACGCGTGTCCCTCGTTCCCTTCGCAGGCCTGGCGTACATCCAGACGCCGCTCACCTCCGATTTCGGCGCCTTGCGCATGTTCCTGCGCTCCCTCTCCCCCGCGGACGTGCCGATCCCGGGGACGGCGATCGGCAAGGCCCTGTCCGTGGCGCTCGAATCGCTCGTCGGCCCTCAGGGCAGGCCGGACAGCAAGGAAGCCTCGGCCGAGGAGGTCGAGGTCAAGCCGTTCTCGGGAAGCAAGCACAAGGCGGTCCTTCTCATCACGGACGGCGAGGACCACGGCAGCGCCCCCATGGAGGTGGCCACCCGCGCACAGAACCTCGGAATCCGGATCTACACGGTCGGCGTCGGTTCCGACGTGGGAGATCTCGTGCCCAAGATCGACGACTCGGGGAAGGAGACCGGCGACAAGGTCACGGATCCCGATTCGGGTGACCTGGTCGTATCGCGGCTCAACCGCGAGCTCCTCGAGGACATCGCTCAACTCACGGGCGGCAAGTACTTCCACTACAGCGGCTCCCCCCTGGCCGCCGAGATCTACCGCGACATCGAACAGCTCGAGAAACAGGAATATGCGTCCCGCCTGGAGGAGCTGCGGACCGACCGGTTCCAGTTCCTGCTTCTGCCCGCGTTCCTGCTGTTGTTCGCAGAGCTGCTCCTTCCCAGGAATCGGAGGGACCCATGAGATGCCTGGTCCTTTCCCTGGTCGCCGCTCAGCTCCTGCTGGTCGCGTGCGACCCGTTCTCGACTTCCAACTCCACGGTGGACGAAGGGGTGGAGCACTACGCGGCAGGCAGGTACGACGAATCGGTCCAGAGCTTCGAGCAGGCCCGGGACGAGATCCCCGAACGCTCCGAGCTGTTCTATGACCTCGGGACGGCCCAGATCGCTCGCGAGAAATACGCGGATGCCGAGACCTCGCTCGTGCGGGCCCTCGAGATCGCGGGGGACGAGCTGCGCCCCCTCGTATGGGCCAACCTGGGCCACGCACGCCTGAAGAACGCACTGGCCACCTCGGACGAGACTCAGCGCAGGGAGCTGCTCACCAAGTCCGTCGACGCGCTCGGAAAGGCCGTGCTGCTTCGCAGCGACCTCGAGAGCGCACGGCATGACCTCGAGCTCGCCCTGCTTCACCTCTACCCCCCGTGCGAGAAACGGGACGACAAGCTCGAGCCCAACGATTCCGTGGCCAAGGCAACCGATGCCTCGACCCTCGGCGAAGAGCCGCTCATGCTCTGCCCGGGCAACCACGACTGGTTCACCTGGAAGACCGAGGCCGGCGACCGCGTCGACATCACGCTCGAAGCTGTGGGAGATGCCCCGGCCGGCCCTCCGGAGGCCTCGCTTTTCGATGCAGCCGGGGCAGTCGTTGCCGCGACGGGGGCCGCATCCGGGAACGGAGCCCCCGACGGCTCGGAAGCAGGCCCGGCCCTCTCAGGCCCTCGACGAATCCGCCATGAAGCCCTGGCAGGAGGCAGCTTCTCCCTCGACGTCTTCGAGAAGGACGACGAGGAGCACCCCTACAGGATCCGGGCGAAGATCCTGCCTGCGTGCTCGAGGCTCCAGGATTCCTACGAGCCCAACGACTCCCGGGACCAGGCCTCTCCGATCGACCTTCACAACCTGGGACAACAACCCCACGCGACCCTCCGGGAACCCCCTGCCGGCAACCCTCCCGGCCAGGTTGTGCAGGCTGCCGGGGGGGGGAACCCCCGGGGGCAGGCACCGACCGCGACCGCTCAGCAGCCCCCAGGCATTCCGATCCGCATCTGCCCCGGCGACGAGGACTGGTTCCGATTTCCTCTTGCCAGGCACGAGAGTGTCCTGCTCCAGCTCATCTACCAGCCGCTCGAAGGGGACCTGGCGCTCGAGATCCTCGACGCCGCCGGTAACGTCGCAGCAACCGCGAGGCAGGCGGAGCCGCCGCAGCAGGCATCTCCTGCAGCCCCCGGCGAGGAGAAACCCAAGGCCCTTGCCGCCACGATGCTCGACGTGCCTGCCGACGGCGAGTGGTTCCTGCGAATCCGCGGCGTCTCGGACAGGGCCGAGGCACAAGGGCTCATCGTCGCCGTAGTCCGACCGCCCTGTCCCGAAGGAGATGACGAGACCGAAGAAAACGATACCCGGGAAACAGCGACTCCCCTTGCCTCGCTGAGCGCCTCGGCCCAGCAGGGCATGCCCCAGGTACCGGGCGGATCGGGCTCGGCTCCCGTCCCGGGGGCTCCGGGGGCGGCAGCGCCGGGAGGTGCGTCCGGGGCCGAGCCTCCCCCTCTCCAGGTCGAGAAGCTGCTGCGGCGCTGTCCGGGTGACGACGACTGGTTCTCACTCGATCTGAAGAAGGGGCAGTCGGTGGAGGCCTCCATCAGCTTCGAGCACGCCAAGGGAGACCTGAAGCTCGAGTTGTACGAGGACGACGACGACAAGCCGCTCGTCGAGAGCGACAAGAGCAGCGACCAGCAGAACGGCGAGGGGCTCCGGTTCGGTGCGGAGGAGGACACCCACTACCTGCTGCGCGTCACCGGGCCGGCCGGCGCCACCAACTTCTACATGGTCAAGGTCGCCCCTCCCAGCCCCGACCAGGACAAGAAGGATCAGGACAAGAAGGACCAGGAAAAGAAGGACCAGGACAAGAAGGAACAGGAAAAGAAGGACCAGGACAAGAAGGAACAGGAACCGAGAAAGAAGCCCATCGAGCAGGTGATGGACCAGATGGACCAGCAGAAACAGAAGAACCTGGAGGCGGAGCGGGCGCTGCGGAACCTCCCCAACGCCCGCGTTCCGGGCGGCAAACCCTGGTAGCGCCCGTACCAGGCCGTGACTATCGAGTTCTGCGGCTGGCGAGAGGCTTGAGACCTGGAGGGATTGCTGCTATATAGAGGCGCCGCTGATCGGGCAGTCGGAGGCGGATGAGCGCGACGAGGAACATCGTGGCGGTTCTTCCCGGGCTGGTGCTCCTGGCCTGGGCTCCACTCGCGTCGGGGGCGCCCCTTTCGCTGCGTATCGACACGGACTCGGTCGCGATCAACGAGTACTTCCAGCTCACGCTGCAGGTCAACGCCCGCCACGTCCAGCTCGTGATTCCGGCCACGGAGGACTTCCGGGTGGTCGACGCCACCAGCCCGTTCGACCAGCCGATGTTCTGCATGAACATGGGGACGAGCGTGATCTCGGGGCCGTGCGTGTTCCGGTTCCGGCTCTACCCGAACCGGGCCGGCAAGTTGACCGTCCCGGAGTTCAAGATCGTGGACGACTTCTTCGACCCGGGGCGCGTGGTCGGCCAGTCGGAGCCTCTCGATGTGACGGTTTCGGACAAGCCTGCGGACAGCCCGAAGTCGAAGCAGCAGGCACCGAACGCAGGGCAGCGAAAACGCGGCGGGCGGCGCGGCATGCAGCCTCAGAATCCGCAGGCCATGAGGACGGGCGGGCCCTCGACCCCGGAGCCCACCGACACCCTCATCGCTCCGGCCGACCTGAGGAATCCGGAGCAGTTCGCCGCCTACGACATCTTCCTGCTGCCCGTGATCCAGCGGGACTTCGTGTACCTCAACGAGCCGTTCGGCGTCGACTTCGTGCTCTACGTGGCGGAGAACTCGGGCGCATCGGGGATCCAGGGGCTGGAGCTGCCAGACCTCGACGGCTTCAGGAAGGAGGAGGTTTCCGTTCAGCAGAACGAGCTTCCCGGGACCATCCTCGGTGGCAGGAGATACCAGGCCTTCCTGCTTGCCCGCTACGTTCTTCTCCCGATGGAGGCCGGCAAGCGCACACTGACCGCGGCGACGGCGACGGTCCTGGCATCCTCGTCCTCCTACCAGCAGTTCGGCGGGGGAGGATTCGCGATAACCTTCAGCTCGGGAAGCCAGCCGCTGGAGGTCTCGAGCCCGCCGCTGGCCCTGGAGGTGCGCGAGGCCCCGGCCCCTGCTCCCGCGGAGTTCGAGCCGGCCAACATCGGCCGTTTCACCCTCGGGAAGCTGGAGGTCCCCCCCCCTCAGCCCGCGGGCTCATGGGTGGTGCTGAAGTACGAGATCGCGGGCGACGGCAACCTCCTGACCCTTGCGCTGCCCGAGCTGTCCGTCCACCCGGACATCGAAACCCGCTCGTCCGCCGTCGACAACGACGGCGTCAAGCTC
>VGRX01000309.1 GCA_016875215.1 Deltaproteobacteria bacterium
TTTTGGTCAGCACGATGTGCCCTCGTTCCCGGATCGCGGTCCTGGCGTCGGCCGGAGTGTCCCCGTCGTACGGATGCGTCGCGACCTCCACGTCCATGTCGTCGATGAGCTGGTGGACTTGCGCGTACTGGTCCTGCGTCAGCGCCTTGGTCGGGAAGATGTACAGCGCCCTCGATTCCGGGTCATCCAGGATTGCCTGCAGCACAGGGAGGTTGTAGGTCAGCGTCTTTCCGGACGCTGTCGGCGTCACCACCACGACGTTGCGCCGCTCCCGTGCCGCCTCGATTGCCTCGGCCTGGTGCGAGTAGAGCTGGCGGATGCCCAGCTTCGCAAGCCCGGCCTTCAGCCGTCCGTCCAGCCAGTCCGGCACGGGGCGCAGGTCCGCTTCCCGCGGGGGCAGCGTCTCGTCCGCGGTGAAGCACGGTCCGATGTCCTTCGAGGCCTTCCATTCCTTGATCAGATCCGACAGGTGCGACATGCCGCCTCCACCCCTGAACATTTATTCAGTATGGCAGCCACCCCCCGCCCTGTCAACATCGGCCAAACGCCCAAATCCACCATCAACAGCGTCCGGAGGGAGATGAGCCTGCCTGTGTGGGGAATCCCTGGATCAGGGGCCGCCTCGATGTTGACACCCTACCGGCGGGGTTCTACACTGCTTTCGGCCGAGCGGAGGTATGCCATGCACCTGGACCTGGGCAGTCTCAAGGACGCGGTGAACGCACTTTCGGAAGCGGTCCGGAAGAGTGAGGATCCGTCGTTCATGGGGCAATTCGATGTGACGGTTCGAAACCTGATCCGCTCGGGGGTGATCCAGCACTTCGAATTCACCTATGAGCTGTGCTGGAAGTTCATCCAGCGCTGGCTGGCGGTGAACGCCCCACAAGGCGAGTCCGGCCTGCCGAGAAGCCGGAGGGATCTCTTTCGCATGGCATCCCGTCATGGCCTGATCGGGGAGCCCACGCCCTGGTTCGAAGCCGGAGATGCCCGCAACATCACGTCTCACACGTACGATTGGAAGAAGGCGGACATCGTGTACGGTGCGGCCGTTCGATTCCTGCCGGAGGCATCTGACCTCCTCGCCAGGCTGGAGCAGCACAATGATTGAGCTGTCTCCTGCGCACCTGGCCGAGGTGGACCGTATCCTGGGCGAGGCGGTGCCGGACGTCGAAGTCTGGGCATTCGGGTCGAGGGTGCGCGGGGGCTCGCACGCCGGCTCCGACCTCGACCTCGTCCTCGTCGGGCAGGCCGAGCTGGACTGGCGGACGCTCGAGAGCGTCAAGGATGCGTTTGCCGATTCCGATCTCCCCTTCATCGTGGATGTCATCGACTGGCATGCGGTCGACGACAGCTTCCGGCGCATCATCCGCGAGAGCTTCGTGGTGCTGCGCCCGGGATCCCCCTGACCGTGCTGCCGAAGAACTGGGGCACGTCCGCTCCTCGTTTCGGCCCCCGGGAGCGAAGCCAGTCGCCGCCGCAACCGACAACTGGCGGGTTGAGCAGGCGGGGGGGGGGGACGCCCTCGAAATCGCTTCTCCCACAGCCCGCCTTCGTGCTAGGCTACATCGCTGTTGGAATCCAACTGCAGCCAGGAGGTCGGAAATGCTGAGAACGCTTGCCGCCGTCGTCGTCACCGCTTCGCTTGCCCTTGCCGCACCGGGCACCCGGGCCGATGACAAGTTCGTCCGGATGCTCATGAAGAAGGGGGACAACGCCTTTGCCCATCGTGCCACCAAGGGCAACGGCGAGGCCGCCCGCCAGAACTACGAGAAGGTCCTCGCGGTCGATGCCAACAACGTCGAGGCCCGCTGGAAGCTGGGCATGACTCTGTACTGGCTCGGCACGCACACCAACGGCCGTGAAAAGGAGATGGAGCTGTTCGAGACCGGCATCCGCTACTGCCAGGAAGCGGTCAAGCTGAAGGACGACTGCGTCCAGTGCCACTTCTGGCTGGCCGTGTCCTACGGCAAGTACGGCGAGGCCAAGGGGATCCTCCAGAGCCTCGGCCTCGTCCCGTTCATGCAGGAGGCGCTCGAGAAGTCCAAGAAGCTCGATGACAAGTACGAGTGGGGCGGCCCGTACCGCGTGCTTGGCCGCCTCTACTTCAGGCTGCCCGCGATGAAGGGCGGTGACAACAGGAAGGCCATCGAGTACCTCAAGAAGGCCGTCGAGATCGGCCCCACCCACCTCATGAACCACCGCTTCCTCGCCGAGGTTCTCCTTGCGGAAGGCAAGAAGGACGAGGCCAAGGCCCTGCTCAAGGAGATCATCGATACGCCGGAGAACAAGCTCCTCAAGGCCAAGTACCCGGAGATGAAGGAAGAGCAGGACGAGGCGAAGAAGATCTGGCTCAAGGAGTGGGAAAAGTACTGGTAACCGGAGGTTCCCCATGAAGAAGGTTCTCGTAGTTGTGGTCTTCCTGGTTGGCGCCGCGGCGGCGGCATTCTTCCTGTTCAAGTCCCAGGCGGACAAGGACACGGCCAACATCACGAAGCTGGATGAGACGAAGGTCTCGCAAGAGAAGCTCGACGAGCTGGCAAAGGACAAGAGCGGCGACCTGCGCACGGTCATGCAAGCCGCTCAGCAGACCGGCGACATGAAAGCCGATGACAAGCTCAAGCTCTGGCAGACCCAGCTCGCCAGCGACAACCCGGCCGTGCGGCTGAAGGCGCTGCAGGAGCTGGCCGCCCTGGCGAAGGAGAAGAACCAGGCTGCGCTCGACCTGGTCAGGAAAGCCGCGGCCGAGGACAAGGACGAGGACGTCAAGATGATGGCCGAGATGCTCCTGGAAGAGCTGACCGGCGCGCCGGCCGAAGGTGGGGAGGGCGCTCCCGCCGAGGGGGTCCCGGCAGCCGAAGCTGCCCCTGCAGCCGAAGCTGCCCCTGCAGCCGAGGGAGCTGCCCCGGCAGCCGAAGCCGCCCCGGCAGCCGAGGGAGGAGCGAAATGAGGAAACCAGGCATTTCCCCCGTTCTCCTCCTGCTTGCCGCCATCGCCGCCTCGCTCGCCTTCTCCTGCGCCGGAACGATCGTGGAGTCTCCGGACGTCAAGCTCGAAGGCCCCGAGCAGATCAAAGCAGCGCTCAAGGGGGATGACTTCCGCAAGAAGAACCAGGCCCGGGAGAAGCTCGCCACGCTGGACCCCGCGGACCGGCTCGCCGTCCTCCAGGATCTGCTCAAGGAAGGCGATGCCCCGACCCGCCTGCTCGCCGTGGCGGAGCTGCTCAACCTGGCGCCCGAAGTCTACACGCCCATCCTCACCGACGTGGCCGCCAACGATCCCGATCCCGAGATCCGCGAGTTCGCTGCCGCAGCAATCGAGCCCGAGCCCTCTGTCACACCGCCTTGACATCCCGTTCTTCCCCATTACTTTAGCCGCAGGTTTCCTCCCGCAGGCCCGGGGTGAAATGAAGAAGGGCCGCCAGGCGGGCGGCCATTGCGAGGTGAGCACATGGGCAAGATCATCGGAATCGACCTGGGCACCACAAACTCCGTCGTGTGCGTGATGGAGGGCAAGGAGCCCAAGGTGATCGAAAACGAGGAAGGCGGCCGGACCACTCCGTCCGTCGTGGGCTTCGACGACAAGGGTGGCGTCCTGGTCGGCCAGATCGCCAAGCGCCAGGCCATCACCAACCCCGAGAACACCGTCTACTCCATCAAGCGGTTCATGGGGCGACGCTACGGCGAGGTCGGCGAAGAGATCAAGATGGTCCCCTACCAGGTCAAGGGGAACGGCAACAACGACGTGGTCGTCGACATCCGCGGCAAGCCCTACAGCCCGCCCGAGATCTCGGCCCGCATCCTCCAGAAGCTCAAGCGCGCAGCGGAAAGCTACCTCGGCGAGGAGGTCAAGGAGGCCGTCATCACCGTGCCCGCGTACTTCAACGACTCCCAGCGCCAGGCCACCAAGGATGCGGGGCGCATCGCAGGGCTCGAGGTCAAGCGCATCATCAACGAACCGACCGCGGCCGCACTGGCCTACGGCCTGGACAAGAAGAAGAACGAGGTCATAGCGGTCTACGACTTCGGCGGCGGCACCTTCGACATCTCGATCCTCGAGGTCGGCGACAACGTCGTCGAGGTGATCTCCACCAACGGCGATACCCACCTGGGCGGCGACAACGTGGACCAGAAGATCATCGAGTGGCTCGTGGCCGAGTTCAAGCGCGACTCCGGGCTCGACGTCAGCAAGGACCGGGTCGTGATTCAGCGCCTCAAGGAAGCCGGCGAGAAGGCCAAGATCGAGCTCTCCGTCGCGATGGAGACCGAGATCAACCTCCCGTTCCTCACAGCGGATGCCTCGGGACCCAAGCACATGCTGGTCAAGATGAGCCGGGCCAAGCTCGAGCAGCTCTGCGAGGAGTTTGTTGACCGGAGCTTCGAGCCCGTCCGCCGCGCCCTAGCCGACGCGGGCAAACGCCCCGGCGACATCCACGAAGTGGTGCTGGTCGGCGGCATGACCCGTATGCCCCTCATCCAGCGCAAGGTCGAGGAGTTCTTCGGAAAGCCGCCGCACCGAGGCGTCAACCCCGACGAGGTCGTGGCCATGGGGGCCGCGGTCCAGGGGGCCGTGCTCGGCGGCGAGATGAAGGACATCCTCCTTCTCGACGTGACCCCGCTCTCGCTGGGCATCGAGACCCTGGGTTCCGTGATGACCCCGCTCATCCAGCGCAACACCACGATCCCGTGTACCAAGTCCGAGACCTTCTCGACTGCCGCCGACAACCAGACCAGCGTCGAGATCCACGTGCTCCAGGGCGAGCGCCCCGTCGCTGCCGGCAACCGGACGCTGGGCCGATTCATGCTCGACGGGCTTCCTCCGGCACCACGAGGCATCCCCCAGGTCGAGGTTTCGTTCGACATCGATGCCAACGGCATCCTCTCCGTGTCCGCACGGGACAAGGCCACGGGCAAGAAGCAGGCCATCACCATCACCAACTCGGGCGGCCTGAACGACAAGGACATCGAAAAGATGATGGCCGATGCCCGCAGTCACGAAGCCGAGGACAAGAAGAAGAAGGAGCTCGCCGAGCTTCGCAACCAGGCCGATACCACCCTGTACCAGGTCCGCAAGAGCCTGGCCCAGTTCAAGGAGAAGCTCTCTCCGGACGAGGTCGGCCGGCTGGAAGGTGCGGCCAGCGCTCTCGAAGAAGCGCTCAAGACCGAGGACTACGACCGCATCAAGTCGGCCTTCGACGCCATGATGCAGGCCTCGCACCGCCTGGCCGAGATGATGTACAGCCAGGCCGCCGGCGCCCAGCAGGCCGGCACCGGCCCCGCTCCGGGCGGTCCCCAGCCCGGTGCGGGCAAGAAGGACGATGTAATCGACGCAGACTTCGAAGAAGTGTAGCCGGCGGCCGATAGCGGCGCATCCGCGGCGTTCGCACCGTTGTCTTTCCCCGGCCTTGCGCGTATACTCGTCCCGTCGTTACGCCGGGAGGAACCCATGCCATTCCTGCGACAGTCCGGTAGTTGGCTCGGTCTGCCACTGGTGCTTTTCCTCGCCGGGTGTGGGGCGGCGGGTATTGCCCCGGAGCCGTTCATCTCAGCCGACGGAGGCGAGCTGCCGCCGGGCGCCGAGCTCGTGACCGGCGATACGCTCGACCTCTCCACCCCCGACATT
>VGRX01000310.1 GCA_016875215.1 Deltaproteobacteria bacterium
GGTTGGAACGGCAATATCTCGAATACCCCCATGGGACCGTTCCAGAACACCGTCCGCGCAGCCTCCAGTCTCGACCGGAACAGAGCGATGGTCTCCCCTCCGATGTCGACCGCATGGGCTCCGCTCGGAAACTCCTCCACTCCGACCTGCCGGCTCTGCGAGCCTTCCCGAACCTCATCGGCCACGATGTGGTCCACGGGCAGCAGGATCTCCGTCGTCGTGTTGGCTGCCTTGCGGAGGAACCGCTCCGCAGCCGCCAGCGACTCCATCTCCACCCGCGAAGCCCCCGTCTTGTGCCCCCGGGCTGCCAGGAACGTCACGGCCATGGCGCCGCCAAGGCAGAGCGTGTCCACCTGCCCCAGCAGGCACGTGAGCAGCTCAAGCTTGTCCCGGACCTTGGCCCCTCCGATTACAGCGACGAACGGCCTCTCCGGCTTGTCCTTCAGGCGGGACAGATTCTGGAGCTCCTTCTCCACCAGCATCCCCACGCCCCGATCCTTCAGGTATCGGGGGACCCCCACGATGGACGCATGCGAGCGGTGCATGCACCCGAACGCGTCGTTCACGTACATGTCCGCCAGCGTGGAAAGCTGCTTGGCGAACGAATCGTCGTTGTGCGTCTCCCCAGGGTAGAACCGGAGGTTCTCCAGCATCATGATCTGCCCTTCCCGAAGGGCGAATGCCATCTTGCGCGGTCCATCACCGACGCTGTCCTCGGGAAGGATGATCTCCACGTCCAGCAGGTCTGCCAACCGGGCAGCGACAGGTTCCAGCGAGCAGTGCGGGAGCCGGACCCCCTTGGGACGGCCAAGATGCGAGGCCACCACCAGCCGAGCTTCCCGCTCCAGGAGGTGCTGGAGCGTCGGGAGCGCGGCCTGGACCCGGGTATCGTCGGTGATGGCGCCTTCCTCGTCCAGCGGCACGTTCAGGTCGAGGCGCAGAAAGACCCTCCGGCCATCCACCGGAAGCTCCTCCAGTCTCTTGATTCCCATGCGGCCCTCCTCCCGCGCACACGGACAGCGAAATCTACGGGATGACCCGCCCGGAGTCAATTACTTTTTCGTCGCTCAGCTTCGGGTTGCTTTTCGTGCACGTGCGGCTAGAATAGGTTGTCCCACAGGCAGGGAGAGGGATGAAGAAGCGACTCCTCATCGTGGATGACTCGCCCGACATCGTCGAGATGATCCGCGAGCATTTCGTCAACTCCGACTTCGAGATCTCCTGCGCATCCAACGGTGGCGAGGCCAGGACCGCCCTCTCTGCCGGCTTCCGGGGTGTCGTGCTGCTCGACTTCATGGGGCCCGACGTCGACGGTCTTGCCCTCCTGGACGAGGTGCGCACCCTGGCCCCCCTCTCCAAGGTCATCATGATCACGGCCCACGGCAGCATCGGCATGGCCATGGAGGCCACCAAGAACCGGAACGCGTTCTACGTCCACTCCAAGGGAGAGGATGCCTTCCTCGAACGCCTCGGGGCCACCGTAGCGAATGCCTTCCGGAACCTGGAGCTGGAAAGCCGCCTCGAACGTCTCGAAAGCCAGGTGCGGACCTACTCCTTCGATTCCATCATCACCCAGTCGAGGCGCCTCCAGGCCATCTTCAGGACCCTCGAGAACGTCGTGGACAGCAAGGTCGCAGTCCTCATCCTCGGCGAGAGCGGAACCGGCAAGGAGCTGGTTGCCAAGGCCATCCACCACAACGGCCCCCGCAGGAACCAGCCGTTCGTGGCCATCAACTGCGCAGGGATCCCCGACACCCTCCTCGAAAGCGAGCTGTTCGGGTACGAGAAGGGAGCGTTCACCGGTGCATTCGCCCGCAAGACCGGCAAGTTCGAGCAGGCCAACAAGGGGACGCTGTTCCTCGACGAGATCGGCGAGATGAACCTCGCCCTGCAGGCCAAGATCCTCCGCGTGCTCCAGGAGAAGAGCTACGAGCGGCTCGGCGGCCACGAGACCATCCACGTCAACGTGCGCATCATCTCCGCCACCAACAAGGACCTCGAAGCCGAGGTCAAGGCCGGCAGGTTCCGCGAAGACCTCTACTATCGCCTCTCCGTGTTCCCCGTCCACCTCCCCCCTCTGCGTGAGCGCAAGGAGGACATCCCCATCCTGGCAGAGCACTTCCTCAAGCGGTTCAACCTGGAGGAGGACCGGAAGATCGAAGGCTTCACGCGGCGAGCGCTCGACCAGCTCCTGTCATACAACTACCCCGGCAACGTGCGCCAGCTCGAGAACATCGTCTCCCATGCCGTCGTGGTGGCCGGAGGCTCGCTCATCGACATCCCCGACCTTCCCCCCTATCTCCAGGGCGAGTTCCAGGCCATGAGCCAGGCCAAGGCAGCCGAGGACTTCCTTTCCGACCTCACCTCCCGCATCCTGCCCCTCGAGAAGCTCGAGGAGCTGGCGATCCGGAAGTCCGTGGCCGCATGCAAGGGCAACATCTCACTGGCTGCCCGTCTCCTGGGGGTCTCCAGGGCAACCATCTACCGCAAGATCCGGGAGGAACCGGAGGAGGAGGCGAACCCATGAGCGAGCCGCTGCCGTTCCCGTCGGTCGAGCGGACCGTCACCCTCATTGCAATCAGCAAGAGCGAGCCGGTCGTGATTCAGGCCCGCATCCTGGTCAGCAAGCGCCATCTCCTGGCCGCTGTCGTCGAGGGGCAGGACGACGAGTTCTTCGAGCGCCTCCAGGACGCGCCCGCCACGGTCCTCTACGAGGAGGGCAGCCTCTCCCTTGTCGTGCGCGGCCGCGTCTCCGGCCGCGTGCGGCCCGACCGACTCCTCATCACCCTGACCACGGAACCCAAGGTCGGCGAGCGCCGGGAGTTCATCCGGGCCGATATCGTTCTCGGGGTGCGCGGAGAGGCCCTGCCTGGCCACGTGACCACTCAGGACAGGGCACTCGAGTGGGTGGCATCATTCCCCTCCGACCCCAAGCTCTTCTCCTTCCTCGATACTCCCGTTGACCTCAGCGGCTCCGGGGCCCGTTTCTCCGCCACCCTCCTCCTCAAGAAGGGAGAGCTGGCAGCGGTCACCCTGCGCCTTCCCCCCGGCCTCGAACCGCAGATGGTGCACATGCTCGCCCGCGTCGTGCGCGGCCGCCCCGCACGCGGTCACGAAGGGCTCGCCGAGCTGGCAGTCGAGTTCCTCAACATGCCCGAGGCCGTTCGAGACCGCCTCCATCATCTGGTCTTCCAGGCCAGGGCCCGCGTCCTCGGCGTGGCCGATCTCACGGCGGTGGATGACTGAACGTGTCGTCAGGTTGAGCAACGATCAAACATGGCGAACATGCTTAATCACAGGCCGCGTCCAGTACGCGGCGCCATGCTCCGAACCCGTCCGTGCCGAGCAGCAGCTTGAGATTGTCCGGAGTGACCATGAGAGAACTCGAGTGCAGCAACGCGGCCCCGGCCGACCGGAGCGAAGGCAACCCCGTGGAGAACGGCTCGAACGTCGCCCCTTCGTCATCACTGGCCAGAACCCCGGACGTCGCGGTGACCACGAACACGCGGCCGCCTGTCGCGGGGGCCGCCACGACCTGGAGCGCGGTCTTCCCTTCCAGCCCGCCTCCGCGGCTCTCGAAGGTCACCCCCGAGTCGTTGCTCACGTACAGGCCCCGCTTCCCCCAGTCGGCCTCAACGTCCGCAACCGGCCTTCCGTGAGGCAGGGCAGGGGTGCAAAGGGCATAGAGCGTGGCCTCCTGCGCTCCGTCGAATGCCAGCGAGAAGCAGGCGCCGATCTGCTCGGCCGACAGGGACAGGAGCTCGAACGTCGTGCCGCCGTCCGTGCTCCGGTAGATTCCGCCCGCGGTACCGGCCAGCACGAGCTGCCCGTTGTCCGGAGAGCGGGCCAGCGAGTACACCGGCCCAGGCGGCAACCCCTTGCCCGTTGCCTGGAACGTCAGACCACCGTCCACCGTGCCGTACAGGCCGTACGGATCCATGCCCAGCAGCAGCGACTTGTCCTGCGCCGGATCCGCAAGCACCGCATGCCACAGTGCCAGCAGCCGTCCGCCGAATGCCTTGCTCGCCTGGCCGAAGAACGCCAGCGTCGCAGCCTTCTGCCACGCACCACCGTCGAACGGCGCCAGGTACACTCCCGCACCGCTCACCGCCGCATAGACCTGGCCCCCCACCTGGGGAAGCAGCGCCTCGATCCCTCCGGCCGGCATTCCGGTCTCGATCTTCTGCCACATGGTCCCCGCATCCGCGGTCCGGAACACCCCTTCCCGGGTTCCCAGCCAGACGTATCCCACGTGGTCGGGATCGCCCCACAGCGCCACCGGATGCGACTTCGACAGCGGCAGCGAGCCCGCGGAATCGAACACCCAGTGCGCCCCGTGGTTGCGCGACATGAAGATCCCACGACCCGACACCATCACCCACAGCTCCGGACCGTCCGGCGTCACCACGTACCTCGGTACGTACGAGAACGAACGACCGTCCTCCAGCCACCCGGGGTCCGGGCTGAGCCGGTCCGTCACCTCCCGCCAACTGTCTCCGAACGTGTCCGTCAGCAGCACCCCGCCCGGTACCGCGGCCACCAGCACCCGCGAGGAATTGTCCGGGTCGACTTCCACCCGCACCTGGCCCACCGCGGCCAGCGCCAAAGCAGCATTCGAGAAGCCGTCGGCAAACCCACCCACGATTCCGGTCGAGTAGTCGATGGTTCCCCTCGTCAGCCCCATCCCGGTCGCCCCGACATACAGCCGGTCCTCGTCCGGAAGCACGAGCGCGGCCGACTTCATGTGCCCCCAGCCCGATACCTGGGACCAGTTGTCCCCGCCGTCCATGGAGCGGTAGACCCCATCCCCGGGGCAAGCGGCAAACACGTAGTTCGGATCCTGCTGCGAAGCCACCACCGACACGCACCGCTTGCTCACGTTCAGCACCGTGAACCAGGTCTGCCCGCCATCGATCGAGCGCCGTACGCCGCAGTCCGGCCCGAGGAACGTCTCCACCTGGTCGTACCAGGCCGGCAACGCACCGCAATCCACCGCGGCGTACACCGTGTTCGGGTCATCCGGCTTCACCGCCAGGTCGATACCCGCCGAATCCAGCGACCCGTACACCTGGAAGTGCTCCCCGCCGTCCGTGGATTGGTACAGCCCGCCGAAACGCCCCAGGGCCAGCACCTTGTTCCCTGCGGCCACCTGCACCGCCACGTCGGCCAATGCCGTCGGCACGACGGCCTCTTTGAACCCGGGCCCCTTGTTCACGAACAGCTTGAAGTCCCCCTTGCCCTTGCCCTGGAGCAGCGCAAAGACGAATCCCTGCTCCGAGACCAGGCGTGCCACGTGGTAGTCCGTCAGCGCGAAATCCTTGTGCACCGTCCAGGTCGCCCCCTTGTCGTTGCTGACGTGGATCTTCGATTCCACCGAGCTGCCCGCCAGGATTGCCGTCCCCGGTTGCCCCCCGCCCCACACCAGCGAGCTCACCCCGGACGGCGACTTCCCCAGCACCGACCACTTGCCCGACGGCTCGTCATATCGGTACACCTTGTGCATGGAGAACGCCGCGTAGAACGACCCCTTCGAGTCGGGGTCCGGCAGCACCTCTCCTCGGCCGCGCATGCCCAGGAACGGCAGCTTTTT
>VGRX01000311.1 GCA_016875215.1 Deltaproteobacteria bacterium
TTTTACCAGGCCCGCTGCCATGACGCCCCAGACCCCCCAAGGCAGCTCCCCCGACTGCAGGATCGGAAGGCACGCGACCACGACCAGGAGCATGCCGAGCAGCCGGACCGTGACGCGGAGGGTCATGGCATCCCTCCGGCGGGAGCGGCTGAGCCGCCCGGTCCCGGGGCCGCAGACGTCCGGGGCGTGTCCGAAGCTGCCGAGGACACGCCCGCGGCAAGCAGTCGCCCGTCCACCTTGACCTCGAGGGTATCGAGGTCCACGTCCACGATCACGTCCCGGCCGTGCAGCATGGAAGGTCTCGGGATGGCGGCTCCGGCGTCGAGGTCGAGCAGCGCCAGTGCGGTAAGCCCCTGCTTGAGGAGCGACGGCCCGGCGCCGGGGTGGAGGCCGATGCCCGGGGCGAGGAGACCGACCTCGAAACCGGCCTCGCTGAGCCGTCGCAGCAGGGATGCGGTAAGCTCGATCCCCTCCTCCCTCCTTTCGTCACGGGCCTTGCGCTGGCCCGCGTCTCTGCCGGGTGACGGAGGAAGGGGGGGGGCGGACGGCGATGCCCGGACGTGGATCCGCCGGGCCGTCAGCGCCTCGTACTCCCGGACAGAGAAGCGACCGGTTCGCGCATACTGCTTCCAGTGAACATCCCGCCAGTCATCCCCGGCCTGCATCGGGCGGACCGCAAAGAACTCCTGCCCCCGGCCCACCCGGTTCGCATGCTCCTCGAACCCGGCCGACAGGGCGAACACCAGGTGCGAGACCTCCCGGTCCGCCCGCGGCAGCACCACCACCGCGTGCTCGATCTGGAACTGCCGGCTCTTCCGGAAGAAGGAGAAGGGGTAGCACGTCCCGAGCGAGAGCCCGACCAGCCGGAAGCGCCCCCGCCGAGGAAAGACCACCCTGGAGAACAGTCGGTCCGTCCCCCCGGGTTCCAGCTTGAGCACCGTGCCCCGCACCTGGCGGACCTCGACCTCCTGGGGCAGCATCACCTCGCTGTCGAGCGAAAGAGAGCTCAGGCGTCGCTTGCGGTTGCGGACCCGCACCGGGAAAAGCGTCTCGCTGCCGGCAACGGCCAGCTCCGGGAAGTCGGTGGTCCAGTCCACCTTCTGCACCGAGAACTCGGAGAGGATGCCGCTGGCCGTGATCAGGGAGAGCAGCATCCCGAGAAGGAGGTAGAGGAGGTTGCTGCCGGTGTTGACCGCGGCAAACCCCATCCCGAGGGTGATGACCACGAGGAAGCGCCCCTCGTTGGTGAACGAGAGCTTCCTGGGGAAGAACCGGGACTGCATCATCCGGTCGAACCAGGAGCGCCTGGGACGGTCCCGGAACCTGAGGAAGAACAGGACGTTGAGGAGCAGCATGACCCCGAAGCCCACCTTGATCGAGTGGAACCTCGGGAAGCGGATCATGAGCCAGCCGAGGGTCAGCGTGAACATCAGCATGACCGTGCCGGCGAAGGAGAAGCGGACCCCCTTCGGGCGCAATCTGTGCCACATGCCGGCCAGCCGGTCTTGCGCCATCACGGGACCTGGATCGACTCGAGCATCTCTTCGACGCGGGCCAGGGCAGCAGCCCGGCCGCCGGCCAGGTGGCCTGCGTTCTTCACCACCAGGCGATGCGAGAGGACGTATGGGGCCACCCAGCGGATGTCATCCGGGGTCACGAAGTCCCGTCCCCGCAGCAGCGCTGCCGCCCGGGCGGCCTTGAGGAGCTGGATGCCGGCGCGGGGGCTGGCGCCGAGCTCGAATCGATCCGGCTCGCGGCTGCCCGCCAGGATCCGCTGGATGTAGTTGCCCAGCTCCTGGCGAGCCTGGACGTTGCGGACCTTCCTGCGAAGCGCAGCGAGCCCCTCGCGGTCGAGCACCGGTTCCACCCGGTGCATCTGCTCCTCGTCGTTCATGCCGAGGATGACCTGGCTTTCGACCGCGGGGTCGGGATAGCCGATGGAGAGGGAGAGGAGGAAGCGATCGAGCTGTGATTCCGGCAGCGGATAGGTTCCGTGGAGCTCCTTGGGGTTCTGGGTGGCGATGACGAAGAACGGGTCGTCCAGCCGGTGCGTCTCGCCGTCGACCGAGACCTGGCGTTCGTTCATGGCTTCGAGCAGCGCGCTCTGGGTGCGCGGGGAGGTTCGATTGATCTCGTCGGCCAGCACGACGTTGGCGAACACCGGGCCCGCACGGAATTGGAACTGCCCCGTGCTGGGGTGGAAGACGTTGGTCCCGATGACATCGGACGGCAGCATGTCCGAAGTGAACTGGATTCGTCCGAACCGACAGTCGATGGCCCTGGCCAGGGTTCGGGCCAGCGTGGTCTTGCCCACTCCCGGGACGTCTTCGAGGAGGAGGTGACCGCCGGCAAGAAGGGTGACGACGGCCAGCTCGACCACCTCGCGTTTCCCTGTGAACACCTTCTCGACTTCGGTGACCAGCTCCGTGGGGTTTCTCCCCCCTGTCATGATGCCGGCTCGGGTCGGCAGCCTGTCCATCCCGCCAGATTCCTGCATGTCCCCTCCTGCCGCTGCGCGTGTGCGCAAGCGTGCGTTGACATCAAACGCAGGCAAATGTAGACTCATCTGGTGTTTCGAGCAAGAGGAAGCCGCCGAGGGGACGTCATGAAAACACTGCGCTGTGTCATCGTGGTGCTGGCCGCGACCGTCGTGTCGGCAGGTTGCGGTCAGACACCGGTTCAGATCGAGAGGGACCTCCCTGACGTCCAGCCGGAGCAGTCGGGCCAGCAGGATGTGCCGGTGACCCTGCCGGATTCCGGGGGAGACGAGGGGATGTGGCTCCCGGACGGCGTCACCAAGCCGGATCCCGACGTCGATGCGGTCGAGGTCGCTGATTTCTCGTTCGACCAGCCGCGGATCGAGCCGGGCGGCTTCGGCTGGCCTTGCGAGGTCAACGGCGATTGCCTCTCCGGCTACTGCGTGGAGACCTGGGAGGGCAAAGTCTGCTCCACGGATTGCGTGGAGGAGTGCCCTGCGGACGGGTGGAACTGCTCCCTGATCCAGAACACCTGTCCCGACTGCCAGTACATCTGCGTCCCGAAGTTCGTCCACCTGTGCCAGCCGTGCAAGAGCAACAACGATTGTGGCGGCGACCTGGTCGAGACCGGCGATCGCTGCATCGACTACGGGCCGTTCGGCAAGTTCTGCGGCGGCGAGTGCAAGTGGGACGGCGATTGCCCCAAGGACTACATCTGCCAGGACTTCGACATCGGCGGCGAGGTCATCGGCCAGTGCATGCCGGAGAGCGGGGTGTGCTTCTGCTCGGAGCTGGCCACCAAGAAGGGGCGGACCACGGTCTGCTATGAGCAGAACGAGTTCGGCATGTGCCTCGGGGAGAAGATGTGCACGCCGTCGGGGCTGACGGAGTGCGACGCCGCCATCCCGAAGCCCGAGGAGTGCAACGGCGTCGATGACGACTGCGACCAGCTCATCGACGAGGATATCCCCCAGATGGACTGCGAGGTTGCCAACGCGTACGGCGTCTGCCGCGGCAGCTTCCTGTGCCAGGACGGCAACCAGATCTGCGATGCCCCGCAGGCCAAGCAGGAGGTCTGCAACGGCATGGACGACGATTGCGACGGCGACAACGACGAGGATTTCAAGGATTCCAACGGCGACGGTGTGGCCGACTGCCAGAGCGAGGACGACGACGGGGACAACCTAAAGGACTGGGAGGACAACTGTCCGCTCCACTACAACCCGGACCAGAAGGACTTCGACTCGGATGCCATGGGGGACCTGTGCGACCCCGATGATGACAACGACATGGTCAAGGACCTGGAGGATTGCGAGCCGTTCAATTCCAAGGTCTACCCCGGTGCGGTGGAGCAGTGCGACGGCCAGGACAACGACTGCGACGGCAAGCTGGACGAGGGTTATCCCGACTTCGATCTGGACGGCCAGATGGACTGCGTTGACATCGACGACGACAACGACGGAGTGGACGACGAGTTCGACAACTGCTCGTTCCTGTTCAACCCGGACCAGCTCAACACGGACGGCTTCCCGGACGGCGGCGACGAGTGCGACCCGGACGATGACAACGACGGTATCCTGGATACCAAGGACAACTGCCCGCAGTACTACAACCCGCTCCAGACCGACACGAACAAGGACGGGATCGGGGACATGTGCCAGGGGGACAAGGACGGCGACGGCATCGACGACGAGCTCGACAACTGTCCGCTGGTGTTCAACCCGGCGCAGCTCGATTCCGACACCGACGGCTCGGGAAACGCCTGCGACGACGACGATGACGGCGACGGCGAGATCGACGCGACCGACTGTGCACCGACCGACCCCACCGTGAACCACTACGCGACCGAGGTGTGCGACGGGGTGGACAACAACTGCAACTCGCAGGTGGACGAGACCGGGACCCTCGGCTGCAAGGACTACTACCTCGACCAGGACGGCGACGACTGGGGGGGCGGCGCCAGCAAGTGCCAGTGCGGCCCCGCCGGAGTCTACACAGCGGAGAACTTCGGTGACTGCGACGACACCGACCCGACGGTCAACCCGGGGCAGAAGGAGGACTGCAACACGACGAAGGACGAGAACTGCAACGGCTCGCCCAACGACCAGGATGCGCTCAACTGCGCACCGTTCTACGAGGACCTGGACGGCGACGGCTTCGGCAACAACAAGTCGAAATGCATGTGCCACAGCGTCGGCAAGTACAGCGCGGCGGTCCCCGGCGACTGCGACGACAACAACATCCTGATCAACCCGGGGATCAACGAGATCTGCGGCAACCTGATCGATGATGACTGCGACGGCAACCAGAACGACCCCAACGCCCAGGGGTGCACTCCCTACTACTTCGACGCGGACAAGGACGGGTTCGGCGTGACCGAGGACGTCCAGTGCGTCTGCACGCCGTACGGCAACTACACCGCGAAGCTGTCGGGGGACTGCAACGATTCCGCCTGGGGGGCCAACCCCAAGGCATTCGAGGTCTGCGGCGACGGGCTGGACAACGACTGCGACGGCAGCCAGAACGACCAGGACGCGATCGGGTGCAGCTACTTCTACGCGGACGCGGACGGCGACGGTTACGGCAACCCCGGCGACTCCAAGTGCATGTGCAACGGATTCGGGAAGTACAAGACCCAGCTACTTGCAGACTGCAACGACCTCGTCCCCAGCATCAACCCCGGGGCCAAGGAGATCTGCAACAACGCGGACGACAACTGCAACGGCATGCTGGACGAAGGGACCAACCAGGAGCTGTGCGCACAGTCGCAGGGCATGCCCCACGTCGAGTCGGTCATCTGCGTCCAGGGCAAGTGCATCGCCTCGGGATGCAGCACCGGCTGGCACGATGTGAACCAGGATGCGGGGGACGGCTGCGAGTGTGCGGACGACCCGCTCGAGCAGGAAAACATGGGGTGCTCCGTCGCGTCCGAGGTCGGCAGCTTCCCGGACAACGGCAGCAGCAAGAGCTTCTCGGGCAACGACCCCAACGGCAGCGGCGACTGGTATCGGTTCCATGCCAAGGACAACCCCGAGACCAACACCGACTCGTTCCACGTCCGGGTCAAGTTCAACAAGAACCCGTCCAGCGCGTACCTGTTCGAC
>VGRX01000312.1 GCA_016875215.1 Deltaproteobacteria bacterium
TTTTCAGCGAAGATCTCGATGCCCTCAAGGTCGGTGAGCGCCTGTCGCTGCAGCTTGCCCTCATCGTAGGACCGATCAAGGACGCTCCGTTGGTCTTCACGGAGGATCTCGGCGTCCACGTGGTCCGGCACGACGAAGGCGAAGCCGGGTAGATTCGTCAGGAGATCCAGCCTGCCCACGTTCAGGAAGTTGATGAGCACGTTGGCGTCGGTGACGACGACCTTGCGCGGCGCTGGCTTCGTCACTTCACTCCTCGTCGCCAGGAACGAGTACTTCGACCGACTCGTTCTCATCGGTCGTTCGATCCAGCCCTGCCCCAGAGAGCAGTCTGCCGAAATCCCGGTCGGTCAGCCCAACCATGGCGGACAACTCCCGCACTTTCGCTCTTGACACCTGGCCTCTCCGGTAGGCCTCCAGTGCGAGTCCCAGGAACCGGCGACGGAACTCGTTGCGGGCCTTCTCATGGTCGAGCTCAGGAAGCCCGAGCAGCTTCGCGATCTCCTTGCCGCGACCCTCGTCATCCAGGCCGTGGAGCCTCTCAGCTTCCTCGTCGCTGATCATCTTGAGGTTCTTGAGCCGGAAGATCGCGGTGGAGCGGCTCACGCCAAATTGGTGGGCGAGCTGCACCACGTCATAGAGCTGGATGTCCTGGGTTCCTGGGGCCGTGCGCGCCTCGACAGCCACAGCCTCGGCCTCATCAAACACGTGGGCCGACTGGCGGCTGGGCAGTCCCTTCCCCAGCCCGACGATGAAGCTACGAACCCCCTCGGCGGGCATCAGGAAGTTTGCGGCGAAGGAATTCGCACGCACCTCGGGGAGCTCCTCTCGGTCCGTGGTCAGGCTGACCACGCTTGGGTGCGCTCGGTCGAGCAGCACGTGGCCATACTCATGGGCGAAGGAGAACCGCCGACGGAGTTCATGGTGCTCCCGATTCGCGACGACGAACAGACCCAGGGTCGGGTCGGTGAAGGCGATCCCCGAGACCTCGTCCGGCAGATCCACTATGCCCGTGCGCACCCCTTGCGTGTCCAGCAACTCGGGAAGACTTGGCACCGGCCCCACTCCGAGTCCCAAGCGTCGGCGCTCCTCGGTGGCTGCCTGGGCTCCCTGCTGGACGGCTTCCCACCGCGTGCGCGGCGGTGGGAAGTGGTAGGTTGCAGGAAGAGCCACCGGCCGACCGGTTCCGAGCAGGGACTCAAGGTTGCTCAGCTCCCGGCCCAACGCCACGCATTCCCGGAGCTTGGCCACCACAGCGGGGTTCTGCGTGATCGCAGGCTGAGCCCTGAACAGTGCCCCCAGCACATCCTCGTCCCGGAAGTGCTCGCCCAGAAACTCCCTGATGTCGCGACCGAAGAAGAAGGCCAGCCGACTCAACTCCAGGCTCGACACGGCCCGATTCCCCGCCTCCATCTGCGTCACCGCGGGGCGCGAGACTCCGAGTTCCTGTGCGACAGTTTCCTGGGTCAGACCACAGGCATCTCGGGCGACCCGGAGTCGGCGACCAAGTTCTGCTTGAGTAATTGCCATGGCATTCCTCCTCATCAAGCCAACAGCGGGAGGCCGCGACGAGTACCGCCGTCCAGAAAGAGGTGCGAAGCGTACCCTGCCGGCAGGCCAACCACGAAACCGGCGGCAACGTGCCAGAGCAAGGCTCCCAGGCCGAGCAGCAATCGATCCAAGGGGACTTGCGCTGTGGCGAGTTGCCTGGCGCAGGCAGCAGCGTTCTCTCGGCAAACCGACTGGCAATGGGACACGACTCCCGCCACTTTGATCCCGGCCCAAGTCGTCGGAACGACCCCGTGTCCTAGGCTTCGGTGGGCCGGACTCGTCGCAGGGTCCAAGACGTCAGGGAGGATCGCCCCGCAGTGTCCCCCGATTCCGCCTCCGAAGACCTCTGCCGCGGCCAGCAGAGAGTGAAGCGACGGCACCGTCACCAGGGCTGCAACCGCTCCGGCGACCTTGCCGACGTCCGTGTGTTGTCGTCGCCCAGGCATCCACCACCTCACGACCTAACGGTACGCACCAGAACCCCGTTTGTCAACAGCTGCCTGCAGTGGTTAGAAAAGCGGACCCGCGTCGCCCGGTCGGAGGCCTACCCCTTCACCTTCGCCCCCACGTACTCAGCTGCGGCCGTGAACAGATCGCTGACTACGCACTCGCACACAACCTGCACAGGTTGTCGATCACCTCCCGATCCCACGCCTCCTTGACGAGGCGCTCAAGATGCGTTGACCCGCACCCGGTCACGATACAGGAAGAGCGTTCCGGGGATGCCTGCGGCCTCGGCCGGAAGGGCGTACCGGTTGGTGTCGAAGACCGCATGGGCGGTGGGTCCCACGACCACGGGGAAACGCAGGGCCAGGTTCTTCGGGTCGATGCGCAGGGGACGCAGCCGCGGCTGTTCCTCGGCGAAGCGCACGGCCGGGATGACGCCGGTGGCATCACTTGGACGCTCTTCGTTGATCTCCCGGAGCCACTGGGCCAGTTGCGTGCGTAGGTCCTCCATGTCCTGGAAGCGGCGCTGCTTGAAGAAGGAGCCCTTGACCCACTGGACGATCTTCTCTATCGAGCCCTTCTCCCGAGGCCGCCTGGGCCAGCACACCTCCGCGGCCACGCCGAGTTCCATGGCCGCATGGAGGAAGGTCATGTTCCAGTCGGTCACCTCCCCGTTCTTGCGCCACTTCAGGGCAATCGTCTTGGGGCGGTCAAAGACGCACCGCAGGGGCACCCCGCCCCACTCCTGGAGATGGTCTGCCAGCGTCCGGACCAGGGTCTCCACCTGCTCGTTCGGGGTCAACGTGACCGCCGCCTTTCGGGAGTACTTCAACCGGCTGGCGAAGAACTTCACCCGCGTGCTCGTGCCGTCCATGAAGCGGACAATGACCGTGCCGAAGTCGTGCTGCGAGAACTCGCCGGCCAGCCCTTCGAACCGCACCACGAAGTCCGTCTTCTTCGGGCGCAGGGCGGCCACCAGCTCGTACACCGCCGTCTTCCCGCCCCGGTACCCGGACAGGCGCAGGCGGCGGAGCACCTCGAGCGACATCAGGCCAGGCTCCTCGGCCAGGAGCTTCTCCACGCTGTCCCGAAAAGGCTCCGTCTTGCTCGGCCGGCCGATTCGGGCCGCGTCCGGCGACCTCTCCGCACTCTCCACCGGCGCCTCCTCCATTATCCGTCTCACGTTACGCTCCGACATCCCGGTGATCTCCGCAATCTCCGCCTGCGTGTGCCGTCCTCCCTGCAAGAGAACTTGCACGCGGAAGCGAGTCATCGTATCGAACATGCCATGCCTCCCCGCAGAACCGCCTCGATCCTGCTGGGAGCCCCATACCCCGACTGCCGTTGTCGGCCAGAATCCCGGCATCGCTGCGAGAACGCTCCCCATGCCGCCGACAAGGCCGTTCCAGAAACCCCCGGACAGACTTTCCGGAACGGACGCTCTCGTTCCGGAATCTCGCCGCCAGTCCTTGTCCGCTCGGGTCAGATCGGTCCGCCGAACGGCCGAGCCCCGCCGTGCTTCCACAGCCGCCAGCGCCCAACAACGATGCCGTGCTCGCAGCGACGGTCCCGACCCCGTGGGAAGCGCCGGTGCTGACAGGCACCTCGCACTGAGCCATCCCGACAGCCCGAGAAGCCCTTCCCACAGGCTACAACGGCATCGTTGCGATGTGAGTGCCCGCCGCCTTCACTGAACCGGAAGGCGCATCCTGTCCGCATCTTGCATCCGCAGTTCCGCATCAGTCCGCCTCCTCATCGCTTCCGGACCGGACAAAATTTCCGGAACGCGACCGGACAGACTTTCCGGAACTAGCATGGAGTCAGCGCTGGCGCAGCCCCGAGCAATGTTCGGCGGTGAGTACCCTCACGGAGACCTGTTCCTCATGGCCGCAGCCTATGCCTTCCAGATTGCGGAGAACCAGCCCTTCGTAGACGGCAACAAGTGAACTGCCCTCGTGACCGCGCTGATCTGAGGCCAGGAGCAGTGCCTACCGGAACTCCCGGGAATCGAGGCGGCCGGCGGCGCGGGCAAAGGACACCTCGGCGAGGCCGAGCTGAAGGCCGGCCCTCAGCTCGCCGAACCGGGCAGCGATCTGCTGGCTCTGGGCATCGATGAGGGTGGTCTGGGGGGCCACGCCGGCCTTGTACTGGACCTCCACGAGCGCGAGGTTCTCCTCGGCCAGGCGGCGGATGTCGGCAGCGGTCTTCAGGTCCACCCGGGCCGTTAGGATCGCCGAGCGGGCCTGCTCCAGCTCGGTTTGGGCCCGGAGCAATGCAGCGTCACGATCATAGCGGGCCGCACGGACGCGTGCCTTGGCCTCGTCGATCTCGGCCAGCCGGGTTCCGCCCTCGAACAGGCTCCAGTTGAGCGAGATGATGGCCCGCCACTGCGTGTAGCGATCCGCAAAGCCCTTGTTGCTGCTGGCGGAGAAGGTCCACGCCCCGGCCAGCGTCGGGACGAACTTCATCCACACGTCGGTCACCGACCGCTCCGCAATGAGCGCGGACTTGTCGAGCATGAGGAGGTCTTTCCTGCGGCCCAGCTCGTCCGCGGGAAGGACCATCCCTTCGATCCCCTGCCATGGCGTCGCGGGGGCATCCTCCACCCGGAAGGTCTCGTCCGGCTGCCGCCCCATCAGCAATGCCAGGCTCCGGAAAACGAGGTCGAGCGCGAGTCTCGCCTGTTCGAGCGAGGAGCTCGCCTGGACCACCGACATGTCGGCCCGTACCCGCTCGTTCTGCAAGGCAACGCCGTTCTTGAACCGGATCTCCGTCAGCTCCCTGTGACGCTGTGCGGTCGCCAGGTTCTCGGTGAGGATGCCCACCGCGTTCTGCGCGGTCGCGGCGCCGAAGTAGAGCTGCGCAACCGCAAATGCGAGCTGCTCGGCCGTGAAGTCCGCGGCGAGGATCGCCATTTCCTTGCCTGTGTAGATGTTCTTGATGAGGGGGAAGGTGCGGGCGTTGAGCAGGCTCATCCCTATCGTGAGGGAGGCATCGAAGTTGTTCAGCTCCTGGATCACGCGGGCCGAGGAACTGGACGAGCCCGACCCCGTGTTCCGCTCCTGGTCGCACAGCCCCGGACGAGGTCCCATGGAGACCTCGTCCCAGGTCGCACAGTTGGCCATGGCAAGCTGGGCCAGGTCGGCAAATCCCCCCATGTTGAACTTGATCTCCTCGTCCGCCCGGCTGTAGCTCCCCTGCGCCCGCACAAAGGGAAGGAGCATCCCGTACGCCATCCGGATCTGCGCATTGGCCTGCGTGATCTTCTCGGACGACGACTTGAGGACCGGGCTGTTCTCCAGCGCCAGGCGCACGGCCGAGACGAGCGAGATCAGCTCCCCCTGGCTCGCGGCCTCCGGCTCGGACTGGGCACTTGCCTGGAGGGGAGCAAGCAGGATCGTGGCCAACAGGGCCAGCGCGACCAGACACGCCCCCCAGCCCCGACCACGCGGGAGGGGCCGCCGATGAGTATCGCCGATCGCCCCGCAGCCCCGACCACGCGGGAGGGGCCGCCGATGAGTATCGCCGATCGCCCCCCAGCCCCGACCACGCGGGAGGGGCCGCCGATGAGTATCGCCGACCG
>VGRX01000313.1 GCA_016875215.1 Deltaproteobacteria bacterium
CTGGCCGACGTCAAGTCTTTTTGTGCATCGGCGACAGTTATCCTTGTGCGTGAGTCGTCCAGGAGTCCCTCCCACGGTGCAGCTGGTTTTCAAGGGGACGTAGTCCCCGTTTCCCAGGGGGCGTAAGCCACCTGGATGATCGCCTCTGCCGCACCAAGCGGTAGAGGCATTCCTTGTAGTCTTGCCCTGGCCCCGCAGGGGGCAGGGCCGCCCCCCCGGGGGGGCGCGACTTCCGGATAGCGCATGTCCGTTATTCATGACTGGCCCTCCTGAGCTTGGACGGTCGAGTTGGTGAGCGCATCTTCGGCGCGTTTGCTCTTTCCGCTGAGTTCGAGGACCACCGAGTGGTGGATGACCCTGTCGATGGCGGCAGCGGTGGTCATGGGATCCTTGAAGATCTTGTCCCATTCGGAGAAGACCAAGTTGGACGTGATCATGACGCTGCGCCGTTCGTACCGCTCAGCGAGGAAGGTGAAGAGGACTTCCATCTCGTCGCGACTCTGCTGGACATACCCGATGTCGTCGAGGATCACGGCGTCGAAGCGGTCGAGCTTGCGCAGCTCCTTCTCGAAGACGAGATCCCTCTTGGCGGCCAGCAAGCGTTGGACCAGCCGAAAGGTCGGTGTGAAGTACACGCTGCGCCCGCGGCGCACGAGCTCGTGGCCGATGGCGCAGATGAGATGGGTCTTCCCGCGCCCCGGCAGGCCGAATGCCAGGACGTTGTCCCCACGTTCGACGAAGCCGCCTTCGCACAGGACGGGTAACTGTCGTCGGACTGCCGGCGGGAATCGTTCGAGGTTCAAGCTACCCAGGGTCTTGGTGGGCGGGAGGTCCGACTCCTTGAGCAGACGCTGGACCTTGCGCCGTCGACGCTCGTCGGCCTCGAGTTCGCACAGATGCTGGAGGAACTGTTCGAAGGACCACCCCTGCTTCTCGGCCTTGGCTGCGACCTCGCGCCACGACCGTAGGCATGTCGGCAGACGGAAACTGCGGAGCAGCATGTCCAGGCTGGGCTGGCTCTGCGGTGCTTTCTTCATGCCGCCTCCTCCTGGAGCGCCATGCCCAGCAGCGCATCGTAGTCGGCGAGTTGCACGACCAGGGGAGCCATGGCCGGGAGCTCGGGACGCTCCGGCCCGGCCAGTGCCCGGACGTCGTCGGCCACGAACGACTTCCCCGAGTCCAGCAACAACTCAAGCGCGGTCTCGACCTGGGATTCCATCGTGTCGGCCGCCAGCTTCAGGATCAGCAGGTACTCCTTGGCCGCCCGGTAGTTGGTCATCCGTCCGCACAGGGCGTCGTACGCCTTGCGGAAGGTGAGCGTCGGAAACATCTCCTCCCGGAAGCGATAGCGCTCGAACGCCCCGGGCTTCCGCACCAGGGAGTGGACCACATGCCGGTAGTCGATCCGGGCATGCCCCTGTCCCGTCAGGCGCTCCACGCGGAGCTGCAACTCTCCCATGAAGTAGACCTCGACTCGGGAGTCGTAGAGCCGCACGTCGACCTCTTCCCCGATCAGGCGCGACGGGACCGAGTACAAGTTCCGTTTCACGTTGATCGTGCTGCCGGACAGCACGGGTACCGACAGCTCCCGGTACTCGGTGACCAGCGACGCGGACAGGGGGCGCATGGTCTTGAGTTCCGCCCCCACCCGTTGGTCCCGGTGAGCATTCGCCCGCTCGCACACCTCGTCCAGCCACGCCTGGTAGGCATCCAGGCTCTCGAAATCCCGACTCCCCCGCAGCTTCAGCCTCTGCTCCAGCCGTCGCCGCAAGGCGTTGTGCAGGGCCTCCACGTCGCCATTCTGCTCGCTCTTGCCCACCCCGATTCTCCGAGGGGTCATCCCGTAGTGCCTGATCAGGTCCTCGTATTCCTTGTTGAACCCCCTCTCGGACAGCCCCCCTGCCTCCCCGCTTCCTACCCCTCCAACGATCCTGTGCGTCGCTGCACTCGAACTGTCCGACTGCACGAACTGCGCAATGTGCTGGAGCCTGCGCATTGACCTCGTCAATCCCGCACGGATGGCCAGCATCGACTCCGACCGGCTCACCGTCACATGCTCCCAGTTGCTATATGGCAGAACCGCGTGGAACAGCATGTGCGGAAATGCTACCCCCGCAATCGTCACCCCCAGTTCATCGGCCTCCCAGAAGTCCCACTGCATCGCCTCCCCAGGCCGGTGCTCCTGGGCGAAGAACACCTCCTTGTCAGGACCGTGAAGCGCCCGCCACTCCCGCACACGCCGCTGGAACGTCCGCAGTTGCCCTTCCTGGAACCGCATGCAGCGATCCTCGACCAGGTATTCGAACACCGCCTTGGCCTCCAGCTCGGGCAGATCCCGAAGCATCTGTTCCACCTCCGGCCACACTTCCGAAAACGCATCCGCGTGCGTCCGCCAGGTGCGCTTGTGCACGGTCTCCGACGGCAACTTTCGCGACTTCAAGTACTTGGCCGCCGTGTTCCTGCTCATGTTTGCCTTCATCCCTGCTCTCCCCTTCTCGCCGCACCGCTCGAACGCCTGGAAGAGCTTCAGCACCTCTCGGTCGGTCTTCATCCCGGAACCCCCTCTTTCCTCCGGGAGTTCTACACCGACCGTCCCGCCCTGCAACCCACGCGCAGAAGTAACTGTCGCCGCCGCGCAGGACTAACTTTCGCTTAACACCCGTCAGTGTGACAGAGCGGGGTGCCGTCAAAGAGTTCGCAACGCTGCAGCACTGAGTTGCCTGAGGTACCGGGGATGCAGTCGATCGGAGTGCGGCAGCCGCCAGGAATGGCCACGCTGCTGCATGTCCCTGATGCGGAGCCAAAGGCAATGCCGCCCGACAGCACGGAGCAGGAGACATTCGTGTCGCAGGAGTCCACGGTCAGCGGATCCTGGTCCTCGCAGTCGGCATCTGTCTCACAGCACGAGGTGCCCGAGCAAGTTCCACCGAGAGCACAGTAGTCCCGGATCGTCCAGTTCAAGCAGAGGTCGCAGTCGAACACGTGAAGAAGGCCCAAACCGCCCGGCGTCCCCATCTGCATTCCACCCAGCCCGTCGCAGTAGCCCTGGCCGACGTCACACCACCCCCCAGGCCCAGGGAACGAGCAGGACATGGTTCCTTCGTTGCACCAGTCGAGAGTAGCCTCGTCGGAGTCATTGCACTGAACGTCGGCAAAGCAGCAGCCCGGAGTGCGGGCGCAGGATCCGAAGGTCACTTCCTGTGGAGATGCTCCGTGCCCATTCGTGCTCCAAGCGTACAAGGAAGCCGTGTACGCATGGAGATCGCAACCACCACTGTAGCAGGAATCGTTCTCATCGGAGCAGTCATCCGTAAACCACTGTGTGCAACACCCAACGTAGAGAGGCTTGTATTCGCAATGTGCCGAACCGCCTTGCGTACTGCACCACTCAGTAGTGCACGGGTTTCCGTCGAAGCAGTCCGAGTCAACTTCACAGCAAGCGCCCGGTGTTCGATGGCTCAGGCAACTGCCACTCGGTTGGCATTCGTCCAACGTGCACGGGTCTCCATCGTCGCATTCGGAGTTCGCCACGCAGGGACCATCCCACCACGCGGCCACGGCCTCTCGCGTCTGAAGCAATGCCACGATTGTAGTCAGTACAACGAGTCCCGATACCGCCCTATTCAGTCGCCACTTCTTCGTCACGTTCATTGGCTTCCTCCCTATCCCCCCAATGGTGGTGGACGAGATCGACAATCCGTTCGGCCAGCAACGATGCGGCGAAGCGGGCCGACCTGCCGCAATGCTCATCATCCCGAAAGCCCTATGTCCTCGTCGGTTCGCCAACATCGCCTCAAGTTCTCCACCTTCACACGGCAAAGGCTTGCAGCGTGAACGCCCTCTATTATATACGGCAAATCGCGTGCCAAGTCACCTGTTGGAGAGCAACAATCGCAAGATCGCCCTCGGATTTTCCGCGAACTGCCCGATCCGGCTCGCTCCCGTGGGAACGCTCCCAGGGGGCGCTCCCTTAGGCGGCATGCGGTTCGCGGAGCGGATTTGGTCTCCGTATGACAGCGGCCGCCCGCCAGCGATCGCTGTCCGCTCCCCGACCTGTGACACCTACAAGCCCCATCCGTCGGTGCCGCCCTGACATGACCTCATGAGTTGCATGAAGATATGGACCGTAAGGCCTGGCCGCGCATAGCTTTTGCCTGCCAGTCCGGCACCTGCGGGCAACCGCTGCCCCGGGGGTGTGACACCGGGTGTGACACGTCACACCCTCACCAGAGGGTCGAGCCGAGCAGGCAGCGTAACCTGCTGAAAAGATGGAAATGTGTGTGCATGTAACCGGGGGTGTGACACTGTGACAGTTGCCATCCTTCGAGACGTGGCGTTCGTCACACGCATACAATGCGCTCAGCCCGGCGGCGGATGGGTTCTCGTCTCTGGAGGCCCCCTACACCGCCACCCACCCCCCCCCGCATACTGCCGAGAAGGGCATTCTCTGATCCTGGCTGCCGGCGCGAGCGGCGCGATTGACTCTTCTCCCCATGAGGCCTTAGTATCGGGGGGCTCCCATGCCGGGGGCGGGGAGGGGGACCGTGCGTGTCGTGATCATCGGGGCCGGCGAGATCGGCTCCAACCTGGCGAGAAGTCTGTCCGCGGACCACGACGTGGTCATCGTCGACATCGACGAGCATGCGGTCTCGACGCTCGGGGACGAGCTGGACGTGGAGATCCGCATTGGCTCCGGCGCCGACCCCGAGGTGCTGAGGAGCGCCGGGCTCGACCGGACATCGCTGTTCATCGCCGTGACCGAAGCGGACGAAACCAACATGATGGCCGTCTCCATCGCGTCGCAGTACCTCCCGCGGGATGCCACGCGTATCGGCCGCATCCGGAACCGTGCCTACCTGGCCGACCCCGCGCTGCACGAGCGGTTCGGGGTGGACGTCGTGATCAATCCGGAGGGGTTGCTCGCCGACAAGATCCGTCGACTGCTCGAGATCCCCGGGGCTCACGACGTGCTTCTGTTCGAAGATGGACGGGTGATTGTGGTGGCGTTCCGGGTGCGGCCCCAGGGTCCGCTTGCCGGGCAGACCGTGGCGAAGCTGGCCGAGCAGCGGAATCGGATCGGCTTTGTCATCGGGGCCCTCCTGCGGCCTCCGGGGCCCGGTGGCAGCCGGCAGAAGGTGATCATCCCCGGGGGCAACGACGAGATCCAGGCCGGCGATCTGGCCTACTTCGTGACGCTCAGGGAGCGGTTGGACGACCTGTGTGCCTGGGTACGCCCGGATGAGAGTGCATCCCGGTCGGTGCTGGTTGCCGGCGGAGGCGAAACCTCGATCCGGATTGCCGAAGTGCTGTCCGAGGCGGGATTCCAGACCCGGCTGATGATCCCGAAGGAAGGGCAGGCGAAGGAGGCTTCGGAGAGGCTCGAGCGTGCCACGGTCCTGAAGGGTGATTGCGCCGAGCTGGAGGACCTGGCGGACATGCTGGCCGAGGGGGTGGACACCTACGTGGCTGCTTCCAAGAGCGAAGCGGTCAACGTGCTCACCGCGATGATGGCCCGAAGGCTCGGGACGCCCCGCACGGTAACGGTGACCCAGCGCTACGATTTGATGCGC
>VGRX01000314.1 GCA_016875215.1 Deltaproteobacteria bacterium
GTGATCCAGCAGGGCAGGGGCAAGGTGCAGCAGCCGCGCTTTGCCGGAGACCGACTCGACGATGTTCCAGACGAAGCGGGGCGCCAGAGAGCGAAGGCGGTTGGCGGTATCCTCCAGGTTCGGAGTCATCGTGACCTGGACGGAGCGGTACCCCAGATCCTCCAGGGCCTCCGACAGGGCAACGGCTTCGCGCAGGGTGTCGAGCTCGTCCTCTGGCGCGTCGGGGGGGATCTCGCCGAGGAGGATCGCGGCCACCTGGCGCTCAGGCTCGGTCCCGCTGTCCCGGGAGTCGGCGGGGGAATCCGCCGCCTGCCGGGCCGCTGCCGGCCTCGGTCCGGGCAGGGCAGCGACATCGGGGATGCGGCGGGCCGCAGAGTCCACGATCCGCTCCATGAGGCGCTGGTAAGGGAAGCCGACCATGCCGCACAGAATGGGCAGATCGGAGATGACGGGATTGATGCCGGCCAGCGGATTGACCTCGATGAAGTTGGGCTCGCCGGCCTCGTCGGAGCGCAGGTCGAGGCGGCCACCGTCGCGGCAGCCCAGCGCCCGCCATGCGGCCAGGGCGTTGGCCCCGGCCTTGAGCGCTTCCGGGTCGTCCGCGAGCCGGTAGGTCACGCGCCCCTCCCAGTCGGCCTTGTTCGTGTAGGAGTACGAGCCGGCTTCGGCCGTGTCCCCCAGCAGGATCTCGAGCACGCCGATGATCTCGGCATCGTCGCCGGTACCCACCACGCCGACGGTGAACTCGCGGCCGGGCAGGTACTTCTCGACGAGCACCGGCTGGTAGAAGCGTCGGATAAGGTCCGGAACCACCTCCCGGAGCTGTGCCCCGTTTCTCACCACGGAGCGGGCATCGATCCCCTTGCCCGTGCCTTCGCCGACAGGCTTGGCGAAAAGCGGGAATGCCGGGAAGCGTCCGGCCGTGAGCAGCCGTTCGAACGCTGCGAGGTCATCCACGGTGACGTGGTCCGGAGTGGGCACGCCGAAATGCGCGACGACCTGCTTGCACATCCCCTTGTGCAGCGACAGCGCGAGCACCAGCGGATCCGAGAAGGTGTACGGGATCCGATAGGCGTCGAGCAGGGCGGGGACCTGGGACTCGCGGCCCAGGCCGTACATCCCCTCCGCGATGTTGAACACGAGGTCCCACCGCTCTCCCGCTGCCAGCCTGCGCGTCAGCTCGAAGATGTTGCCGATGCGGACCGTCTCGTGCCCCATCTTCGTGCATGTTTCGTCGATGGCATCGATGGTGTCCGGCTTGTCGAACTCAGCGGTTTCCTCCTCGGTGAATCCCATGCGGAGGTAGTCCTCTCTCAGATCGTAGGTGATTCCGATCTTCATGCGTGATCCTTGATCATGGGTGACTGGACTCTACGCGCCCGGCCAGACCGGGCAGTTCTGTGCATCGCCGTTGAGCGGGTCGGGGTAGCGGTAGAGCCCCCCTTCGTAGTTGCGAAGGAGCAGGTAGTCGCCATCCCGTCCCACGGAGTACTGCGGAGAAATCGGGACCTTGCCGCCGCCGCCGGGGGCATCGATCACGTAGGTCGGGATCGCATAGCCGGACGTGTGACCGCGAAGCCCCTGGATGATCTCGATCCCCTTCTCGACCGGCGTCCGGAAGTGGCTGCTGCCGGAAATGGGGTCGCACTGGTACAGGTAGTAGGGCTTCACCCGGACCTTGAGGAGTCCGTGCACCAGGCGGCGCATGATGTCGACGCTGTCGTTGATGCCGGCCAGCAGTACGGTCTGGCTGCCCATGGGGATTCCGGCATCCGCGAGGCGGCTGCAGGCTTCGGTGACCTCCCGGGTCATTTCGTCGGGATGGGTGAAGTGGATGCTCATCCAGAGCGGATGGTACTTGCGGAGCATCCGAGTGAGCGACGAGGTGATTCGCTGCGGCAGCACCACGGGGACCTTCGTGCCGAGGCGGACGATCTCGACGTGCGGGATCTTGCGCAGGCGGGAGAGCAGCCACTCGAGGCGCTCGTCCGCCATGGTCAGGGGATCACCGCCGGAGATCACGACATCACGGACCTGGGGGGAGGCCTTGATGTACTCGACCGCCTTCTCCCAGCGGGAGAGGGCCGGAGTGAGGGTCGCCTCGCCCCCGACCATGCGGGAGCGGGTGCAGTAGCGGCAGTACGCGGAGCAGAAGCCGGTCGTCAGGAACAGGACCCGGTCCGGGTAGCGGTGCACCAGCCCGGGGACCGGGCTGTCCGCATCTTCGTGCAGCGGGTCGTCCGACTCGCCCGCACCGTGGAGCCGCTCGGCCGTCACCGGAATCATGGACCGACGCAGGGGCTGATTCGGATCCCGTTCATCCAGGAGGCTGGCGTAGTAAGGAGTCACGCTCAACGGCAGGTGTTCGTGGTAGTCCGACAGAGCCTGCCGCTCATCGGGCGAAAGCCGCAGCATCTTCTCGATGACTTCGAGCTTCCGGACCCGGTAGCGGAGCTGCCATCTCCAGTCGTTCCACTCGCTCAGGCTGACCTGCGGATAGAAACGCTTCATGAAGAAGCGGGTCCGGCTTCCGATGGGGAAACGCCGCCCGATCACGGGGCCGTGCTTCGTCTGGATGTCTGCGCGTCCGAGGCCTGGCAGGAAGGGGGCGGCAGTCGCAGGATGGCGATGTCTGCCGGGAGGCTCCTCAGCCTGTCGGAGAGAGTCGGGCGGTTCGGAATCCTCGATGACGACAAACTTCTTCTTCATTCTTTCCCCCGCTACGTTCTGTCGGAATAAGGTCCCTCATCCCGCGGTTCCGGGGCCCCCCCGGGCGCCGCCGACCGCCGGCGAACTCCGCTCGCCGTGCCGGCCGGGACGGCAGTGCTCTCGACTACCGTCCAATTCGGGATATTAGTTTGGTCCGATCGGATTTCAACTGCTTTTGATGAAGGCCCCTCCGGAGAGGGCGGGCGATCGGAGGCGAGGACAGCGCATCCCCGCATGGCTGTAAGGCGAGACGTGTTGAGCGAGGCTGGCGGCGACCTGCCCGTGTGACGACACGGCCAGCGGACGGCTGTGAAGCTTGTTCTTCTGCAGCGCGCGCAGAGCCAGATTTCATGCGGGTTTGCCGAGTTCAGTCATGGAAAAACGATCGGACGTAGGGCAACGGGTGATTCCGGCAGGGGGCGTTCGCCCGCATTCCGACTCGGGGTCGTGGACCCGAGGATGGCGGCAGGCTACTCGGTCAATCGCTCGTAGCACTGGCCCGTGGCCTCTTCGAGCGCCTCCACGACCGCCTTGCGCTTGAGGGTTGCGATTGCCCCCTTGGCCACGTACATGTCGACCTTGAGCTCGTCCTTGCCATGGCGGGACACGACGAACTTCACCTGGTCCTCGAACTTGAACTCGGCCGACTTGTCGTCCGTGACCAGCCTGTAGGCGCAGGACATCAGGGTTCCCACCTGGTCATCCACGGCGAACTGCTTGTGGGACAACGGCAGCCACCGGATTTCCGGGGGACGGGGGTCCTTGGCGTCGGCAGCCAGCGGCAGCAGCACGGCAGCGACCCAGACCGCAAGCACAGTCCATCTTGCTTTCATGGCATCCTCCTCCGGGGCACGTTCCGCCGTCTATTTTACTGTGCCCGCGTGCAGAACACAAGATCGGGTATCAATTCCAGCGAAGGCTCCGGACGGCAGCCCTTGAAACTGATCGGAGGGGCCGCTATCTTTGCAGCGACACTTCGGGGCTGTGCGATCGAATGATTGACATCTGATGGGAGGAAGACGATGGGACGGTTGAAGGGAACCAGGACGGAGAAGAACCTGCTGGGCGCGTTTGCGGGAGAGTCGCAGGCAAGGAATCGATACACCTATTTCGCCAAGCAGGCAAAGAAGGACGGGTTCGAGCAGATCGCTGCGATCTTCGAGGAGACGGCCAACCATGAGAAGGAGCATGCCAAGCGGTTCTTCGCCATGCTCGAGGGGGGCGACGTCGAGATCACCGCGACCTTCCCGGCCGGTGTGGTCGGGACCACCCTCGAGAACCTCAAGGCCGCTGCTATGGGGGAGAACTACGAATGGACGGACATGTATCCCGAGTTCGCCCGGATTGCCCGTGAGGAGGGCCTCAACGACGTGGCCATCCTGTTCGAGAAGGTCTCTCGGGCCGAAGCGTACCACGAATCGCGCTACAAGAAGCTGGCGGCCAACATCGAGGCTGGCAGCGTGTTCAAGAAGGGTGAGAAGGTAACCTGGCGGTGCCGAAACTGCGGTTACACGCACGAGGGCCAGCATGCCCCTGCGAGCTGCCCCGCGTGCGCTCATGCCCAGGCCCATTTCGAGATGGTGGATGACAACTTCTAGGTGAAGAGGTGGAGTCATGCTCGACAGGAAGATGCTTGCTGCACTCAACGACCAGGTGAACGCGGAGCTTTATTCCGCGTACCTGTACCTCGCGATGTCGGCTCACTTCGAGAGCATGGGCCTTCCCGGCTTCGCATCCTGGATGAAGGTGCAGGCCCAGGAGGAGATGGTCCACGCAATGAAGTTCTTCAACTTCATTCTCGATCGCGGCGGCAAGGCGGATCTGGCCGCGATCGAGAAGCCGAAGGGGACGTGGAAGTCGGCCTCCGAGATGTTCGGCGATGCGCTCGCCCACGAGGAGTACATCACGAAGCGGATCCACGACCTCGTCGCTCTGGCCGCAAAGGTCAACGACAAGGCCACCGAGTCGTTCCTCCAGTGGTACGTGGACGAGCAGGTCGAGGAGGAGAAGTCCGCGACCGACATGCTGCAGAAGACGAAGATGGTGGAGAAGGCCCCGGGAGCACTCTATTTCGTGGACCGGGAAGCGGCCACCCGGGTGTTCACCATGCCGGCAGGCGTCACGATCTGAGGAGGATTGCCATGAAGTTCGTTTGCGACGTGTGCGGCTGGGAATATGATCCTGCGGTCGGCGACCCGGACGGCGGCATTGCCCCCGGAACGGCATTCGAGGACATCCCGGATTCCTGGGTCTGCCCGGTATGCGGCGTGGGGAAGGACAGCTTCTCGCCGGTGTAGATCCGCACAGGATCCTGTGTAGCTCTAGTGAAATCGGGCAGATCTGCGCCGAGTTCCTTCCTAGATTCCGGCCCCTTCCTCGAGCCGGATCTCCTCGTGTTTTCCCTGCATGATCCTTGCCTTGGCAGGGACGTCCTGGGTGACCCACACGTTGCCGCCGATGACCGCGCCCCTGCCGATCGTGATTCGGCCGAGGAGCGTGGCCCCCGAGTAGATGATCACGTCATCCTGCACCAGAGGGTGCCGGGCGATTCCCTTGATCGGCTTGCCCTCTTTGTCGAGGGGGAAGCTCCTGGCGCCAAGCGTGACCCCCTGGTAGATGCGGACGTTTGCCCCGATCTCCGTGGTCTCGCCGATGACGATGCCGGTCCCGTGGTCCATGAAGAAGCGAGGGCCGATGGTGGCTCCGGGGTGGATGTCGATGCCGGTCTCGGAATGGGCGATCTCGGAAATGACCCTCGGAATGAGAGGGATCTCGAGAAGGTGCAGCTCGTGCGCGAGGCGGTGGTTGGTCATGGCCCTGAGGCTGGGGTAGCAGTAGAAAA
>VGRX01000315.1 GCA_016875215.1 Deltaproteobacteria bacterium
GACGTCCCCGCTCGGGAGTGCCTCCAGGAAGCTTGCGAGCTGGTCGATGACCGCGTCGATACCCTTGTAGGGCACCGATTCGCCCACGTAGCATCGCCCCGAAAGCACCAGGGCACCGCGCTTCACGGTTCGCTCGAGAAAAGCCCGGAGCAACGCTGTCTTGCCCATTCCGGACCTGCCGTGCACCCATGCCACGACGCACCTTCCGGTCCTCGCCTTGTCCAGCGCGACGCCCAGCTCGGCAAGCTGCCGCTCCCTTCCGAGGAGCGGAATGGCGTGCTCTCCGTCCACGAGAGTGGTCTGTGCCGTTGCCCCCGTGCCGCTACCGAGCAGTGCCAGGACCTCGCGATCGGAAGGCCGGTCCTCTGGCCGTCCGGACAGGAGACGAATGCAGAGCGCAGAAAGGTCGGCGGGCACCGGACCGAGGAATCCCGGTTTCCAGGTTCTGCCTGCGCTGCGCTTGGCGGCCAGCATCTGCGAGTAGGTTCCGCCGAACGGCAGACGTCCGGCCAGTGCCTCGTAGAGCATGACCCCTACGGAATACCAGTCGCTCGCAGGCCCGACCAAGCCTCCCTCGGCCTGCTCGGGGGACATGTAGGGAATGGTCCCGGAGACGATATTCCGAAAGACCCTCGGGTCGCCTCCTGCCGGGGACACCAGGCCAAAATCGAGAATCACGGCCCGTCCCCGGGAATCCACGAGCACGTTGGACGGCTTGAGATCGCGGTGCATGATGCCCGTCCCGTGCAATGCTGTTACTCCGGAAGCCAGTCCCGCCAACGCACGACGCAGCCTCGACTCGGCCTCGACATCGACCTCCCAGAACGGAGGAGCGCACTGCTCCGGGGCAACCAACGTCTGCCCCGAGCCGGTGATCGGGTTTCCCCCCTCACCTGCACCGCCAGGAGGAGCTGACCGTCCTCCGTCCATACCCCCGGCCGGAAGCATGTGCGGATCCAGGAGTTCGCTGGCACTCGAAGCGGGAAGCGTCTCATCGGTCAGCGTGCTTGGGGCCGGTGTGCGGCATGGCCCACGGACATAAGACGAGAAGTCGGTCCCGTCCACCAGGTCCATGGTGAAGAACCAGTGCTCTCCATGGGAATGAAGCTCGTGCAGCCCGACAAGGTTGGGGTGCACGGCATCGGCCAATGACCGGAACTCCTGCTTGAACTGGAAGAGCTGGCGCGGCCCAAAGTGCGACAGGAGCTTGAGCGCCACGGGAATCTGCCTGGTCCGATCCTCGGCTTCGTAGACTGTCCCCATGCCCCCCGCACCCAGCACGCGAACGAGGCGAAACCGTTCAGTACCGCGGAACTCGGACTGCATGGACGGCCCCCCGCCTCCACAGAAACTCTGGCCGAAGAACCCGGTGCGACGACTCTATCCTGCTATCAGTGGGCCACTGTTGTCAATCCAGTCCCGCCAAGGTACATTGAGGCTCGTGCAGAAGTCAGGGACGTGCACCCGCAAGGCGATGTCTCCGGCTCGAAGCGTCTCATGGGAGGAGGGTTCCATGCGCAGTCTTCTGGTTGCTGTGACGCCCGTCATTGCTCTCCTGGTCGTCGCGTGTTCGTCCGGGACGAAGAAGCCGGCAATCGAGAACGAGGTGGCCGCCGACGTCTCGTCGGATGCTGTCTCCGCGGACGGTATCTCCCCCGACTCCCCGCAACCGGACGGGAAGCTGCTTGACACGGACCTGGAACCCGTGGACGTCGACCCCTGGGCGGACATCGAGATCTGCCAGCCGCAGTGCACCGGCAAACAGTGCGGCCCGAACGGCTGCGGCACTGTCTGCGGGTACTGCGACGAGGGCAAGATCTGCAATGACGACGGCCTCTGCATCAGCGAGCCGGGAAAACCGTGCGCCAAGCTCGAGGAATGCTACCCGCAGGCGTGCGACCTGGCGTTGGGCGTGTGCGCTCCGTGCAGCGACGATGCTCAGTGCGCTCCGGCCGGTGAAGTGTGCGACGAGGCGACCGGCATGTGCGCCGAATGCGGAACCGACGCGGACTGCATGGAGGGGTTCGGCTGCCAGGACCACGAGTGCAAGCAGCTCCCCTGCCCTGCGTTCCCATGCCCGGCCGGCAGCACCTGCGACGAGGCGACAGGAACGTGCATCGAGTGCAAGTCGGATGATGACTGTGCGCCGAACCACCACTGCGTGAACGCTGTGTGCGTCCCGCCGGAAGAGTGCGAATCGTCGAAGGACTGTGCGCTCGACGAGGTGTGCGACAAGGTGCTCCTGCTGTGCGTCGAGTGCACCATCGACGCCGACTGTCCCGAAGGGCACCGCTGCACCGACAACGTGTGCGAGCTGATCCTGCTGTGCGCGTCGGACAAGGACTGCAAGGAGTACGGGAAGGTGTGCGACAAGTCCGTCGGGGAGTGCGTGGATTGCCTGAGCGACCTCGACTGTGCGCTGACCTCGTGGTGCCAGGGGATACACTGCGTTGCGGACATCTGCGACCAGGCCGCCGTGTGGCCCGCGTGCCTTGACGGTGACGTGGTCTCGTGCAGCCAGAACGGCAACCAGATCACCCTCGTGACCGACTGCATCGAAGGACAGTTCTGCGAGGCAGCGGAGTGCAAGCCGTGGGTGTGCGCCCCCGATGCGCCGGGATGCGACGGCAACTCCGCTTTCGTCTGCAACGCGGACGGAAGCGGCTATCTCCAGTTCGTGGAGTGCGGCGAGAAGAAGGGGTGCTCGGGGGGCGTATGCAAGGACATCGTCTGCGAACCTTCCAAGCTCGTGTGCCTGGACGAGCTCTCGCTGCTCGACTGTGCGGAGGACGGAACGTCGTTCGAGGTGACCCCCTGTCTGCCGGGTACGTTCTGCGACGCCGTGACCGCGTCGTGCGTGCCTTGGGTGTGCAGCCCGGACCTGCCGTCGTGCAACGGGATGCAGGTGGTCACCTGCAACCCGTTCGGATCGGCCTGGATCGACGGGGCGGACTGCGCCGCGGCCAACCAGGTCTGCTTGGCGGGCAAGTGCGTGGATTGCGATCCGGCCTGCGGGGACAAGACGTGCGGGCCGGATGCGTGCGGCGGTGTGTGCGGTACGTGCGGAATGCAGCAGGCGTGCTTCGCAGGCTACTGCATCGACACCGCTTGCTCCGGCGAATGTGTGGGGAAGACCAACGCAGCGTTCCAGTGCGCGGCCGACTTCTGCTTCCCCGGACTGGTCTCCTCGGTGACCGTGCAGGCACCTCTGGGCGACGCGGTTGCCGAGATGTGGGAGGCGGCCTCGATGTACGGCACTGCGGGGACGGCCCTCGTGCCCAAGGGAGGCTCGTCGCTCGTGTACCTCGTGACCGGTCACCCCTACGCCGAGGACCACAACGACCAGATGCCGCCGAGCAACTGCACCGGCGACCCGTTCACCTCCTCTTCGGCATGCGACGTTGTGCAGGCGGACGTGGAGATCACCGCACCTCCCGGGGCGCTCGGCTTCTCGGTGGACTTCGTCTTCCTCTCCAGGGAGTGGACCGTTCAGCAGCAGGTCTACAACGACAGGTTCTACATGGTGCTGACCGCACCGACGACGACCGGTGGCGCACCGCAGGTGGTGAACTACGTCGAGTGCGTCAACCCGGGCAAGTACACCGCGTTCGTCAAGGACGGGAAGGCGTGGTGCTACATCGGAGCGCTGGCCGACCTCCAGGAGCCGGTGAATGCCCCGACCACGCCCATCACCGGGACCAGCTTCGCCACTTCCACCGGCTGGATGCGCACGTCGTGGCCGATTGCCGCCGGGGAGAAGTTCAAGCTCCGCTTCCACGTCCAGGATACCACCGATGCCAAGTTCGACTCGGCCATCGTCGTCGACAACTTCCAGTGGATCACGTCGGCTTTCACACCCGGGACGAAGAAGCTGTAGGATCTACTTCACGGTTACGGTCAGGGTGAAGAGCCCCTTGTCCGCCGCGGTCTTGCCGTCCACGAACAGGTAGTAGGTGCCGGGCGTGGGCCAGCCCATGGTGTAGGTGGCCTGCGGGATGCAGACGATGGGAGCGGCCGCACAGTTGTCCTTGGCCAGGTAGATCACCGGGTTGAAGTCGCCCTGCACCGTCACCGCAAGCTCGCTCGTCCCCGGCGCCACCGTGAACTTGTAGACCAGGTCGTTGCCGCCTCCGCCGCCGCACACGGCACTGTAATTGTCCGTGGCAAAGAGGCTCATGTCATTGGTCTTTGCCGTGCCGTTCTCGAAGGTCAGCGCCTTGGCTCCGGCGCACAGGTCATTGGCCGGAGGTCCCGGAGGTGCAGGGGTGACGGACAACTTGAAGTCCCCCTTCTGGAGGTTCCCGTCTCCGTCCACGAACAGGTAGTAGGTGCCCGGCTCCAGCACGGATGACGTCCACGAGTTCTCGCCGCATCCGACGACGCTTCCGGCCAGACAGTCCTTCTTCTTGATGTAGGTGCGCGGCGTGAACGGAGCGGTCACGTTCACCGTGAGCTGGCGCCAGTCGGCCAGCGTGAAGGCATAGACCACGTCCGGGCCGAGGCTGCCTCCGCAGAACGGGCCCTGGTTGGCATCGGTCGCCTTGATCTTGCCCATCACGTCCTCGGTGGTTCCGGAGACGACCACCGGCCCGGACAGGTCGAGGAACTGCGGTGCGGCGCACGTATCGTTGGCCGGCGGCGACGACTTGCTGAACGGGTAGATGACGTACAGGTAGAATTTAAGCTCGCCGCCTGCACCGCCCGTCTCCCGGATCTCCACCTCGTGGGCACCCAGTGTCCAGTCGGTTGCCGTTGTCAGGTCGAGCGGGCCGGTCTCCCACGCGTTGAGCCCGTCCTTGCCCCACTTCTTCTTCACATCGTCCCAGGACGGGGCCCCCTTCGAGTTCGGGTCGCCCACGGCCGGGGTCACTTCCTTGCCGTCGAGCCAGAGCTCGATCCCCTTCGGGTAGGACTCGTTCACGAGGCCCGGCAGCGGCAGCTTCTGCACGACCCAGCCGGCCCCCCCGTCCCCGCCGTTGAAACCGGTTGCGGTGGCTTGCCCCCCCTTGCCCCCCTTGGCCTCGATGGCGCCGGTGTTGACCACCTCATCCGCAAAGAGCGCCACGGTACCGCCGGCCCCGCCGCCGCCCCCGCCGTAGCTGCCGCTGGACGTGCTCCCGCCGTCCGTCCCATTGGCTGAGATGATGCCACCCGGCTCGACGATGATAGTCTCCGCACCGAGCACGATGACACCGCCGCCCGTGCCCCCGCTGAGTGCCCGGTTGCGGCCGCCGCCGCCGCCGAAGTGCAGGGTGCTGCCTGCCCCGTCCCCCTTGGCCGTGCCTCCTCCGCCCGCCTGCCCCCCGGTGCCGGCCTTGCCTGCCTCCTTGTTGCCGCCGCCGCCACCGCCGCCGAGCGACGGATTCCAGCACGAGTGGTTTCCTCCTCCTCCGCCCGAACAGTTCGCGTTGGTTCCCAGGTTCGCCGCGTCTTCGCACACGTTGCACTCCGAGTGCCCCCGCTCGCACCGGTAGGGGGGCCCCGTGTCGCAGTTGTCGTGGTTGCCGCCCTCGAATCCGTGGCCGTCTGCGTGGTTGTTGCCCG
>VGRX01000316.1 GCA_016875215.1 Deltaproteobacteria bacterium
CCGCGCTACCGGGTCGAGGATCGACTGAAGGACCTCCAGCACCTCAACCCCCGGGTGGCGGGACCAGGGTATTCCGGGCGCCTCGTCGACTTCGCCATCACCGGCGCCTCCTTTGCCACGACCGACACGTGGACCGCTGACCAGGGGGCCGTGCTTTCCGGCATCCGGGTCGAGATCGACGGCAGGATCTTCTATGAGGGGCGCGCCCGCGTCGCATACACGTGCCCCAAGCCTGCCGGAAAAGGGGGAGGTCTCGACCTCACCGTGGTGGGGCTGCACCTGCTGGACAACGTCCTGGACATCGACGGGATCGTCCGCCTCGCCGGAAAGGCCGAATTCGACCGCGGGCAGGCCGAGACGGCCGACACGCTTGCAAGGCTGGCGCCCCGGTCCGACGACGGAATCCGCCAGGAGTACCGGGCCTGCGTGGCCGACTTCCAGTACACGCTCATGCGCTACCGGAGTCTGTGCAACCGGTACGAGCGCCAACTCGACCACACCGACCCCGCTGCACGCCAGGAGCTGGCTGAGCACATCGTGCGTGAGGCCTGGGCCAACCTGAAACCAGCCCTGACGGAACTCCAGGGCCGGCTGGACGGAATGACCGTCGAGCAATTCCGCGACCCGACGTTCCAGAAGCTCTACCGCTCCTACACCCAGCCCCTCACGGCACCGCATCTCGCGGACTCACCGTTCTCCTGGCGCGCATGGGTCAAACCCTTCGGATACTCCGGGGACTACGTCCTCATGTCGCACATCTACGAGGACAGTTGGAACGAGGGGGCAAGCCTCTATGCCAGGCTCATCCACCGCTACCCCATCGAGCACAACATGGCCCAGGCGGTCCGCAACCGCCTCGGGCTCCTCAAGGAACACTTGGAACGGGCCATCGAGTCGACGTCGGCCCGCACCGGCGAACCCTGCCGGATCCTGGCACTCGCTGCGGGGCCGGCCCGAGAGGTCCGCGAATTCATCGAAAACTACAACGGGCCGCGGCGCGTGGAGTTCATCCTCGTCGACTCCGACAACCGGGCCCTCGGCTTCGCCAACCGCCAACTGGCCGGCGTCGCAGCGCCCAAGAACGACTTCGTCGGCGTGCAGTACCTCTACCTCTCTCTCCGCCAGCTCCTCAAGAACCCGGCCTTCGTCGACCTGATCCCGGAGGTGGATCTCATCTACTCCGCCGGGTTGTTCGACTACCTCTGCAACGACACTCCCAAGAAGCTCTTTGCAACCCTCTACAAGAAGCTGCTGCCCGGGGGAACCATCGTCATCGGCAACTTCGTCTACCCGCCCGCCGAAGGCTGGGTCCTCACCTATATCTATGATTGGATACTGAAGTACCGGTCCGGTGAGGAGATGCTCGACCTCTGCTCCCACGTCAGTCAGCCCATGGAAACACCCGAGCTGACCATGGAGGGGACCAGGCTCCAGTACTTCCTCTCCGTCCGGAAGCCGGGGCGGTAGCCTGTCCCAGGAGCTGCCCCAGGAGGGAGTCGTGCCCGACCGCAAGATCATAACACCCTTCCACCTGAAGGACCTCACCCCGTTCCTCCAGGAGCTCGCGGAGATGAACGCCCGCGGCACCCGACTGGTCTGCGTGCTCTGCGCGGTCCTGGTACCGCTGTTCTCCGTGCTCGACTACTTCGTGCTGGGACCGGTCTTCGGCGTGCTGCTCGCCGTCCGCCTGTCCGTGGCTATCACGTGCATGGTGATCTTCTTCATCACCTATCGCCCATGGGCGAAGCAGAGGATGAATCTGCTGGCCGGCACTGCGGTCGTCATGGTCAGCCTGATGGTCGTCGCGATGGTGCACCTGCACGACATGCTCGACCCCCCCAACGCCCCCTCGAACTACTATGCAGGCATCATGCTGGTGGTGACCGGAGCCACGCTCCTGCTCACGTGGACGCTTCGGACAAGCGTGACCGTCTTTTCCTTGGTGTATTTGGCTTATCTTATTCCGACTGTATTATTTCAGTTTCCGCCAAACGGAATTCTGTACCTTGCCAATAATTTTTTCCTTGGATCGACGATAATAATCTCGATTGTTGGCCATCATTTCTCGTATGGCCTGAAGATGCGGGAGTTTTTCGCAACCCGGGAGCTGGCCCAGGCGAACGATGCGCTCGGCTCCGCGAACGAGCGGCTCAAGGAGATGGATCGGTTCAAGTCGCAGTTCTTCTCGAACATGACGCACGAGCTCAAGACGCCGCTGACGCTGATCCTGGCGCCGACCGAGGCGGCGATGAACGGGGAGCTCGGGGAGTTCAGCTCGGAGCAGCAGGAGTACTTCCGGCGGATCTTCAACAACGGCCTGCGGCTGATGAAGCTGATCAACGATCTGCTGGATCTGGCCCGGCTGGAAGACTCGAAGCTGAAGCTGCGGGTTGAGGAGATGGAGCTCAACGAGTTCGCCCTTGCGGTGGCGGGCAACATCAAGCCGTTGGCGGAGCGCAAGGGGATCGAGCTGACGGTCGAGGTTCCGCAGGGGGCGGTGACGGTGTGGGCGGACCGGGATCGGCTGGAGCAGGTGCTGGTGAACCTGCTGGCCAATGCGGTGAAGTTCACGCCCGAGTCGGGACGGATCGCGGTGCGGGTGGAGGAGAGCGGCGAGCAGGTCCTGATGGCGGTGACGGATTCGGGGATCGGCATACCGACGGACAAGCTGGAGTCGGTGTTCGATCGGTTCTCGCAGGTGGACGGGACGACGACGCGCAAGTACGGGGGCACGGGAATCGGGTTGGCGTTGGCCCGGGAGCTGACTGCGCTGCACGGCGGTCGGATCTGGGCGGAGAGCGACGGGTTCAGCGGGACATCGATGAAGGTGATGCTGCGCAAGGGAAGCGGGCACTTCAACCAGGCGGTTCTGGACCGCCGGACCCGGGCGGTCGAGGTGTCGAAGGGCAGGCGTGAGGCGGATGGCGGGTTGCCGCAGTGGAGCGCACGCATCGAGGAGCGCAAGGAGTATCGCTACCTGGCGGTGGACGAGGCATCGGAGCGGCGGATAGTGCCGCGGCGTGACGTGGCCGCAGGGAGTGGCTCGGCCCGTGTCCTGGTGGTCGAGGACAGCAAGGAGATGCTCCAGTTCCTGGAGCTTCAGCTCCGTTCATACTACAAGGTCTTCCTCGCGGAAGACGGTGCCCGCGGCTGGGAGCTGGTGCGGAAGCACAACCCCGACCTGGTGATCACCGACTACATGATGCCGGAGATGGACGGGAAGGAGCTGACCCAGCTCATCAAGGGGACGAAGGAGACGTCGCATATCCCTGTGGTCATGCTCACGGCCAAGGCAGCAACGGACGATCGGGTGGCAGGGAAGGAAGCGGGGGCGGACGAGTACCTCGCCAAGCCGTTCAGCACGTCGGAGCTGCTGGCCGTGGTGAAGGCCCTTCTCAAGGCCTGCGAGCAGCAGGCGGACCGGATGACCGAGCAGCGGATGGACTCGATGGAGGTCATGGCTGCGCGGCTCGCGCACGAGATCCACAATCCGCTCAACTACGTGAAGAACGGCGCCGGGCTCATCCGCACGCTGCTGGAGCGCCTGCTGAAGTCGAAGGAGGGGTCTGAGGATCTCAAGGTCCAGAAGGACGTGGCCACGATCCGCACGCTGATGGAGCAGGTGCAGGTCGGGACCGAGCGGATCTCCCGGACGGTCGAGAAGATGAAGGAGTACGCCCGGGAAGGGTACGAGAAGGGGACCCGCGGCTACGACGTGGATCGGGGCATCGAGGCGGTGCTGCAGGTTGTGCGTCCGGTGGATGGCGCCGTGAGGAGGACGGTGGAGTTCGCTCCCCAGGGGGCCGGGGAGATCGAATGCGTTCCCCAGGAGTTCCACGAGATCGTCTCCAACCTGGTCCAGAACGCGCTCGATGCGACGCCGGAGGATGGGCTTGTGCGGGTCGAGGCCGTCGGGGAAGGCAACGACGTCGTGATCCGGGTTTCAGACAACGGGGCGGGCATGGACGCCCAGACCATTGACAAGATCTTCACGCCGTTCTTTACTACCAAGGAGCCGGGTCGCGGGATGGGGATGGGCCTCACCATTGTCTATCGACTGGTCCGGAAGGCCGGGGGGCGGGTCGATGTTCGATCCGAGCTCGGCGCAGGCAGCACGTTCACGGTCCGTCTGCCCCGAAGGGCGCCGGACGGGGAGGCAAAATCATGAATCGAGCCGCAGGACTCACGGGTTGGACCGGGCAGTCGGGCAAGACGGCGTTGCAGGCACTGGGAATCCTCGTTGTCGTGGTGATCGTGGGCTTCCTGGCGGTGAGGTTCATCGGTGCCTACATCGACGTGCACGGGATCGAGGGGGACCTCAACTACGTGGCGCACAGCCTCGCTGTCGAATGTGCGGGGGATCCGGAGTGCGCGGACACCCTCATCCTGCAGATCGAACAGGTGCGGGAAGGGAACCGGCGCAAGGTCACCATGGACTACTCCACGCTCGACTACCAGACGTCGGTCAACAAGCTCTTCGTCGAGGGGGATCGGGAGATCGACCTCTTGTTCAGGAAGATCACCTGGCGGTTCACCGTCACCGTGGATCTGTTCCTCTAGGAGCAACACGTTCCCTAGCCCTGGCGGGCGTTGATGTCACGTAGAGGCAGAAGCCCGGGGGACCTGAGTCCGGGAAGGGGATTCCTCGGTCCGAGCAGGCCGCATCGGGGGATGCCGGCAGCTCGGTGGTGACGATCTCGAGGCCGCAGTCACGGCCTTGGTCGACGCGAACGGTCGGGGCGAGAAGGGCGAACATCGCTGCGGTCTCGTCTCCAGTGTGCCGGTGGCAGGCGGGATTCTCGATGCGTGCGGCCACCGCGGCGACGACTTCCCTTTGCACGTCGAGAGACATCGCAGGGGGCGGGTGCAGCGTGGGCCCCAGCCCCACCGCCACCTCCACCACGCACGAGGCTGCCCAGACCAGAGCGGCCATACGGCAGTGCCGGCCTGGGAGTCTGCCGAGCAGAAGCACCGTGGACAGCAGGAACGGTGCCGGGAGGAACATGGCCAGTGCCACGACGCTGTGGGCCCTGGCAAAGCAGAAGAGCCACGCTGCCGTGCCGGCCAGGAGGGCGCAAAGCACTTCGAAGCGGAGGATCTCGAGTGCGGACAGCCGCACACGGGAGAAACGGTGTGCGACGAGCAGTGCCACCGGATGGAGCAGCACGACCGCGGCCAGGAGCAGCAGGACCGGGTTGACGACCCCTCCCTCCCTCCCCAGCAGGCCGGAAACGAGCCTGGCCGGGACGGCCATGACCGAGTAGAGGAAGAGCAGGCCGGAGCCGACCGCTGCCGGTCCTTCGGAGAGCCAGCGAAGGACGGCCCCTGCCTCGAACCCGAGGAACGGAACGAGGGACCCTTCCGAGGTGCCGAACAGCATCTTCTCCAGCGCCGGCAGGTTGAGCTTCGGGAGCAGGACCAGGAGGACCGGAAGGGCACAGATCGCAGCCAGGACCCTACTTAGGAGGCTGATCGAAACTACTTCGCCGTTACGACCGCATCCACCGGACGTCCCC
>VGRX01000317.1 GCA_016875215.1 Deltaproteobacteria bacterium
CCCCGGACAACTGCCCGCTGGCTTCCAACCTGGACCAGATCGATTCGGAATTCGACGGGTTGGGGGATGTCTGCGATCCGGACGACGACAACGACGGCGTGGTCGACGAGCAGGACTGCTCGCCCATGGAGGCGTTCGTCTACCCGGGGGCGCCGGAGGTCTGCAACGGCAAGGATGACAACTGCGACGGTCAGAAGGACGAGGGCTTCGGCCCCGAGAGCTGCGGTCTGGGCGTTTGCGCCACCACGGTCGAAACGTGCCAGGACGGACAGCCGGTGCCCCGCCTGCCGCTGCCGGTGAGCACGGCCGAGCTGTGCGACGGGCTCGACAACGACTGCGACGGAGAGACGGACGAGGAGCTCGCGAGCCAGACCTGCGGCATCGGTCCATGCCAGGTGACGGTTCCGGGGTGTGTCAACGGTTTGGCTCCGGAGTGTGTGCCGCTTCCTTCGTCCCCCGAGGTCTGCGACGGCAAGGACAACGACTGCGACGGGCTCGTGGACGACGGCTTTGCCGAGGAGACATGCGGGCTCGGCGTGTGCAAGCACACCGTAGCGACGTGCGTGGGCGGCCAGATCGTGACCTGCGACCCGTTCAAGGATGCAGTGCCGGAGCTGTGCGACGGGCTGGACAACGACTGCGACGGGGAGACGGACGAGCAGCTTCCCGACCAGGTCTGCGGGATCGGCCCGTGCCAGGTGACGGCGCCGGGGTGTGCCAACGGGCAGGTTCCGGCGTGCGTTCCGCTCGACGTTGCCACGGCCGAAGTCTGTGATGGAGTGGACAACGACTGCGACGGCCAGGTGGACAACGGGATTGCGGATCAGGCCTGCGGTCAGGGGCCCTGCGCAACGACTGTCCCCGGCTGCATCGACGGCCAGATCCCGCAATGCGTTCCGCTGCCCGGGTCACCGGAGCTCTGCGACGGGCTGGACAACGACTGCAACGGGCTCGTGGACGACGGCTTCGGCAAGGTGACCTGCGGCCTCGGCCCGTGCCTCCACACGGTCGACGAGTGCTCCGGCGGCAAGCCGCAGATTTGCGATCCGCTCCTGGGGGCAAAACCGGAGACGTGCGACAAGAAGGACAACGACTGCGACGGCCAGGTGGACGACGGACTCTCCTGTGACACGTGCATCCAGGAAACCTACAACAACCACCTCTACATGTTCTGCACCAAGTACCGCATCTGGCCCGATGCCCGCAAGATGTGCCTTGCGGAGGGAATGGACCTTGCCGCGATCGGCGACAAGGACGAGGATTCATGGGCAGCGACCAAAGCCGTCGCTTTCGACCCGACATACGGCTGGCTTTTCGGATTCAACGACCAGGCGCAGGAAGGGAAGTGGGTGTGGAGCAACGGGGACCCGGTCACCTACACGAACTGGGCGGCCGGGCAACCGAGCAACACGCCCGGGGCCGGTACCACGGAGAACTGCGGCAGCATCATCTCGTGGAACAAGCTCAAGAAGTGGAACGACTACAACTGCATCTCCGCGCTTCCGTTCATCTGCGAGGATCTCGACCTGGATGGCGACGGCATCTCCAACAAGCTCGACGACGACGATGACGGAGACTCAGTCCCGGACGCCAAGGACAACTGCCCGGTCGTGGCAAACGCCACTCAGTTGGACACCGACGGCGACCTGAAGGGGGATGCGTGCGACGATGACGATGACGCGGACGGGTTTGCCGACAAGGATGACTGCAATCCCACCGACCCGCTGATCAACCCGAACGCGGTCGAGAAGTGCGACGGCGTCGACAACAACTGTGACGGGGTGACCGACCCGGAGGGAGTTGCAGGCTGCAGCCTCTTCTACACCGACAACGACAACGACGGCTTCGGGACCGGCGTGGGCAAGTGCCTCTGCAAGCATCAGGCTCCTCTGACCGCGACGGTGGGCGGGGATTGCGATGACGTCGATCCCCTGATCAACCCCGGCGCCGCCGAGAAGTGCGGCGACCTGCTCGACAACGACTGCAACCCGGCCACTGCCTGCTTCTGGGCCGCTCAGGGGAACTGGACCGTGCCGATGGAACCTATGCTGTCAGCCAACGACGTGGTCAAGTTCTACAGCTACGGGATTCCCTCGGGCTCCAGCTCGAATACCGGGCTCGAGCTGGCGAATACGTTCCAGATCCTGCTGTACCAGTCGCCCAACGGCCAGATCTCGCTGGTCTTCATGGCAGGCAAGGCGGGAACCCAGGCGGGAGCTGCCAAGATGGCATTGACCGGTGCGATCGGAGCCTCTGTCCAGGTCTCCGACGATGCGAACGAGCTCCAGCTCCCCAACCCGAACAGCGGGAACGCTTCCGGCAACTGGGCCTGGGCCTCGTGCTGCAACGACGGCGGCCGGATCGGGCCGCTCGGCGTGAACGGGTGGCAGGACATCAACATCAAGCTGTCCGGGCTATCGAACATCAGCAGCGTGGTGGTGCGGGATGTGGCGGGCAAGGCCGTGGCAGTGCCCTCCCCGCTCCAGCCGATCATCATTCACAAGCTGCCCTGATCCTGCCGGAGCCAGTCGAGCAGTCGGACGCCGCGGCGGCGGGCGGTCTGCGTGACTGTGAGCATCCGGCTGACGAAGAGGCTGCCCGCATCGCTCTTCGTGCCGAAGGAGCACTTGCGCCAGAGCACAGCCGCTCCTCCAATTCCTCGATGCGCCGGTGCTGGCGCGCGATGATCTCGTTTGCTTCTTCGAGCGTCTTCGCGACCGGCGGGGGCGTCCTCATCGCGGTGAAAGCGTCGCACGGATCCACCACCCGTCAAGTTTGCTGCAACCTCACGCAACCACCGGGTGAACAGCTACGGAAGTTCCTTTCGGCTCAAGGGAAAAAAAACAGTGCTCTTGCCGATTCTCGACCAGGGTGCTATGAGTGTGCGGACGGTCCGTGGAGACCAAGATTCGGAACTGAACAATGGAGGAGCCCATGCGAAGATCGGTAGTGTTTCTCACGTCACTGTTCGTGCTGTTCTCGTTCCCGAGAGCTTCTTCCGCAGAATCCTACGACGAGCGCAAGGCAAGGGAGTACAAGGCCGCGCTGTGCGTCTGCGGCGAAACCTGCCCGTTCATCGGAGACGCGCCGACGCAGGACTGCTACCGGAAACCGCCGTCGGAGCTGTTCGCAAACGGCAAGGTAGTGGCCACAGATCCGGCCCAGTTCTCCGAGTTGGCCAAATACGTGTCGGCCTGGAAGGACAGGTTCGACGTCGCGCTGAACCAGTGGAACGGATCACCCCGGTTTCGTCAGACCTTCTCGAACGACGACCGAAAAGCGATCATCGCCGCACTGAGGGAACGCCAGGAGTTCTACATCCTCATGGCCGAGGCAATGAAGGGTTCCGCCGGCGGCCTGCAGGGGAAGCAAGATGCCTGCCGAGCCTTCAAGAAGGACGTTCTGACCCGGGATGAACGCGAGCGGATCATGACGGTCTTCATCGCCGAGAAGAACAATGGCGATGCCGCCTTCGAGCCTCAGCAGGGGCGTTACATCCAGGCGCTGTACCAGCTTCTCTTCAATTGGCATCCCCCCAAGGAAATTGCCCAGATCAATGACACGAAGAAGCGGGAAGAGGCGGAACGCGCATTGCGGGCAGTTGCCGCGCTCACCGAAGTCCGCGCCCATCTCGATGCCGTGGCCGCGGCCTGCGAAGCCCCCGAGAACGCCGGCATCGGCGTGACGTGGTGCGTGGACAGGCAGGACGAAAGGGTCACGAAGCCCAAGAGCGAGGCGCTGGCCATCAACTACGTCCGCTCCTGGTGCATCATTGCGATCGAGCGCGCGGCCGTGCTCGAGAGATTCCTCAAAGGGTTCATTGCCGACGATCTCGAGAAGCGGGGGCCTCCCTTCGGTCCCGGCCCCCGCATCGACACTCGCGACCCGATCTTCCTCGCGGACCTCGAGCTGACTCCCGAGACGCGCAAGAAGATCCTCGACAGCTATGCGGAGATCCAAGCCGCGGCGAAGATCCAGGTCGAGCTGACCGACGAGCTCCTGGCCCCCCTGGCGGCGAAGTATGCGGAAGTGCTCGCCAGGATCGATGAGATCGCCCCCAACGAGAAGCATCCCAAGGCGGGCAAGGCCCTGGGTTACGTGGACAAGCTCGTGAAGGCCGCGCTCAAGGAGAAATACCCGACCGCCACGTTCAAGAAGTGGGGGATGAGCGAGGGCGATTGGGACATCAAGAAGGACTATCGAGGGATCCCGCTAAGCCAGGAGCGCTACGGCTGGGTCGAATACCAGGTCAGAGGCGAGAAGTGGTGCCGCTACGGCGTGTTCCAGGTCTATGAGGAGTACGACGGCACCAGGTTCCGCCCCGACAGCGACGTCTGGATCCTCGACGAGACCTTCCTGAAGTGCCAATAGGCGGCGGCGTCCCGCACGGCCGCGCACTCCCGACGCTACTCCCCATGCCAAGATCGTCTTGACACCAAGTTGTCGGCGGCTATTACGACCGGGCTTTGGTGGTTGGTGGAATGAACATGACAAGCTGCCCTGATCCTGCCGGACCGTCGAGCGAAGCGACCTGCGGCCAGGAGCAGGACGACCAATACGACCATCGCTGCGGGCGCGGCGGACCGGCCTCCGGCCGAGCATCCTCCGGAGCGCTTGCCGCCGAGCGTCACCAGCGTGTCGCCGGCCGCACCTGAAGCCCCGGTGTCGTCGTGCACGGCCGAGCCCGTGTCGGGTTCACCGACATCCGATTCAACTGCCTGGTCTTCATGGATGACGTCCGCTCCGCCGTCGGGCTTGGGAACGTATTCAACGCACTGGTTGTCCACGCAGGCCACCTCGCACGCCTTGGACAAGGGACCCTGGAGGTCGCACGAATCGAACCAGTACAGGTCCTTGCCTACGCATTTCCTGTACGCCTCGGGCTTGCATCCGCCGGCATCGATGCACAGACCGACCATCTCGTTGCATTCGAATCCGGGGGTGCAGGTACCGCAGCTCCCGCCGCACCCGTCCGCGCCGCACTGCTTGCCGGCACATTTCGGCTGGCATGGCTCCGCGACGCACTTCCCTGCGTCGCACACCTCGCCCGCCGGACACTGGCCGCACGATCCCGAGCAGCCGTCCGGACCGCATTGAGCGCCCTCGCAAGCGGGCACACAGGAGGTCTCCACGCACATGCCCTCCTTGCACTCCCAGCCCTCATTGCACTTGCCGCACAGACCGCCGCAGCCGTCGTCGCCGCACTGCTTGCCCGCACAGTCGGGCACGCATCCGCAGATCCCATTGACGCACTGCTGTCCCACCGCGCACGCGCCGCAGACCCCGCCGCATCCGTCGTCGCCGCACTGCTTGCCCCCACATGCCGGCTGGCAGACGCATTGGCCCGCCTGGCACACCTCGTTGGCCGCACAGGCCCCGCATGAGCCTCCGCATCCGTCGTCGCCGCACTGCTTGCCCGCACAGTCGGGCACGCATCCGCAGATCCCATTGACGCACTGCTGTCCCACCGGGCACGCGCCGCAGACCCCGCCGCAGCCGTCGTCGGCC
>VGRX01000318.1 GCA_016875215.1 Deltaproteobacteria bacterium
GAGCGGCGCCTGATGAACGTGGTCGAGGAGATGGCGCTGGCATCGGGCATCCCCGTGCCGTCGGTGTATGTGCTCGACAACGAGCAGGGGATCAACGCGTTCGCTGCGGGACGGACTACCGCCGATGCCGTGGTTGCCGTGACGCGGGGGGCTCTCGACCAGTTCACGCGGGACGAGCTGCAAGGGGTGATCGGACACGAGTTCAGCCACATCCTGAACGGCGACATGCGCCTGAACATCCGTCTCATCGGCCTGCTGGGCGGCCTGCTTGCCCTGGCCACGGTGGGACGGATCGTGTGGCGGCTCGGGTCGGTCGGCAGGAAGAAGGACGGCATGGCCTTTGCCGTACTGGGGCTTGCCGTGATGCTGATCGGCTACATCGGCGTGCTCGTGGGCAGGCTGCTCCAGGCCGCCATCTCGCGCCAGCGGGAGTTCCTTGCGGATGCCTCGGCGGTGCAGTTCACGCGCAACCCGCAGGGCATCGGCGGTGCGCTCCGCCGGATCGCAGGCTGGGGGAACGGGTCGAAGGTCGTTTCCCCGAATGCCGAGGAATCCAGCCACATGTTCTTTGGTGCACCGCTGGCTTCGCTCTTCGCTTCGCACCCGCCCCTGGGCGAGCGAATCCGGCGCCTCGAGGGCGCCCGGGCGGTCCCCGAGGGGATCCCGGGACGCGGGGAAGAGCCGTCGGCCGCGGCCGCCTCCGCAGTTGCGGGCCTTGCGGGCGGGCTGGGCGCTCACGCTTCGCACCGATCGTCGGGGTTTGCGGACGGGCTGGGGCGCCTGTCGCCGGAGACCGTCGCCGCAGGCGGGGGGGTGCTGGCAGCCATTCCGCAGCAGGTCCGGGATACCGTGGACACGCCGCTCGGTGCATCCGCGCTCACCTGCGCCCTTCTCCTGGACCAGGACCCCGGGTTGCGCCAGAAACAGCTCGACCGGCTCTCCGCCCTGGGAGGAGAGCTGGTTGCCCGCGAGACCGCGGCACTGTACCCGCGCCTGTCCTCGATGCCCGACTCGATGAGGCTGCCGTTGCTGGACCTGGCGCTGCCCGCCCTGCGGGAGCTGTCCCGGACGCAGATGCTCAAGCTGGCCGAGGCCTTGCGGGAGCTGGCCCGGGCCGATGACCGCATCACGCCGTTCGAGTTCTGCACGCTCTGGCTCGTCGAGCGTCGGGTGGGGTTGCTCTCGGGTCGAATGCGGTCCCGCAGCAAGTCGCTCTCCGTGGCTGAATACCGGCGCCACGTCGCGGTGCTGCTCTCTGCCATGGCCTGGGCGGGCGGCGCGTCCCGGGAAGACGCGGTGGCAGCGTTCTGCGCAGGGGCGACACCGCTGGATTCCTCCCTCACCGGGATCGATCTGCTGCCGCCGGAAGCAGCCATGTCCGCGCTGGGCAGGACGCTGGATGCGCTGGCTGCGGCCGGTGCCAGGCCCCGCTCACAGGCCTGGCTCGCGTGCGAACGAACGGTGCTTGCCGACCGGCAGGTCCGCGTCGAGGAGCTGGAGCTGTTGCGGGTGGTCGGGCTGGCCCTGGACCTGCCGCTTCCCCCGCGGCTGGAGCGGTGAACCGCATCTCCTGCGTCCGACTGACTCACTCCTGCACGGGCACCTACGCCCCTATTCTGTCGTAGAGGTTGTACTTCCGGTACACGAACCAGACGACCCCCAGCAGGAGCGTGACCAGTGTCATGTGCGCTGCGAGCTCGCAGTTGGAGTGGAGGGCGTTGTCCCAGCGGGTCCGGAGCCCTTCGGCGAGCTCCCGGTCTCCCGGTACCAGGGGGACCCCTCCCTCTCCCTTGAGCTCCAGAACTGCCGGAATGTAGAACGCGATGTTCCGCCCGAGCCATCGGGTTTCGGCCGGCGAATAGGGGGCGGCACGGCCGACGATGCGCCTGGCTTCGTCGAGCATTTCCGGCGCGCTCTTCGGCCCGAACCCATGGTACGGTTCGTATCCCGCAAAGACGTGGGAGGTCTCCATCAGGCGCACCGCTTCGACAACGCCTGCATCGTCCCCCCGGTCGAGCGCTTCCCGAGCCGGCCCGTCCACCGCCTGCCATCCCCAGAGCGCATACCCCCAGAGTCCCAGCGCCAGGATGCCGGCAGCCAGCGGCAGCCCCGCCAGGAACCGGCGAAGGAACCCGGGGGCAAACGCCGATGGTGGAGCAGGCGCTGGTGCTGCCGATGGCTTTCGAGACTTCATCCAAACCTCCTGCCGCCCGCCGGTCACCGGCGGTCGCCGGGCATCATAGGAGGCCGACGGGGAAAAAACCACTGGAAAACGGCCCCCCCCCGAGACTATACTCCGCCCCGTCTTGTTGAACTCAACGGAGGATGAACATGCGATTGTGGAACGTTCTGGGCATCCTGGCTGCCCTCGCCTTCCTGGCGGGTTGCCAGCAGACCGATGCCAACAAGGAACAGCAACCCCCGGCCAAGCAGGAAACCCCTGCCCAGCCAGCAGCAGAGAAGCCTGCTCCCCAGGTGCCGGCCGAGCCGGCAGAAGGTGAAAAGCCCACGGAGAAAGAGCCGGCCAAGACGGATTCGCCCGCGAATCCGGCCGAGCCGGCAAAAGACGAGAAACCGGCGGAGAAAGAGCCGGCCAAGACGGATTCGCCTGCGAATCCGGCCGAGCCGGCAAAAGATGAAAATCCGGCCGAGCCGGCAGAAGGTGAAAAGCCCACGGAGAAAGAGCCGGCCAAGACGGATTCGCTTGCGAATCCGGCTGAGCCGGCAAAAGATGAAAATCCGGCCGAGCCGGCAGAAGGTGAAAAGCCCACGGAGAAAGAGCCGGCCAAGACGGATTCGCTTGCGAATCCGGCTGAGCCGGCAAAAGATGAAAATTCGGCTGAGCCGGCAAAAGTTGAAAAACCGGCCGAGCCGGCAGAAGGTGAAGAAGACTACGCGGCTGAGGTGTCCAAGAGGCTGACCGAGGTCGAGATTCCCACCTTCGAGTACCCGGCCTTCAGCGGCAAGAAGATTGCGCTCATCCACACGGTGAACCTGGTGGGTGAGCTCAAACCTTGTGGGTGAGCTGGCAATCCTCTTGGCGGTCTTGCCAAGAAGCAGTCGTGGCTGGATGACCATCGCAAGGATTTCGACGGCGTGGTGGTGCTGGATTCCGGTGACGTGTTCCACATGAACAACCAGGCCCTGGAGTCGGAGATGGAGTCGGTGAAGGCCAGGGCGGAGCTCTTCGTGAAGGCGTTCAACAAGGAAGGGATGGCGGCTTTGGGAATCGGCGAGCGGGACCTCGGAGTGCTGGGCGTCAAGGGGCTGCTCGAGCTGCAGAAGCATGCGAAGTTCCCCATCGTGTGCGCCAACCTGGTGGACAAGGACGGCAAGGACGTGTTCAAGTCGTTCGCCGTGGTCGAGGTGGCCGGATTCAAGCTGGGAGTCACGGGGGTAATCTCGCCCGGGGCGGAGCCCAAGGAAAAGGACGAGTACAAGCTCCTGGCCCCTGCGGAGGGGCTCAAGAAGGCGCTGGATGCCCTGTCGAAGGAGAGCGTGGATGCAGTGATCCTGCTGGCCCACCTGGACCAGCAGGATGCGCTCATGCTGGTCAGGGAGGTTCCGGGGGTGGATCTGGTGCTCGGCGGGCAGAGCATGGGGCAGTCCCGCTTCATCGAGAAGCTCGAGTCCGCCTGGTGGCTCGAATCGGGTCAGCGGGGCAAGTTCATCAGCGTCGTGAGTCTGAGCATGACCTCCCCGGGGCGCAAGGCGTTCGTGGTGCGTGAGGAGGCGGACAAGCTGCGTGCGGAGCTCAAGCAGATCGACGAGCGCGTCAAGCGGTACGCGGAGCTGGCAGGCCGGCCCGGCCGCGAGGGTACCCGGACCGCTGAGCCGGCGCGGTTCAAGGGGGTGATCGAATCGATGTTGCGACAGCGGGAGGATATCGTCGCCAAGGCCAAGAACATCGTCCAGGCCCCGGGCGATTCTCCTTTCCTGGGGTACGAGTCGGTTCCTCTCGACCGCAACCAGCGGGAGGACGAGGAGACGGCCGGGTGGGTGGCCGAGTTCGAGAAGAAGTACGTGGCCGGAGGAGGACACGGCGGGGTTTCCCGGACGACTTCCGGAGGCGCTGTCCCGACATCTCCCCCTTCGAGGCGGATCCCGCACAAGGCGCTCAAGACGCTGCACGACGCCCCCAAGGTCAAGGCCGGAGCAACGCCGTCCAAGTAGCTCGATTGCCCGATAGCGATTCCGAGTGTGAGGCCGCGCCCGATGCCGGACGTCAGGCCGCTACGAGTGCGAACAGCCGTTCATACGGGAGCACGCCCTTGAGGTAGTACAGGGCCGCTACGAAGAAGAGGATGCCGAAGAGCACGGGGATGAGCTCGCTCCACCAGCCGCCGGAGATGCGGCTGCGGATGGCCTGGGAGAACGCTGCCGTGAGGAAGAGGAGAACTCCCATCCCCAGTGCGAAAGCAGCCATCAGCAGGATGCCCAGCGCCAGGTTGCCTTCGGTAGCCACGTAGGTCAGGATTCCGATCAGGATCGGGCCGACGCACGGGGCGACCACGAGCCCCATGACGAGGCCGAAAACCAGGGCCCAGACCAGGCTCTGCTTCTGCCGGGAGTGCAGTGCGGACTTGAGCGCCGAGAACTCCATGGGCGGGAGCACGGCCAGGCTCTGGGCTCCCATGAACACGAAGAGCAGCGCAATCGCACCCATGACCCATGGGTTGGTCATGACCCGCCCGACGGCCCCGCCTCCGAGAGCTGCGGCCATCCCGGCTGCGGAGTAGCTCAGCACCATCCCGAGGACGATAGCCGCTGCGGCGAGCAGGCCGGCCTTGAGGGAGCGGCCGTCCTTTTCCTTGCCGGCGGTGAAGAAGCCGAGCACCAGGAAGTACGTGGGGTACGCACACGGCGTCAGGCTCGCAGCGATGCCCGCGAGGAAGACCAGCAGCAGGGTCAGCAGCAGCCCTTTCCCGGCAAGCCAGGCTGCGATGCTGTCCTGGTCCGCCCCCTGGATCAGCCGCCTGGCGAACGGCTCCGGGTCTTCGAATCCGGAGAGGACCCAGGTGGGGCGGACCTCCTCGCCGGGCTCGAACCGGGCCACCCATGGGAGTCCCTTGACCGCGTAGCGATCCCACACCACCTGGTTTTCGGGGGCATCCATGTCCAGCTCGACAGCGACGTAGCCCGACAGGGCCTCGGTCACCTGGGCGTCCGGGAAGGTGGTTCTCTTCAGGTCGAGGCAGCTCGTGCACCAGACAGCCCAGGCATCGACAAGCAGCGGCTTTCCTTCCTGAGCCGATCGAGCGAAGCCCTCGTTGAGGTCGGTGAGCCAGCGTGTGCCGGCCGTGTCTTTCCGGCCGGCGGGAGCGTTGGCAGCGCCTTGATCGGTCGGTGCGGCTGCCGCGGCAGGGGCGTCGGACGGCACGGCAACCCGGCTCAGCACGTCGTCGAGGAGCTTGCCGAACTTCCCGGGGGAGGAGAACGGCTCGGCTCCCTTCTCTGCGGAGAAAA
>VGRX01000319.1 GCA_016875215.1 Deltaproteobacteria bacterium
CTTCCGCCGCTGCCTCCGCTTCCGCCGGTCCCGCCCTTGCCCCCCTTGAGGATGCTGAAGACCACGTCGACCTTCGACTTGTAGGTCATCAGGGCAACCGAGCTGCCGCCCCCCTTGCCGCCAAGTCCGCCCGTGCCTCCGGTCCCGCCGCTTCCGCCGCCGCCGCCGCCACCGCCCCACTGCTCGCAGCTCAGGAACGAATCCCAGTTGTCCCCCCAGCCGCCGCCGCCGCCGCCGCACCCGTCACCGCCGGTCCCGCCGGTTCCCCCGGTGAGGGCCACAATCCCCTTCTCTGTCATCTCCGGAAGCCCCTGCCCACCGCTGCCGGGGCTGCCCGGACTGCCTGCGACACCATCCTGGCCCGGGTAGCCGTCTCCGGCCTCTTCCGGCCCCTTCTTGCCGGGCGTGCCGCCCGAAGCGGGTCCCTTCTTCATGAAGCAGCACGACGGGGTGCCCCAGCCCCAGAAAGAGCCGGTCGCGTACCCATACTCCGCGGCTACGTCCATGTCCCATTGCAAGGGCCCCGCGGTCCACATGACGTTCAACCCGCCTCCCCCGCCGCAGCTTTGCTTGCCCGGTCCCTCGGCCCCCGATGCCTGTGTACCGCACTTCTTCCCGGTGAACACGCAGTGCGGCTCGCACCAGCTCATGCCGGCCTCGCCCTGGAAGCCGTTGAGACCCGGGCTGCCGCTCCCTCCGGAATTCCCGGCGCCGCCCCCTCCGGCCTGAACATCGAGCGCGGCCAGCGACACATTCGTGCTGTTGCGGACGAGGATGCCGATCGAATTGCCCCCGCTCCCCGATGCCCCCTTGCCCGTCCCTCCGGCGGCTGCCTGGATGGCCAGTCGCCCCACCGACATCTTCTTCTGGTTGTTCTCGATGGTCAGGGCTGTGCTGCCCCCGACAAACGGCGTCCGCGCGATCGCCGCAGAGACCGTCCAGCCCGACTTGGCATCATACCCGCCCCACAGCGAGATGCCCGATGGAAGGACGAAGTTGGTCACGGATACCGACGACAGGGACAGCAGGATGCAGTTGCGGGAGGGGCTCGCCGCTGCCTCCGCCAGTGCCGCAGCCAGCGTGGCCTTGGGTTGCTTCGGCGTCCCGGGGAAGAAGTCCTTGCCCGACGGCCCGTCCACGAAGACGCAGATGGCAGCGTCGCCGTCCACGCCGTCACAGTTGGAATCGATGCCACTCAGGTCGGGCGCATCCTCGGCGCCGGGGTGGACGGCAGTGATGTTGTCGTTGCAATCCGTCGTGCCGTTCGGACAGGCCAGGCACGCCTTGCCCACGTCCGCAGCGGGCAGGCACCATCCGTCACCGTCCTGGTCCACCCCTTCGTCCACCAGCTTGTTGCAGTCGTTGTCCTTGTCGTCGCACACCTCCGGAGCCTTCGGATGGACCAGGGCATCGCCGTCGTCGCAATCCAGGAATCCCTTCGGGCACACCTGCTCCTGGAACTGCTTGACGCAGAGCGATGCGGCGATCCCGGTCAGCCCCTGGCATCCCTTGATCGTCGCGGGTATCGGCCCGGCGCAGAAGCCGTCCTTGTCCGCATCGCACGACTCGTCCTTGTTGCCGTCGCAGTCGTCATCCACGAAGTTGCACAGCTCCGCAGCTTCCGGGTGTACCTCTGCATCCTGGTCCTTGCAATCGACGGCGGAGTGCTTGCAGACATGTGCCCCGCCGAAGACCAGTGCAGGCTTGCCGCACCAGCCGTCGCCGTCCAGGTCGCACTTCTCGTCCGCCACGGAGTCGCAGTTGTTGTCCTTGCCGTCGCACAGTTCCGCCGCAGTCGGATGGATGGTGGCATCGAAGTCGTTGCAGTCGATCTCGCCATGTGCGCAAACGTACTCAGGCCCGAACATCGTGAACGGCTTGCCGCACCAGCCGTCGCCGTCCAGGTCGCATTTCTCGTCCACCACGGAGTCGCAGTTGTTGTCCTTGCCGTCGCACACCTCGTTGCCGTTCGGCGACTGGGAGGCATCCTGGTCGTTGCAGTCGAGCGAGTTGCTCACGTACCCCGCCACCGGCTTGCAGCTGCACAGCGACTGGAGGCTGCCGAATCCGTCACCGTCCAGGTCCTGGAACGCGGTCACGCACCCTGCGGCCCCCGGCTCGTCGATCTCGCCGTCGCAGTTGTTGTCCTGGCCGTCGCATGTCTCGGCCATCGGCTCCTGGGCCTGACAGACGGCCTCGCCCGAAACGCACTTGCTCATCCCGTCGCACGCTCCGAACTGGTTGGCCTTCTGGCAGGGAAGGGACACGACCTCCTCGTCGATCTTCCCGTCACAGTCGTTGTCCACCGAGTCGCAGGCCTCCTTGGCCGGAAGCGGGGCATCGCACGCGGTCAGGCCGTCCTCCGCACAGAACCGAGTGCCCGAGCACACACCCAGCCCGTTGGAGACTTCGCACGTGGTCTCGTAACCCACGTTGGAGGGGAACGACGTGCAGTCGCACTCCCCCTCGGGCTCGCAGTGGCCCGCATCCCCGCACTCGTACCCCTTCGGGCACGGGCGATCCTCGGCGCAGGACGTGGTGCAGAACGCCCCCTCGGGCCCGACCCACCGGCAGAAGCTCTCCTGGTCGTCGAAGTAGCGCATGCAGTCCTCGTCCTGCCTGCACGGGCGGCAGAACGGAATCTCGTCCGGCAGGCAGATCGAGATCGGGTCCGGACCGGAGATGGCCAGCCCACGGCACGCATAGCCCGCGGGGCACCCGTCCAGGTCACACGGCTGAGCGCACACTCGCCCGTCGGGACCGTCCACGCACAGTCCCGACTCGCACTCCTCACCCGTGGTACAGATCCCGTCGTACACCTCGCCTTCCACGACCTCCGCACCGCCTTCCGGCTCCCCGGCAAAAACGATCTCGGGAGCGGCCTCCTCCAGGCCGTCCGGCAGCGGCTCGGACTTCGCGGGCACCGCATCCGAGCACGAAGCCATCCCCCAGAGAGCCAAAAGCAGCATGCCTGAAACCACACTCTCGATGCCCAAGCGGGCAGCCACCATCCGGTTCTTTCTCATCGTCGTCCCTCCTGGTTGTGGGGCAGTTGTCGCCACCGTTATCGTCGCCAGGGGGGACGAACGTGCGAAACGTCGTGGATTCTTCTTAGATTTCGAAGGGTTCTGCCGGTCTCGACCTCGAGCGGAACAAGGCAGGAGTCGAGGCCGGCTCTTCGAGAGCGGGGGACGCTACAGCGCCTTCATCTCCACACGGAACTTGCCGCGCAGCTCCTCGAGCCACCAGTCGAGGACCTTCTCGAACTTCTCCTCCTCGAGCCGTCCTCGCAGGGTGTCCCTGAGCTGGGTCACCTCCTCCGGATCGTCGATGCACTCCTCGCGGGTACCCGTGATCCGGAGGATCCGCACGCCATCCTTGTGCAGGAACGGCTCGGAGCAGTTGCTCCCCGCGGCCTTTCGCAGCTCGTCGAACGCATCCTGGAACGATCGCTCGAAGGTCTTGGTCTCGTCCACCTCGCCCAGGTCGCCGAACAGGGGCACGACAGTCCCTTTGCACTGTTCCGGCGCTTCAGCTCCGCCGAACTTCCCGGCGGACATGCCCAGGTAGCACGCGTAGGCCTGGCCGTAGGCCGCGAGGATCAGCTCGGGCGCGGCGTCCTCGGGCAGGGGGAACCAGACCTGCTCGAGCGCGTACCGGGAGACAGCGGCCCCCTCGCACCCGAGCGCCTCGGCCCGCTTGCCCCGGAAGCGCTCGTCGAAGGCGGCCTGCGCTTCGCGGTCAGCGATCTCCGCCCGCGGCCTCACCTGCGCAAACACCATGCGCTGCCGCAGCATCTCTTCTCCCATCTGGCGCTCATAGTCGGCCAGCGAAGAAAACCCCTGCGCTGCCAGGTACTTCTCGAGCTTGGGGACATCGCCGGAAAACGAAGTCTTCAGCTTCTCGACCCGCCGTCGCACCTCCTCCGTGACCGACATCCCGTCCGCCTTGGCAGCGAGCAGGATCAGCCGGTTGTCCACCAGGTGGCGCAACGTCTCGACCTGGAGCTTGCGGAACTGCTTCTCCGCTTCCCCGGCCGGGAGTCCGGCATCCTTGCGGGCCTTGAGCAGGCGGCCCTGGAACACCAGCATTTCCGACAGCTCGGAACGGGTCACCGGCTCGTCCCCCACCACCGCGACGATGCCGTCCAGCAGCTCGCCGGGCGGCTCTTCTTCCGCCCGGACCGGAAGGACCAGGGCCAGGAGCGCGATTCCAGCCAGTGCGATGCGCATGGCGTCTACTCCCCTTCGGCCGGGGCGGAATCCTCCTTCCCGGCTTCCTTGGCCGCGGCTGCCCGCTCCGCCGCAGCTTCCTCCTTGCCCTTGATGCTGTCCACGCGCTCCTTGACCGCAGCGGGCGGGGGCGGAACGTCCTCCACCTTCACCTTGTTCAGCTCGACCACCTCCACCTGCCACGTCGCGAAGTCCACGAGCTTGTCCATGAACTCCCGCCGGTCGCGGTCCAGCTTCTCCCGGACGATGTTCTCCCGGATGTCGTCCCGGACCGACTCGAGCGGCTTCTCCAGCTTCTCCCGCCGGTTCATCAGCAGCAGGATGTGGAAGCCGTCCTTGCCTTCGACCACGTCGCTGACCTGGTCGATGTTCTGCATCGCGAACGCAGCCGACACGACAGCGGAATCGACGAGAAGCTCGCTACCGTCGACCTGCCCCTCGCGTGAGAAGAACAGCAGGTCCCCCCCGCGGCTGTTCGTCGCCTCGTCCTCGCTGTGCTTCCGCACGAATTCCCGGAAGACCTGCCGCGTGCTCGTGTCCGGCGAGGCCAGCACCCCCTTGAGCTCCTTCAGAACAGCCTGTGCCCGGGCCTTGTTCGACAACAGGATGTGTGCGACACGGACCCGCTCCGGCTTGTTGTACATCAACGAGTCCCGGTCGTACTGCGCCTTGATCTCCTCGTCCGAGACCGGCACGGAGGCATCCTCTCCGAACTTCTTCTGGATGTACTTCTTGACCATCTCGGTCCGGGCAGCCAGGAGCACGTCCGGATCCTGGGCGAGCCCTTCCCGGGCAGCCAGCTCGGCCAGGGTATCGAACTTGATGTAGTTGTGCAGCATCTCCCGCTTCCTGTCCAGCGATGCCAGCTCCCTTCGCTGGAACATGGGGAGGCGGGCGATGTAGCTCTCGAAGTCCTGGCGGTACACCTTGCGACCCTCGGTCCAGGCGACGACCGGCTCTCCCGGCGACGGCACGTGCTCGGAGGCGAGCTGCTTCGTCTTGCGGGCCCGGTCCTCCTCGGGCGATGTTGCGGCTTTCCTGTCCGGCTCGGCTCCAGCTCCACCCGGTCCTGCACCGGCTCCCCCGGGCTCGGCCCCAGCACCACCCGATCCCGCACCGGCTCCCCCGGGCTCGGCTCCAGCTCCACCCGGTCCTGCTC
>VGRX01000320.1 GCA_016875215.1 Deltaproteobacteria bacterium
AAAAGCATGCGCTGTTCACCCTGCCTTTCTCGCTGGAGCCCGAGGACGGGGGCGGCGACCCCGAGCCGGAACCCGAGAACCCGGACGGCATCGACGACTCCCCCATCGGGAACCTCGAGGGGGTCTGGCCCGAGGGGCTGGCGGTCGGATGGGCCATCGACCCCGATTCGCTTCTGACTTCGATCGACATGCACTTCTACCTGGACGGCCCGTACGGTGCGGGCGTCTCGCTCGGCATGGCGAGCGCGAACCTGCCACGCCCGGACGTCAATGCCGTCACCGGTCTGCCCGGGGACCACGGCTTCTCCTTTGTGCTGCCGGCAATCGCCAAGGATGGGTATCCCCACACGCTATACGCATACGCCATCAACGTCGGCACCAGCGCAGAGCACGCGCTGTTCACCCTGCCTTTCTCTCTGATGCCCGAGAACCCGGGCGGCGTCGACGACTCCCCCATCGGGAACCTCGAGGGGGTCTGGCCGCAAGGCCTGGCGGTCGGTTGGGCCCTCGACCCCGATTCGCCGCTGACCTCGATCGACATGCACTTCTACCTGGACGGCCCGTACGGCACGGGCGTCTGGCTCGGCATGGCGAGCGCGAACCTGCCACGTCCGGACGTCAACGCCGTCACCGGCCTGCCCGGGGACCACGGCTTCTCCTTTGTGCTGCCGGCAATCGCCAAGGATGGGAATCCCCACACGCTTTACGCCTACGCCATCAACGTCGGCTCCAGCGCGGAGCACGCGCTGTTCACCCAGTCCTTCGTGGTCGGGCCTTAGGAGCCTGATCGAAGTAGTTTCGGGCAGCCTCCATAGCCTCGTGTTTCGCCGTTTTTGCCGTGGCGAGGCCGAGCAAGCGCCGAGGCAGCGAAAGGAGCGGAGGTTCGGGTGCAGGCCGTTGCCGTCAACCCAGGAGCGATGCCCTACGCGAGGCGCAGGCCGTCGTTGTATCGCCACGGACTGTTCTGCTATAAGGTGTGCAGCGGGCGGACAGTCCGTTGCGCGGGAGGACGAGATGGTACGAGCAATCGCGGTGCTGGCAGGGCTGGTCGGGATCCTGGCAGGCAGGATGGGAGAGGGGGCGGAGCCCAACTACTACGACCTCCTGACAACCGACCGCGTGGGAGCGGCGGAGTTCATTCGGAAGCACCCGGAGTGGGATGGCCGGGGGGTCGTCGTCGCGGTGCTGGACACGGGAGTCGACATGAGCGTCGAGGGCCTTCTCCGGACGTCCACGGGCACGGTCAAGGTCATCGAGGCCCGCGACTTCTCGGCTCAGGGCATCGTGCACCTCAAGAAGCCGACCGCTGCGACCGAGAACGGCGAGAACGTGCTCAAGACCGGGGACGGCGTGGTGCGGGGCCACGAGCGGCTCGACCCGAAGCCGGCAGCGGATTCTCTGATCCTGGGCTTCATGGGAGAGCGTCGATTCCGGAATTCCCTGGTCTCGGACATCAACGGCAACGGGACCGAGACCGACTCGTTTGCGATCCTGGTGGGCAAGGTCGGCACGGGCAAGGAGGAGAAGTGGGTTGCCTGGGTGGACACGGATGCCGACGGACAGGTGGACGACGAGGCCATGCAGGAGGACTACTCGAGCTCGAGGCGCCACTTCTTCTTCCTTGCGCAGGCCGATCGCAACGGGCGCAAGACCATGGCCATCGCGATGCAGATCGAGCCGAAGCGGTCCGAGGTCTCCCTGCACTTCCCGGATGGCAGCCACGGCACGCACGTTGCGGGGATCGCCGCCGGGTTCCGCCTGTTCGGCCGTGACGGCTTCAACGGCATCGCCCCCGGGGCCGAAGTGATGAGCCTGAAGATAGGCGACAACACCCTCTCGGGCGGGAGCACGACCACCGAGAGCATGAAGAAAGCGCTGGAGTTCGCCGGCGCCTGGTCGCAAGAGCACAAGACCCCGGTTGTGGTGAACATGAGCTATGGGATCGGAAGCGAGAAGGAGGGGGAATCGGACATCGACCGGCTGACCGACCAGATCGTGCGGAAGTATCCGCTCCTGGCGGTGGCGACGAGTGCGGGGAACTCGGGCCCCGGACTCTCGACCGTGGGGACCCCGGCCGGTGCGGACCTGGCGTTCTCGACCGGCGCTCTTCTGACTCGGGAGAACGCTGCAAGCCTGTATGCCTCCCGCATCGCCCGGGACGTCATCTTCTACTTCAGCAGCCGGGGGGGGGAATTGGCCAAGCCCGACGGGCTGGCCCCGGGGTGCGCTGCTGCCAGCGTGCCGCCGTGGGAGAGCTGGGTGATCATGCGCGGGACCAGCATGGCGTCGCCACAGGCGGCCGGCTGTCTCGCACTGCTGGCCGGTGCAGCCGTCAAGACAAGCCCGGCGCTGGAATTCAACGGGGGGTTGCTCAAGACGGCGCTTCGGAACAGCGGGCGCCCCATGGCCGGGTTCGATCTCGTTGACCAGGGGCCGGGAGTCATCAACGTTCCGGCCGCGTGGGAATCGCTGCAAACCATTGCCCGGCGCAAAGGGGGAGCCCAGGTCGCGGGGTTCAAGGTCGCGGGGGACTGCCCGACCTGCCCCACCGGCAAGGCCCGGGCAGCATACTTCCGAGCGGGGACGTGGCTTCCCAGACGTCCAAAGACGGTCTCGTTCAGCATCTCGCCCCTCTTCATGAGCTCCCTGGCCGACGAGCAGCGCAAGGGCTACTTCGAGACCGTCGATCTCTCTGTCGAGAGCGACTGGCTCAAGCCCACGACCGACGCCCTCTTCTTCAATGGCTCCGGGGCCGTGGGAGTGGACGTGATGCTGCAACCCGACAAGCTGAAGTCCCCGGGGGTCCACAGCACGCTTATCCGGGCCACTTCCAGGGAGACCGGAAAGGGAAGGGGGGCCACGCTCTTCGAGCTCCCCGTGACGGTCGTGGTCCCGTACGTGTTCGACCTGAGCCAGGGTTTCAAGCGGCGGTTCGACCGGGAAGAGCTCCCCCCCGGCGAGGTCAAGCGCTATTTCGTCCGCGTCCCCGAGGGGGCGGCCTCCATGCGCGTGGAGCTCAAGCCCACACGCGGGCGGTTCACCCAGTCCCGTCTCGTCCTCTTCAATGCCGAAGGCAGGGAGTTCGACCTCGAGCAGTCCTACGCCGACTCGGAGCGGTACGCGGAAGTGGCGGCACTGGTCGGCCGGGAAGAGCTTGGAACGGGCGTCTGGGAGATCGTGGTGATGACCCACTATACCACCAAGGCCACGTCGGTCTATGATCTCTCGGTCACCTTCTCGGGGTTCGACTACGAGGCGCCGTCCGAGTTCTACTGCGAGATGGGCAATCCGCCACGCGGCACCTTCGAGCTTCGTACGCGCTTCGACATCGCTTTCGAAGGCCGCGGACGCGGGGGACTCACCGGACTGGTCCGGCGCCAGGAGCTCACCGCATCGAACGACAGGCTCAGCGTGCCCATCACCATGGAGAAGGACACGTCCGTCGTGAAGCTGAAGCTCATCATGGACAGTGAGACCTATGCCCGCTTCACCGATGTCGCGGTCAACGTGTTGGACAGTGCCGGAGAAGCGGTTGCCAAGGGGGGGTTCTCGACCCGCATGACCACGGTGGAGGTCGAGAACCCCAACGTGGGCCGGGGGGCGGTCACCTACACCCTGGAGATCCTGGGCGCGCTCGCAGAGCGCACCGACCAGGCGTGGAACGTCGTGGTCGAGGAGTACCAGTACGCCTCAAGGAACAACGAGGCCAAGGTCTGGTGCGACGGCTACGCGTACTTCACGCTGTACCCGAACCGCTCCTACACCTGCGAGTTCGAGCTGGAGCGTCGTCCCGAGGTGGCTCCGTCCGGCTACACCTACTTCGGGGAGCTGCGCTTTCGGGACGAGACCGTTCGCCAGGACGCGCTGGTCATGCCGCTGAAGCTGCAGGTCAGCCCCTAGGAAGGCAGTGGGCAGCAGGCAGCAGGCAGCAGGCCACACAGCCCCGACCACGCGGGAGGGGCCCTTGTGGCATCGGCACATGCAGTGGGCGCAGGCCGCCCCCGCCTCCCCACCCGGAGCGTAAGCGACGGGCCGCGGGTAGCAAGCAAGGCCGTAGGCAGCAGGCAGTAGGCAGTAGGCAGCAGGCAGCAGGCAGCAGGCCACGCAGCCCCGACCACGCGGGAGGGGCCCTTGTGGCGTCGGCACATGCAGTGGGCGCAGGCCGCCCCCGCCTCCCCACCCGGAGCGTAAGCGACGGGCCGCGGGTAGCAAGCAAGGCCGTAGGTAGCAGGCAGCAGGCAGTAGCCAGCAGGCCAAACAGCCCCGGAGGTAACACATGCGCAGGCTGGTCGTCGCAACGCAGAACCGAGGCAAGATCCGGGAGATCTCGACGCTGTTGGAGGGGCTTGGGGTCGAGGTCCTGCCCATCGGCAGGCTGGCGCCCGGGTTCGATGTCGACGAGACGGGAACTACCTTCCTGGAGAATGCCCGGCTCAAGGCGCAGGCCGCGTTTGCCGCCACCGGCCTCCCGAGTCTGGCGGACGACTCCGGGCTGTGTGTCACGGGCCTCGGGCTCGAACCGGGAGTCCGGTCGTCCAGGTACGCCGGGGAAGGGAAGTCGGATGCAGAGCGGGTGGAGTTCCTCCTCTCCCGAATGGCCGGGATCGGAGGGGACGGGCGGCGGGCCTACTTCTCCTGCACGTTGTACGCGATCCTGCCCGGAGAGCTGATGGCCGGAAGCGGCGAGCCGTCGGCGCCCGGGACCGAGGGGCTGCGATTCGAAAGCGGACCGGCCGGGCACGCCGCGGTGACCGTCGAGGGCCGTCTGCCCGGCCGTATCGGGTTTCAGCCCCGCGGGGACAAGGGGTTCGGCTACGACCCGGTCTTCCACCCGGATCACGACCCGCGCCGCACGCTCGCCGAATACGGGCTCGACGAGAAGAACCTCATCTCGCACAGGGGAGCGGCTTTTCGGGCATTCGCAGCCTGGCTTGCCCAGAGACTCACTCGGCCGAGGGGATGACGCCGTCGTCTTCCTCGAGCCCCGTGGCATCACCGCCCCCCGACTTGGACAGGACCCGCAGCTCTTCCGACGTCAGATCCTCGGTCAGCTTGACAGGGAGGCGGCTTTCGAAGTAGGCGCGGTCGTACTTGTAGACGTCGATGTAGAACTCCACCCGTCCCTTGTCATCCACGCCGACGGAGTTGTACTCGACGAATATCGGGACCGGCGCCTGGAGCTTGATGTAGTGCTCCTTCTTCTTCTCCAGGATCTTGTCGATGTCGGACCGCTCCATCCCGTTGATCTTCTTGAGGAGGTACTCCGCCATGTCGAGCGGCTTGTCCAGCCTCATGCAGCCGTGCGAATAGGCCCGCACGGGTCGCTCGAAGAGCGCCTTCTTCGGGGTATCATGGAGATAGAAAA
>VGRX01000321.1 GCA_016875215.1 Deltaproteobacteria bacterium
GGTTTGACCTCGGTGGCATCCTGGGGAACGTCCGGCGCCTCCGCCGAATCGGCCTGGTCGCCCTGGGTATCCTGGAGGTCTAAGACCTGGACGACGTCCGCCCGGACCTCGGGGGCAGCGTCCGCCAAATCGGGCACGTCCACGGGGTGGCTCTGCTCGGGCTCGACGGTCTCCTGGCGCCCCGAGTCCGCAGCCGAATCCTGAGAGGAATCCCCCCCTCCGTTGCCATTCCCGCCCGAGCACCCCCAGCAGGCCACGGACAATGCCGCAATGGTTGCCAGGACCGAACGAGAGCCGATACTGAACGAGCAGGCCATGATCCACCTCCGCCGGGTCTGTGAGTCGCGTACCCGCAGCGAGAAGTCAAGCGACAATGAGATCGTGCGCGTCCTAGAGATCGACAGGTAGCAGCCCGCCCCTCGAAAGCAGGTCGTTGGCGGCAAGGCCGGCCACGGCCCCCAACGCTTTGGAGGACACCTCCACCCTCAGCGGGCTTCCGGCCCCGTCCCCCGCGACCTCGGAGAGGCGAGAGTGGATGCGCCTGGTGATGGCCAGCTCGACACCGTCCGACACGTCGAGTGCCAGGACGGCAAGCTCGCCGCTTGCCAGGTGCGCCACGATGTCGGCCTCCCGGGTGACTCTGCGAACGGCCTCAGCCACGAGCCTCTCCGCTGCCTGTGACTGGTCGTCGGCGACGCCCGAGAACGCCTTGACCATGGGAATGTCAATTCGCAGCAGCACCATCCGGATTCCCGACCTGCGCGCATAGCTGAGCTGCTGTCCGACCATGGCCAGGAACCCCTGGCGCGACAGCACGCCGGTCTCGGGCTCCACCCACATCCCTGCGGCTGCCGCTCTGAGGAGGCGATGCCGCTCCGTGGCGTGGCGGATGCACCGGGCGAGGAGGCGGGCATCGAAATCCGCCTTGATCAGGTACTCCTGCGCACCTCGCTGGATGGCAAGCCTGGCCATCTCCTCGTCGGCCAGGGCGGTCAGGATCACGACCGGCATTTGGGGCTGTCCCGACACCAGGCGGACAATCGTGTCCAGCCCCCAGCTATCCGGCAGAGTCAGATCGAGAAGCACGGCGTCGAACTGGGTGCGCTGGATCGCTGCAAGCGCCCCGGCCAGGGTATTGGTGGCTTCGACCTCGAATGCCGGCTCCATGAAGCCCGACAGCATGATCCTCACGTACCGCAGGTCTGCCGGGTTGTCTTCGACGATGAGCACACGGACGGGCTTCTCCCTCATGGGCCTCCTCCACGCCCCAACGCAGCACTCTGACACGACCAGGGGGGTTCTCGTCCGATGTCAGCATACCGCGGCGGACAGAGGGGTCAACACTTTTCTTCTTTACTCTACCGAAGGCTCTTCCAGGGGCCGGCCGGTGGCCGGATCCCATCCCATGGCGGCCCAGAACTCGCTCTGAAGTGATTCGAGGTCGACGGAACGTCCCTTGAGCGCGCCGTGGTCCATGGGCGGATTCCCGAGAGAACGCTCGTTGGGCCGGTTCCGCCGCGGGTCCACCCCGTGCCGGAAGTTGAAGAGCTGGCGGAGCGCCTGGATTCGGCCGCCGACGTCCAGGTACTGAGCCGGCGTGCGCTGCCAGCCGGTGGCTGCGTTGATCCAGGGGAACAAGGGGAGGCGGGTGGCCCCCATGAACGCGCCGAACATGCACAGGCCCGCTCCGTTGAAGACCGCGGAGTAGCGGCTGCAGGCCGCTCCCATGGCGGCCTTCTCTCCGTCCACGGCGTATTTCTTCCCCTTTCCGTAGAGCGGGGACGGCTTGGGGAGGCCGGGGACCACTTTCCAGAGCTGGTACATCTCGTAGTAGAGCTGGGCCCCGATGGTGTGCCTTCCCGGCGCGGGCTCGGCAGCGTAGTGCAATGCGAAGCCGGGATCGAGCCGGCCGTCGTGCATGGGCAGATCCTGCCCTCCCGCGTGCATGGCGAAGCGCTCGGCTCCGTTGCCGATCTTCTCGGCAGCGACCTTGGAGCCGTCGGCCAGCAGATCGCCGATGCCTTCGCGGCGTGTCATCTTCTCCAGGAGCTTCACGATCGCCGAGGTGTTCCCCCAGCGCAGCTCGAGCCCGTCCGTGTCCTTCGGGGTCAGAAGGCCGTGCTCGAAGCACTCCAGTGCGAAGGCGGCGGTGCTGCCGGCCGAGATCGTGTCCATGCCGGCGCGGTTGAGCAGCTCGTTGAGGTAGAAGATGCTGTCGAGGTCCTCGTTCATGAGCAGGCCGCCCAGCGACAGCACGGTCTCGTACTCCGGCTTGTGGGTCTCCTCGTAGCCTCCGGATCCCGAGCAGATGCCTCCGCACCCGAGCGGGCAGGAGTAGCAATGGTACTTCTTCTTCTCCCGGGCGATGATCGCATCGGGATTGACCGACCGGGAGCGCCGCTTGTCGAACTCCTGGCTCGATCCCTTCCAGTTCATGATCGGGGAATCGCCCATCTCGATCGAGATCTGGTTCATGCTGACCGTGCCCCACTTCTTCAGCATGACCTTGTACATCATCCCGTCCTGGGCCATCTGGACCGGGAGCATGCCCATGAGGGTACCGAGGTAGGCAGCAAGCGGCCCGGGAGGAAGCGGCATGTCCTTCTTCACGTGCTCCATGCAGGCCGCGGTGAGGCGCTTCATCTCCGCCGGATCGTGCACGTCGACCTTCTGGGCGCCGTGGAGGACGATGGCCTTGAGCTTCTTGGCCCCCATGACTGCGCCGAGCCCGGCGCGGGCAGCCATGCGCCCCCGGTCGTTGGACACGCCCGAAATCAGCGACAGCTTCTCGCCGGCCGGGCCGATGCACGCGACCTGCACCGTCTTGCCGTAGCGCTCCTTGAGGCGGACCTCGGATTCCACGGCATCCTGCCCCCAGAGGTCACCGGCGTCCTCGATGCGCGGCTTGCCATCCTTGTTCACGAAGACGACCGGCGTATCGCTCGCCCCCACGAAGAAGATGCCGTCATACCCGCATTTCTTGATGAACGGCGAGAGCTGGCCGCCGCAGTTGGCATCCCCCCAGCAGCCGGTCAGGGGGGACTTGCCGACGAGCATCCAGCGTCCGGTGAAGAGGCTCCCGGCGCCGGTCAGCAGCCCCGAAACGAAGCCGAGGATGTTCCCCGGCCCGAGAGGGTCGGTTCCCGGCTCCATGCGCGTCCCCAGGAGCCATGCGGCAAGCCCCATTCCGGACGTCACGGCCTCGTAGACCGAATCGGGCACGCTCTCTTCCGTGCAGGTCTTTGCCGAGAGATCCACCCAGAGAATCCGGCCCATGTACCCTTTCGCCATGTGCTCCTCCCATTCGTCCGCTGCGGTCGAGCCTTGCGCTCTCGAAGGAGTCTACCCTACGCAGGCGTCCGCGCACAACGATTCAGTTCCGGGCTCGAAGTCAAGCCCGTGCGGATGCCCTTGCCGTCCGACAACAGCGGCCGAAACGGCGACTCATCGAAGATGCCACGGAGGGACGCGTCATGCGATGCTTGCGTATGGACGGTGGAATGGCTAGAGTTAACGAGTCAGAGACGCCGAGGAGGGGTGCCATGGGAGAGTATGCGGGCACGGTCTTTTCCGGGGTCTGGAAGCAGCTCAACGATGCGGAGGGCGGGGGGCTACCTGCCGAGGCTTTCGCCTACGTTGCGGCGCGGTTCCTCGAATCGCTCGAGGCCATCGACGTGACCGACCTGGACGACCTCGCGGAGGACGACTTCGTGGAGTTCATGCTGGTCGACCTCGACATCGACCTGGTGCCCTCTCCTCTGCGCACTGCGGTACCCGAAGCCATCGCCACGCTGGCGATCCGGCTCGGAGAACTCGAGCATCTCCGCAACGCAGGCCGCGTGGCCAGCCGCATCCGCATGCATTCGCAGGAGTACCACCAGAGGCTGCTCGGCAAGTCCCCCGGTTCCCGCGATCATCTCGAGACCGACGAGCCCACCCGGAAGAGGGGAAAGCAGTGAGCATGGAGCCCCGACCACGCGGGAGGGGCAACCGAGGTTGTTCGCGGGCCCGGCTTCCTCAGTGGACGGCGCTTCTACGGTTCTTCGCGGTGGATCGTGATCGGTGCGGAGGCATCCCGTCGGATCTTCCATAGCTTGAGCATGTTGGTCTGGAACGGCTCGCCGCCCAGGCGCATCCCGAAGGTCACGGCAACGGTATCGCCGGCGGACGCCAGCCCATTGCGCACGAGCTCGCGCTCGGCCTGCTCGACGACTCCCTCCACCCCCTTGACCCACTCCCCACGCAGCGGCGTCACCCCCCAGTGGAGGTTGAGGCGCCGCAAGACCGCGTCGTGGCGGGAGAAGGCGGCAATGGCGGACTTCGGGCGCTCCGCTGCGGCCAGTGCAGCGCTGCGGCCCGACTCGGTGTAGACGGCCATTGCGGTGAGGCCGTACTCCCGGGCGGCAGCGCTCACCGCCTCTGCGATCATGCTCGAGAACGAGCGGTCGCTCATCACCGGGTTCGTCAGGTTGCGGTTGACCCACCCGCTCTGCTCGACCTCCTCGATGATGCGGGCCATGGTCCTCACCACGAGGCCGGGATGGCGGCCGACAGAGGTCTCGCCCGAGAGCATGACCGCGTCGGTACCGTCCAGGACCGCGTTGGCAACGTCCGAGACCTCGGCACGGGTGGGCGCGGCATTCTCGATCATGGACTCGAGCATCTGGGTCGCGGTAATCACGGGCCGCGCCCTCGGAAGCATCCGCTGGATGATCCGCTTCTGGAGGAGCGGGACCTTCTCCTGGCCCAGCTCGACGCCGAGGTCGCCGCGGGCGATCATGGCCCCGTCGGCCTGGTCGAGGATCGACTCGAGGCAATCCACCGCCTCCGGCTTCTCGATCTTCGCAATCACGGGGATTCCGTCGGCCAGCTCCTGTGCGAGCTTCACGTCCTGGGCCGAGCGGACGAACGAGAGTGCGATGTAGTCGAGACCGAGCGCGCGGGCCAGCTCGAGGTCGCGGATGTCCTTCGGGGACAGCGACGGTGCGGACACACGAGTCGCAGGCAGGTTGATCCCCTTCCGGTCGCTGATGGAACCGCCGGCCTCGACGCGACAGACGGCCTCGGTCCCGTCGGTCGAGAGCACGACCAGCCGAACAAGGCCGTCGTTGATGTAGATCGGGTCCCCCGGTTGCACGTCGCGGGCGAGCGGCTCGTAGGTGTGGCAGAGGCAGTCTTCCGTCGCCTCTCCCTGATCGAAGCGCAGGCGCACTTCCTCGCCTCTCTTCAGGATCCTCGGTCCTCCGGGGACCTTGCCCAGGCGGATCTTCGGCCCGCACAGGTCGCCGAGAATCGCGATGGGCCGTCCGGCCCGGGCCGCCAGTTGCCGCAGCAGCTCGACGGTCCTGC
>VGRX01000322.1 GCA_016875215.1 Deltaproteobacteria bacterium
GTCTACGCGGGCCGGTTGGGTTCCGACAGCCGAAGCAGGGCTGGGGGAAACGCGGGAGGTTCCCGAGGCCCCGAGAAGCTCGAACAACCGGTCGACGTCCAGCGCAGGGGGGATTCCGGGGTCGTGATCGAACGAGGCGAGAACGTTGTCGCACAGCCGCTCGATGGCAGCGACGGTAGGGCTGTCGTCAGGCAGCTCAGCAGCGGTCAGGCGGCTCGTTGCCTCGGCCTCCTGGATCGCGGGGTCTCGGGGCATCACACCGGCGATGGGGGCGCCGACCGTGCCCGCGTATCGCTCCACCCGCGAGATCTCGCCCTTGCCGTCCGCCACATTGACGATGAGCCCGCCCAGCCGAACGCCGCTGGCCCGATAGGTCTCGATGGCGTGGATGATGTTGTTGGCCGCGTACAGCGAAAGCGGCTCTTCCGACACCACGATGAACGCCCGCTGGGCGAATCCGTAGCGCAGCGGTGCTGCAAACCCGCCGCACACGACGTCGCCGAGCACGTCGAAGATCACCGCGTCATACGGCCTTTGCTCGAACAGGCGGATCTCGTTGAACAGCTCGAACATGCGGGCGATGCCGCGGCCGCCGCACCCGGCCCCCGGAGCGGGACCGCCCGCCTCGGCACAGTCCACGCCGTGCCGCCCGGGGACGATGAACTGCTCCGGCTCGGGGCGCACGATCCCCCTCGACAGCAGGTCCAGCAGCGTCGGAATCCTCCTTCCCCCCGTGAGCACCAGCGTGGAATCGGCCTTGGGGTCGCACCCCACCTGGAGGATCTTCATCCCCCGCCGCGCCATGGCCACGCTGAGGGCAGCGGAGATCGTCGACTTGCCGCTGCCGCCCTTTCCGTAGATCGCGATCTTCCGTGTCACCGGATCCCCCTGCCCATCTGCCCACGGCCCTGCCGGCGCGACGTGGGCCCCTCCCGCGTGGTCGGGGCTGTGTTCACTGCACACTGCCCACGGCCCTGCCGGCGCGACGTGGGCCCCTCCCGCGTGGTCGGGGCTGTGTTCACTGCACACTGCCCACGGCCCTGCCGGCGCGACGTGGGCCCCTCCCGCGTGGTCGGGGCTGTGTTCACTGCACACTGCCCACGGCCCTGCCGGCGCGACGTGGGCCCCTCCCGCGTGGTCGGGGCTGTGTTCACTGCACACTGCCCACGGCTTTCCACAACGTCCCGTCCGACAGCCCGACGAAGATGTGCTTGCGCCAGAACGCAACGGACGAGGGGCGGGCCAGGGTGAGCCCCGTGACCAAATCCGTCACCTTCGAGCCGTCGGACAGCAGGGCCACGTGCAGCTCGAACCCGCCCGCACTGTCTTCCATCGGATACTCGTCGCCGTCCACGTACAACAGGATCGCGCGACCATCCCCGAGCGGATCCGCATCGAGCAGCGTCTTGCCGTCGAGCCCGGTGAGAAAGCCCACGCCGGCGGCGGTCACCTTCTCGACGCCATACCGCAGCGGCTGCTCGATCCGGACTCCGTTCAGCAGGCCGAGCTTGACCGAAACCGGGTACGAATCCAGCACGAAGAACTGCCCGGCCCCGGACCACGGGACGAGCTCTTCCCCGGTCCACTCGTAGGCCGTCGCATAGGTCATGTCGTTGGCCGAGTAGTAGCCCGCTGCGTACAGCTTCCCCGCCACCGCAAGCAGGTTGACCAGGCGATGGTCACCCGGCGGGGACGGGTGCGGGATCTTGACCGCTACGGTGAACGTCTCTCCCCCGTCGTCGCTGCGCCAGAGGAAAGCGTTGACCGTCGAATTCGTGTAGTCGTCTCCGGTTCCCCCGCTGCCCACAGCGAAGATGCTCTCTCCGAAACGGGCGATGTCGTGCACGTGCCAGCCGCCGTCCAACGTCCGCGACTTGGTCCACTCTCCCCCCTTGGGATGAATGTACGCGTTGCCCATCAGACCGTCCTCGGTGGCATCGACGCCGGGGATCATCAGGACGTCGCCGTCGATGCGGTAGCGGTCGATCTGCTCCTCGTCGGTCACGAAGTCGTGCGCGTACGCGGTCACCTCCGGATCCGCGAAATAGCGGACCTCGATGGGGGTGTTCTGCCCGAGGTTGAGCGTGGCGTCGCCGTAGCCGAAGTAGAGCCGGTCTTCGAACACGCACAGGTCGAACAGGTCCTTCATGAAGTTGCCGTGGCCAAGGACCTCGGTGTTGGTATCGATGTAGTCCTGGACGGGGGTGGTCCACTTCGTCAGCTTGCCGAATGTCAGCGCCTCGATGTCGGGAAGGGCAGCCACAATGACCTCCACGTCCAGCAGCGCGACCTGCTCGCCGTCGCTGCACGAAAGCTGGACATTGCAGGTCGTCCCGGCCAGCTCTCCGCCGGCCACGAATCCGCAATCCGCGGTTCCGCCGTCCACGTCACACACCATCTCGGGGGAGGTGTGCCCGTCCCCCTGCACCACGGTCACCGCGCTCCCCTCCGGGTCTTCGCAGATGGCCAGCACCCGGTATTCCTGGTACACCTCGACCTCGGTCAGGGGGTTGGCGTTCCACGAGGGAGGCAGGTTGCCCGACGTCTCGTTTCGAGTGCCCGTCTCATCGGTGGCCACGACATCGACTGCAGGACCATCCGTCGCCAGATCCGCACCGGGGCCCGGGCCTCCCTCATCCTCAGTGGAGACGCCGTCGCCACCGCAACCGGCTGCCATCCCAATGGCCGTCATGATGACGACCCACATTCGTGATTTCACGGGCCCCTCCATGCGAACGGTCGCAATCGACCGGGCTGTATCCTAGCACGAACCAGGAGCGGTTTGAACGAGGCATCAAGAGGGCATGGGCGCAATCACGTCCATGAGACGCTCGGGATTGACGACCTGCTCCTTGTCAAGGGCCTGGATTGCGGCAGTCCGAAGCTCTCGACCTGCCTGGCCGCCTTCGATGTTTCCTTTCCGGTATCTGCACGCTGCCGCGTGGCCCAGCATGTCCGCTGCCTCGAAGCGCCCCGCCGCGGCCTGGAGCAAATCCATGGCCGAAGCCCGGTCGTTTGCCAGGACACAAGCCCCGGCCTCCCAGAAGTCCGATACAGCATCCATCCAGGAAATGCCGACTCTTCGTGCGTCCCGGATGCATCGACCGAGCCTGGAGAGCGCAGCCTTGCGCTCAAGGCCATTCCCGGCTGATGCCAGGACGGCGTTGCCCAGTGCCTCCTGAGCAAAGCTCCTGGCGATCGCCACCCGGGAGAGCAGTGAGCGATGGAGCCTCCGGTGAAGCTGAGAAGCAAGCTCCAACGCGGTCTTGACGTCGCCCAGATAGAGGGCGAGCTGGCATCGGGCCCGAAACCAGTAGACATGATAGAGGGAAAATTCGTCGGCGGCCAGAACCGCGCTCCCTGCGTCGAGGGAATCCGCACATCGCTGGGGCGAATCCTCCAACAACCCGAACGGCACGGGAGAGCCCAGGCGCACGTGGCTGGCTTCATAGAGGTCGTGTCGGGAATCGGCATCGGCAACCAGCTCGTTGGCACGGGCCCGGAACTCCCGGTAGCGGCCCATCCATCCGAGCGGCCCGATCTGGAAGAGACGGCAGGTGTGCATCTCCCAGCGTGCCTGCAACCTGTTCTCGACACAGATTCGCTCGCCCTCGACGGCCTGGCGAGCGGCGTCCGCCCATCTTCCCTGCTGGAAGAGGGCAATGGCCAGGCAGGCGTGGCTGGTGGCCAGTGCCAGGGGATCGCTGTGCTCGACCGCCAGCCGCATGGCCTCTCCAATGAGCTCGAGGGAGCGGGCATACCCCTTCCCGCCAAACGCCGCGGCGTATCCCCCTTCCGCAGCAAGCGCTCTTGCGAAGCGACCCGGTTCCCCCGCCCCTGTCGCCAGGATGAATGCCCGCTGCTGGAAGACGGCGGAGCGCATCGGGTCGGCCATTCCCATGTTCACCGCGGACGCTCGGCACACGTCGATCCTGTCCAGGATCTCCTGCGCAATCTGCGAGGCAGGCCGGGGGACGAAGCGCCTGCTCAGCATGCCCTTGCGAAACCCCAGCCAGGCAAGGGACCACAACGTGGCCACGCGACTCACAGGGATCGAAAGCCCGAAACGGGACAGAACCTGGTCGAGAACCTCCTTGCCCTGCTCCACGTGCCCCGCGGCCAGGAGCTGGCCCGCCGCTTTCTCCAGGAATCGCCACTGTCCGTCACCGCTGGCGCGGCCGGCGGCATCCAGGTAGGCGTCGGCTGCCTCCTTGCCACGGCCTGCCGCTGCCAGGACGTCCCCAAGGGCTGCAAGGAGAGCTTGAACATCCTCCTGGCCCCAGTCACCGTGTTCGAGAGACATTCGATAGAGAGTTGCCGCCTTGCCGAAAGCCAGTGCGACCGCGGCCTCCCCGGCCGCAAGCCGGGCGAACTGAGCCGCCCTCTCACTATGTCCGGCGTGAAGGTAATGGTGGGCAACGGCCTCGTTGTCCCTCGACGTCCACCCTTCCCAGCACACGGCCAGGGCCAAGTGACATGCCCTGGATTCCCCTTCGGAAAGGCCGGCCGACAGTGCCTCCCGAATCCGGTCGTGATAGCACTCCACCGGGTCGTGCTCCCCCATGCCCTGTGTGCGGACAAGATGAAGCCCTTGCAACAGCTTGAGACTCCCCATGTGGATCGACGGGCTGCCGACGGCGCGCCACGCCAGGCTCTGAGGAAGTGGTCGCGCAGCAACTGCGAGCACGTCGAGGAATTGCCGGGAGAAGGAAGGCAGTCCCTTGACCCCCTCCCGGATGTACTCGTCGAGAGACACCCCGGCAGCATCATGTTCTCCCCTCCATTCGAAAGCCCTTGCCAGCTCCTCGATGAAGAAGGGAATGCCTCCCGATTCACTGGCCACGAAGCGCGCTCGCTCGGCCAGGTCACCTTTCTGCGCCCGACAACAGAGTCGGGCCATCTTCTCCGCCTCACCCGCAGCCAGCGGCCCGACCTCCACCTCCACCGTGACCTCGTCCGGCACGTGCTGCCCGACCGCGTCCCGGAACGCGGCCAGAGCTTCACCACCGGCGGTTTCCTCGCTGCGGTGGGACAATACCAGCAGCATGGCCGGAGCATCCGGCGGCCTGATGAGCTCGGCCAGCAGCCTGGCTCCGTCGAGATCCCCCCACTGGAGATCGTCGACGGCCAGCACCAGCTCCTCCCGATCCCCGAGGCGACACAGCAGCTCCCGGAGCGCGCAAAACGCTCGGCGCAGCGTATCTTGCGGGTCCGTGACGATCCCCCCGCGGCCGGCAGCATCGCCTGTTGTCTCCCTCATGGCCAGGACCGGGAACAGGTGCTCCAAGGCGGCCAGATACCTGGGCATCAGCGAC
>VGRX01000323.1 GCA_016875215.1 Deltaproteobacteria bacterium
GCCTTCCTTGATGGACAGCGTGCAGGCCTCGTCCGCGATCTGCTTCAGGGTGATGGGCTTGGCCCCCCGGAAGGCTCCGTCCGAGGTGATGAGGAGCTTGCACTTGGAATCCACGATGCGGTCCTTGAGCGACTCGGCGGAGAAGCCGCCGAACACCACGGAGTGGATCGCACCGATGCGGGCGCAGGCCAGCACCGCGATGGCCAGCTCGGGGACCATCGGGAGGTACAGGGTGACGCGGTCACCCTTCTTCACGCCCTGGGACTTGAGGACGTTGGCGAACTTGGTGATCTGCTCGTAGAGCTGGCCATAGGTCAGAACCTTGTCCTCGGCCGGATCGTTGCCTTCCCACAGCAGCGCCCGCTGGTCGTCGCGATGGCCTCCGAATGCCTTGAGGTGGCGGTCGATCGCGTTGTAGCAGATGTTCGTCTTGCCGCCGATGAACCACTTGATCGAGATGGGGCCCTTGTTCAGGTCGTAGTTGTACTCACGGACCTTGTCCCACTTCTTCTCCCAGTGGAACTGGCCGGCGATTTCGGCCCAGAACCCGTCCGGGTCCTTGATCGACTTCTCGTACATCGCCTTGTACTCGTCGAAGCTCTTGAGATGCGCCTTGGCGGCGAACTCGGCCGGCGGATGATACAGCCCGTTCTTCTCAGTCACCTTGCCCATTCAAATCCTCCGTTTCGGTTGAGCAACTCCTCTTCCACCCATCGTGACGCGTCGTGCGAAACACACGCGAAACCAATCAGTCCGCCGTCGCGTACCACCCGGGCACGGGGCATGTCAAGCACTTAAAGTACTGGCGCACGCGTCCCCAATCGTTGCAGATGGCGCGCCGCGTCAGGCAAGGAGCGGACGAACTGCGGCAGTCCGAGGGTTGCAGGCTGGACGGAAACCTGCCATCCTTGCTGTCTGGACCTGCTGAAGAGAGGGGAGAGTTGAAGCCTGAACGGATCCGAAGCATGCCGAAAGCCGAGCTGCATCGCCACCTGGCTGGTTGCATGAGCCCCGAGATCGCCCTGAAGATGGCAGCGAGGTTCGGTGCGCCGGTCCCGGCGGGCACGCTGCCCGAGCTTGTCCGCTGCATGGTGCTGGACAGCCCCCTGACTTCGCTGCAGGAGGTCCTGCGGAGGTTCACCCTCATTGCGCACCTCTTCGTCAGTCCCGATGCCGTCCGGTACGCTGCCCAACGGGCGGTCGAGGATGCTGCCGCGGACGGCCTCCGATACATGGAGCTCCGCTTTTCCCCGGGGTTTACGTCGTACGCTCACCGGCTTCCCCTCGATGCGGTCACGCGAGCGGTCGCCGAGGGCGCGGCGGAGGGGGCCCGGTTGACGGGCTGCATCGTTCCGCTGATCGTGATCGCATCCCGCGAGATGGGCCCGGATGTGTGCATGGAGACGTTCCGGCTGGCGCTCCGTCATCGCCCGCAGGTCGTCGGCGTGGACCTGGCAGGGGACGAGGACAACCATCCGCCGGAACAGTTCATCAAGGCCTTCGAACTGGCCCGCGGCGAGGGGCTGCACGTGACGGTCCACGCGGGGGAGCAGGGATGTGCGGACAACGTGGCAACCGCGGTCCGCAGGCTCGGGGCACGCCGAATCGGGCACGGAATCCGCATCGCGGACCGACCCGACCTCATCGCCCTGGTGCGCGACCAGGGGGTGGCACTCGAAATCAGCGTCACCAGCAACTGGATCGTCGGGGCGGTCCCGTCGCCAGCGGAGCATCCCCTCGGGCAGCTCATGGCCGAAGGGATTCCGATTTCGCTCAATTCGGACGATCCGGCGCTGTTCGGTATCACCCTGTCGTCCGAGCTCGAGCTGTGCCGCCGGGTGGTTCCGGGCCTGGACCTCGTGCAGGCGCAGCGGGTCGCGCTGGACCATGCCTTCGGGGACCCCGTCCAGGTGGGGAAGGTGAGACAGGAGCTTCGCGAGTGGAGCCTCAGGGCATGAAGGACGAGCGTGATTGCGTTGCCGATGCCGACTGTGACGCCCGGGGGGATGGGTAGCGACAAGGGGATGTGGGGAAGGAGGGAGAAGGGGACAGGATGAGCAAGGTATTCGTCGGCACCAGCGGGTACAGCTACCCGGACTGGGTCGGGCCGGTGTATCCCCCCGGGATGCCCAAGACCGACTTCCTGACGCATTATGCGGAGCGGTTCGACGCGGTCGAGATCAACTTCACGTACTATCGAATGCCGACGCGGGCAACGCTGTCCGCCATGGCCGAGAAGGCAGGCGGGAGGATCCGGTTCGCGGTCAAGCTGACCGACGTGTTCACGCATGCAAGGACCGCTGGCGAGGCGGAGGTCGTCGAGTTCCTCCGGGCTGTCGAGGCGCTTGCGGATCGTGACGTGCTCGGTTGTCTGCTCGCTCAGTTCCCATGGTCGTTCCGACCGTCCGACGAGGCCAGGGAGCACCTTCGGCGGCTGGCCGCGGACTTCGCAGCGCATCCGCTCGTGGTGGAGGTTCGCAACCGGGCCTGGGTATCCATGGACTTCTTCTCGTTCCTCAGGGAGATAGGGGCCGGATTCTGCTGCGTGGACGAACCGCCGCTCAAAGGGCTGCTCCCCCCGCTCGAAGTGGTGACCTCGCCGGTCGCGTACCTTCGCTTTCACGGCCGGAACGCTGCGAAGTGGTGGCAGCACGAGCGTCCCGAGGAGCGATACGACTACCGCTACTCCCGGGACGAGCTGGCCCCCTGGATTCCGCGAATCCGCCGCATGCAGAAGAACGCGGCCGAGGTCTACGCATTCTTCAACAACCACTTCGAAGGCAAGGCGGTGGCCAACGCGACGGATCTCCTCGAGATGCTCGGGTAGCAGTTGTTCCCCGGCCGGCTTTCTGGCACAATGACCACCTGACCTGGAGGTGACCCATGGCGCGCTTGCGTGCATTGCTGCTGCTGGTCCTGCTTCCGGCCGCGACCGTTTCGTGCGGAGGTGGTGACGGCAACCCTGCCGAGGAGATCGTGGCCGACATCCCGGACATCCCGTCCGAAGGGTTCGGGTTGTTCTCCACCGCGACGCTGGACAGCGTCATGCACGTCGGCTCCTTTGCCTGCCGCGAGGATGCCATGTTCGTTGCGGTCGGTGCCGCGGAGAAGACCGGGATCTACAAGATGGAGCTGGATGCTCCCGAGCTGGGCTGGCGCCAGATCTACGACCAGGAGGCGCTGCTGACCGCGCTCACGGCCACGCTGGGGGTCGCGCTGCCCCCGGGCAAGTCCTGAGGCGCCACCGGAAGCCAGGTGGTTTCCGTGCCCGACAGCGAGCTCGATCCCATGTCCAGCATCCTCGACCTCGGCTTCTCCAACGAGGACGTCGAGGTACGGGCCATGCGTTTCGACGGCAAGAACCTGTTCCTCCTCGCCCGGCTCTCCGCCAATGCCGAGTTCATGGTGCATCGCGGGAGCGAAGAGGGAGGTCTCTGGGCCCAGGTCGGGGCCAACATGCTCGAGACCCCCGTGGACATGTGGGTCGACGGGGACAACGTGCACCTCATCGTGAATCGGACCGACAAGCCGGGGCTCGATTGCCGCCGGCTGCCCAAGACCGCGACGCAGGGGACTTCGTGGGAGCCGTGCACCGGGTTCCCGGACGTGGTCAAGGACGGAAGCGAGGACTTCTACTCCGTGTTCGCCAAGTTCGCAGGCGATGCGACCGACCTCGCCGTCTGGTTCGAGATGAAAGGGATGGACGAGGCGACCGTGGCTCTGTACCGGAAAGCAGCGGATTCGTGGCCCGAGGCCGGGGCGGTTCCCACGGTCAAGCCGGCGGCATGGGCACTGGACAAGGGCAGCGTGCTTCTCGGCTTCGTGGGGACTGATGCCCCCCACGTGCTGACGGGCGTGCCGCTCCTCGGGGGGGCGGCGGATCTGCTCGACCTTTCCGGACTTCCCACCCCGAAGGACAAGTTCTCCGGGGTCGTCGGCATCTGCCCGGCCGGCGGAAAGCGGTTCGTGCTCTACCTCGACTACGCGTCGCTGAACTCGAAGCTCTACGTGTACAAGAACCTGTGAGGCAAGGTCCCCTCGACGTCGCTCGGGGCAGGCCAGGGTCCCCTCGACGTCGCTCGGGGCAGGCCGGGGTCCCCTCGACGTCGCTCGGGGCAGGCCGGGGTACGGCGAAGTTCACGGGGCGAGGTAGTCCGTCCCCGTCCGCAGCGATGCCACCTGCAGCATCTTGCCCGCCAGGCGGTTGGCCTCATCGACGACCCAGGACAGGTCGGCTCCGACGATGGTCCCCTGGTCCACCGCGATCTCGCCGTTGACGATGGTGTACTCCGTCCGGCCCGTGGAGAAGGAAAGGAACGGCGCAGCTACCGGATCATGGAGCGCTCCGGCCAGGCCGATGTCGTCCAGCCGGAACACCGCAAGGTCTGCGGCCATGCCGGGGCGGACCGTGCCGATGTCATCCCGGCCGAGCACGCGGGCACCGCCCACCGTGGCGATGCGAAGGACCTCGCGCGGGCTCATCCGGTCCACGCCGGTCCCGATCCGGTGGACCAGCAGGCACTGCCTCAGCTCGAGCATCATGTTCGAACAGTCGTTCGATGCGCTTCCGTCGACTGCCAGGCCCACCGGGATTCCCCGCTCCAGCATCTCCGGCACCCGGGCGATGCCCGACCCGAGTCGGAGGTTCGAGCTGGGACAGTGCGCCACTCCGGTTCCGGTTTTCGCCAGGACGTCGAGCTCGTCGTCGTTGAAGTGGATGCCGTGCGCATACCAGACGTCCGGCCCGATCCACCCGAGCCCCTCCATGACCGCCAGCGGCCTCATTCCGTAGACCTTGAGGCAGTAGTCGTTCTCGTCCAGCGTCTCGGCCAGGTGAGTGTGCAGACGCACTCCCGGGCGCGTCCGGGCGTAACGGGCAATCTCCTTCATCTGCTCGCCCGTCACGCACAACGGCAAAAACGGCGAGCAGGGGGACAGGCCGAGCCGCACCATGGAGAAGGGATCCGGATCGTGGTACTCGTCGATCACACGCTCGCAGTCCTTCAGGATCGCGTCGGCATCCTGGACCACCTCGTCCGGCGGAAGTCCCCCGTGCGAACGGCCCCGGCTCATCGAGCCCCGGGTCGGGTGGAAGCGCACGCCGAGCTCCTGCGCCGCCCGGATCGTCTGGTCGAGCAGGTCTCCCGGCTGGTCCTTCGGAAACACGTAGAAGTGGTCCGCTACCGTCGTGCACCCGGACATGAGCAGCTCCGACAGCCCCACCAGCGCGGACACGTAGACCGCCTCCGGCGTCAGGTGCCGCCAGATCTCGTACAGCCCGACCAGCCAGTCGAACAACTTTTT
>VGRX01000324.1 GCA_016875215.1 Deltaproteobacteria bacterium
GCGACGGGGCCTCCTCCCCCTCCACGATTCGGAAGCGGTACAGGTACGAGTAGAGACGGTTGGTCACGTACACAAGCCCGGTGGCCGCATCCAGCGCTGCCGTATGCGCACCCGCGGCCATCGTCGACTGCGCCACCAGCGTCGGTTTCCCCGATGCACTGAGGTCGAACAGCGAAAGCGTGCCGTCCTTGGAGGCCGCCAGGAACAGCCGATCCGGAACCTCTTCGTGCGCGGGCAGGAAGGCAAGGGAGAACGGGTCGCTGCCCACCGTGACGTCCTGCTCCTCCTCCTCGCCATCGAGTTTCAGCTTCCCTTCCGTGATCACGTGGTCGCCGTCGCAAGACGTGCCGTCGCCGTCATCGCTGCAGTCGATGCGTATGCCCTCCCCGTCCGGAGCGGAGGTGAACCAGGTCAGCGAGTTGTCACCCCGTACCGCAAGATAGCCCGTGCTTCCCTTGCCCTCCTTGGCAGGGAGCAGCAGGAAATCTGCGGGGAACGACCCGAAGCTCGCAAACCCCGGGACAAGCTGGTTCGTCTCCAGGTCCACCGCGACGAGAGATGCCTGGCGATAGGCCAGGTCGAAGTTCGAATTGATCACGTACAGCAGGCCGTTGGCCTCGTCCACGGCAGCGGCAATCGGGTAGTAGATGCCGTCGTCGAGCGGCGCACGCCCGCGAAGCTCCTCCGCACACCCGAGCAGAAGCAGGATTCCCAGCGCTATCGGCCAGCGGCTCAACCTCGACCCTCCGGTTCTCGCCCGTGGATTATAGGAAAGAGGCCCCGGCCGAGCAAGCCGCTGCCCCCGCCCGTCGCTCTACTTCAGCACCGTCACCTTGTTGATCACGATGTTCTCCAGCGGCACTTCGGCCGGCAACATCCCCCGGCGACCGGTGGAGACCGCACCGATGGCGTCGACGACCTCCATCCCCTCGGTGACCTTGCCGAACGCACAGTAGCCCCACCCCTGCGGATTCTCTCCGCGATAGTCGAGCATCGTGTTGTTCCGCAGGCTGATGTAGAACTGCGAGGTCGCGCTGTTGCGCTGGTTCGTGCGGGCCATGGCGATGGTCCCCCGGGCGTTGGAGATGCCCGTAGCCGCCTCGTTCTCGATGGGGGCCCGGGTCGGCATCTCGGCCAGGTCGGTGGAGTAGCCGCCGCCCTGGATCACGAATCCCGCCACCACGCGGTGAAACACGCTCCCTTCGTAGAACCCGTCCTGAGCGTACTGGAGGAAGTTCTTCACCGTGATCGGGGTCTTCTCGGGGTACAGCTCGACCCGGATGATCCCCTTGGTGGTCTCGAAAACGACCTCCGGGAACTCGCTCTTCTTCTCGAACTTCACTTCTCCACTCTTCTCCACTTCGCCCTCCTTGGCAGCCTCTGCGGGCGGATTGTCCCCCGCTGGTTTCTCCCCCTCCGCAGCGGGCTTCTCCCCGTCCGCCGCCGGTTTCTCTCCCTCCGCCGCCGGCTTCTCGCCCTCGGTAGCGGGCTTTTCCCCTTCCGCTGCGGTCTTGTCAGCGGGGGCACCTTCCTGTGCCTTGCCTTCGACCAGGCCCGACTTGTCTCCCGGTGCCTGGGCTGCCTTGTCGCCTTCCTTGGCAGCGGGCTCGGCCTGTTTCTTCCCGTCGGCCCCCGGAGCGGGCTCCTGCTTCTGGCACGAACAGAGGAACATCGGGACGAGCATCGCGACGAGCGCCATTCTCATGATTCACCTCCGCAACGGTGTGCGAGCGGGCCTTCCGGTCGCCCCCTTCTGCACGCACACTACGTGCAAGACCCCTTACCACACGCATGCGCGAGAATGCAAGGAACATTGCGGGAGGGTGGGTTCTATTCCTGGGCTCCTAGGCGGCTGGTGGTCGTGTTCGTCGCCGTTGACGTCGTCGCTGCGCACCGGCATGATGTCCGGGATTGGAGGGGTACTATGGAAAAAGCGAACAGCATGTGGTCCCGAGTGTTTTTGCTGGCCGTTCTGGCGGCCACGGTCATCGGATTCGGTTGTGCCGGAGGCGGGACGGTGGCGGCTGTTGACGGGGGAGTGGAGCCCGTACCGGACGCAGCGGTCCAGCCGGATCTGCAGGACGGGAGCGTGGATGTTGGCGAAGAGCTCCCGCTCCCCGACCTGTCGGGTCCGGAGCTGTCCGAGGTCGGCCCCGAGTGCCAGGCCGGCGGCGGCTGCTTCGGCGAGCCCTGCCAGGAAGGGACCGACTGCCTCTCGGGACATTGCGTCGAGCACATGGGAGAGGCCGTCTGCACCCGCTTCTGCCAGGAGGAATGCCCGGCGGGATTCACCTGCAAGCTGCTGGCCGAGACGGTGCCGGACGCGGTCTACATCTGCGTCTCGCTCCATTCCAACCTCTGCAAACCGTGCTCGATCAACAGCGCTTGCAAGAGCTACGGGGCGGACGACGACGTCTGCCTGGGCTACGGCAGCGAAGGGAGCTTCTGCGGCGGCGCCTGCGTGTCCGACTCGGATTGTCCGTGGGGTTTTGCATGCGAGTCGGCCCTGTCGGTGGACGGGATCGAAACGAAGCAGTGCCTGGCGGCGGCCGGGGTGTGCCCGTGCACCGCGCAATCCGTGCTCAAGGGGCTGTCCACGCCATGCAGCGTCACCAACGGTTTCGGCTCGTGCAAGGGCAAGCGGGTGTGCACCGAGGACGGGCTGACCGCGTGCGACGCGTTCGTGCCTGCTGCGGAGCAATGCAACGGGCTCGACGATGACTGCGACGGGATGACCGACGACCCGGATCTGGTCGGCGGGAAGTTCGTCGACCTCTGCGATGACGGCAATTCCTGCACCGAAGACGTGTGCTCCGGTGCGGATGGCTGCCTCCACACCGACCTCGCAGAGGGCGAGTGCATGGACGGCGATGCGTGCACGGTCGGCGACCACTGCGTGGCCGGGGTCTGCACCGGGATGGCGGTCGTGTGCGACGACGACAACCCTTGCACCGACGACCTGTGCGACGGCAAGGGAGGATGCACGGCGCAGTTCAACAGCGCACCGTGTGACGACGGGGACCCCTGCACCGTGGCGGATACGTGCTCGCAGGGGATCTGCTCCGGGTTTGCTGTGGATTGCAACTGCCAGGGGAATGCCGACTGCGCGCTGCTCGAGGACGGTGACCTGTGCAACGGAACCCTCGTGTGCGACAAGGGGAGCCTGCCATACAAGTGCGCCGTGGCCCCCGAGACCGTGGTGGTCTGCCCGCAGCCCGACGGTCCGGCCTCGATCTGCGCCAAGGCGGTGTGCGAGCCGCTGACCGGGAAGTGCGGGCTGATCCCGGACCACGAGGGGTTCGCGTGCGACGACAGCGACCCGTGCACCGTCGGCGACAAGTGCGAGGCTGGTGCGTGCCTCTCCGGCGTGGCCGCGAGCTGCGAGGACGGCAACGTCTGCACCACGGACTACTGCGTGCCCAAGACCGGCTGCATCCATCAGCCCAACGCCGTCCCGTGCAGCGACGGGGATTCCTGCACCGTGGGGGACCTCTGCTCCGAGGGCCAGTGCAAGCCCGGGCCGGCGCTGGCCTGCAACGACGGAAACCCGTGCACGCTCGACGGGTGCGACCCGGTCAAGGGTTGCGCACACACTCCCCAGGCGGGCGATTGCGACGACGGTAACAAGTGCACCACGGGCGACCATTGCGACTCGGGCAAGTGCACGTTCGCTGCGGGGGTGGACTGCAGCGACTCCAACCCGTGCACCAAGGACTCCTGCAATCCGGCATCGGGATGCACCTACCTGGTCGTGGCCGGGCCGTGCGACGACGGCAACCCGTGCACGCTGAACGACACCTGCAAGAACGGGCTCTGCACCCCCGGTCCCGCCCCGGACTGCAACGACTCGAACGTGTGTACTGCGGACTCGTGCGAGGACGGGCTGTGCGTCCACGCACCGCTTGCCGGAGCATGCAACGACGGCAATGCGTGCACCACCGGTGACGCGTGCAATGCAGGCAAGTGCGTGCCCGGGGCTCCGCTTGGATGCGACGACGTGGAGCCATGCACCACGGACTCCTGCGACCCGAAGAGCGGGTGCGTCCACTTCCTGAACACGGCACCGTGCGACGACGGCAATCTCTGCACCACGGGGGATAAGTGCGACAAGGGGAAGTGCTCCGCCGGCGCCGCGCTGACCTGCAACGACAGCAACCTCTGCACCGACGACACATGCGATGCCAAGACGGGCTGCGTGTTCACTCCGAACACGGCCCCATGCGATGACGGGAGCGTGTGCACCAAGGGCGATGCGTGCAGCAAGGGCTGGTGCGCCGGAGGTGCGCCGATCGACTGCGACGACAAGAACCCGTGCTCCGACGACCTGTGCAACTTCGCACTGGGGTGCCAGCACTTCCACAACAGCCTGCCGTGCAACGACGTGAACGCGTGCACAGCCAACGAGTTCTGCTCCAAGGGGGTCTGCGGGGGCGGAGTGCCCATCGTGTGCGAGGACAAGAACGGGTGCACCGACGACTCGTGCGACACCAAGACGGGGTGCGTCTTCGCCAACAACACCTCGGCCTGCTCGGATGGGAATGCCTGCACCACTGGCGACGCGTGCAAGGACGGCAAGTGCCTTTCCGGGGGCCCGACCGTCTGCAACGATGCCAACATCTGTACCACCGACTCGTGCGATGCGGCCACCGGCTGCAAACACGTCCCCGTGGCCAACGATACCCCGTGCGGGGCCGAGCTCTGGTGCCAGGCCGGGGCGTGCGTGCCTACGCTCAAGTGTCCGGCCGCTGTGGGAAAGAAGATCGTGTTCACATCGAATCAGACGTGGCAGGTACCCGGGGACGTGAAGCACCTGCGCATCATGGTGATCGGCGGTGGCGGCGGCGGTGCCCAGGGGCACGGAAACGGCGGCGGTTCCGGCCACGTCCGCAAGCACGAGTTCGGCATCGAGCCGTGCACCAGTGTGACCGTGACCCTGGGAAACGGCGGTCCCTCGAACCAGGATGGGCAGCCATCGTCCTTTGGGGCCTACAAGAGCGCAAGCGGCGGTAGCGCGGGTCAGCAGAATGCTCCCGGGAGCGGTGCGGGCGGCTCCGGCGGCGGTGGTGCCGGCAACGCGGGCTGCGGCGGCGACGGAGGGACCGGCGGCTCTGCAGGCCAATCCGGCTGCACCTACGGGGGCGGTGCCGGCGGCAACTTCGATGCCGTCATTGGTGGCGTGTTCAAGCAGGCCTCCATCACTCACGGGGCGGGCGGGCAAAAAGGCAGCTCGTCCCACGCCGGCGGCGGCGGAGGGGGCGGTGCGCTCATCGACGGCCAGGGCACGGGCGGTGCCCCC
>VGRX01000325.1 GCA_016875215.1 Deltaproteobacteria bacterium
TTGTACTTGCCGCATTCGTGCCCTTCGGGGCATTCGCCGCAGCTCCCGCCGCAGCCGTCGTCTCCGCACAGCTTCCCCTTGCACTCGGGCATGCAGCACTTGCCCTCGTCCGTGATGCAGACGAAGTCCTTCGGGCACTCGCCGCACGTCCCGCCGCAACCGTCGTCGCCGCACAACCTGGTGCTGCAGTCCGGGATGCAGATGTCCAGCGTCGTGTCCGGGTTCTCTTCCGCGTCCGGTTCCCCCCCGTCCGTCCCGACGACCGCATCGGTCACGTCTGCGCCGATCTCAGGGTAGCGGATGTCTGCGACGTCCCCGTCCAGGGTCAGGCACTTCCCGTCCTTGCACCCGAAGGCGCACACCAGGCTGACCCTCCACCAGAGGTTCCCCTGGCCGTCGACCGAGCATCGCAGCACGAGCCACTTGTCGCCCTCGGTCGGCGAGCATGCCTGCAACCCGAGCTCGGTGCAGGCCGTGTCCGGCTCAGGCCAGCTCGTGACCTGCGACGGATCCTTTCCCCCACACCCCAGGACAGAGAGCACTGCCGAAACCACGAGTAGTGGCCTGGCATACACGGCCGCAGTCATGCTGCACCTCCCGCCACACGCCCTGCATTGTACCCCGCGCACGCGTCCGGGCAAGAGAATTGAAGGCAAGCTTGTCACGCCGCCATGAATGACGAGCGAGCCGGAGGGCAGTTCCGGGGGCCGGCCGTTTCTTGACCCTCCCGGTCTACGGTGCTACAGAGGGGGAAAGGGGAGGACCCGATGCGCATCGTCCCGCCAGCGTTGTTCCTTGCTGCTGCACTGTGCCCTTGCCCGGTCCATGCCGCAATCTGGACCGCGTCCGCTGCGGTGGTCGGCAGCACCGTCGAGGTCGCCGTGACCGTCCGTCTCTCGGGATGTGCGGGAATCGGACGTGTCGAGCGCCAGGTCGAAGGAGAGGACCCCTTCGTGGTCTGGCAAGGGGACGATACCCACGCGGTCGACACTGCGGAGCCGTTCGACTCGTGCAAGTGCGAGCCGCTGGGAACGGCCTGGGGCACCGGCATGAAGAGCTGCCCCGAGGAGCAGTGCGGCAAGGACGACCAGTGCGTCTGCACCGAGCTGTGCGCTCCGGTCGTCGATTCCTGCCCGCCCCCCGCACATGTCATCTACGCCGTGTTCGACCGCGACGGCGCCCCGGTGGCGGCGGCCGACGTCAGCATTCCCGAGCTGCTGCCGGGCTGCGAGCCGCCCAGGGATCCCAAGCCCATTTTCGTGGAGGAACCGGACGATGGGGGTGGGGGAGGGGGGTGCAGCACGGCCTCCGCACCATCGTCTCCGCTCGCGCTGCTGCTGGCGCTGGTCGTGCTGGCTGGGTTGCGGGGGCGGCAGCGGGAAAGACATGGTGTGGATGGGTCCCGCAGTCCGTTTCGGGTGCGGCCCTTTGCGATTCTGCTCACTCCCCTCTTCTGTCTCTGTCTCGCCTTCGGCTGTGCCCGAGGCAAGAAGGAGCAGAAGGCCGCGGCGGCCCCGCAGGCTCCCCAACCGGTGGAGTCGAGCGTGGAGGGGACCCCGTTCGAGGCGGTCGTGTCGACCCAGACCGCGCTGCTCGACCTGTTCGAGAACGGCACCACGCCCGAGTCCGTGCTCTGGCGTGCGGACCGCTTCCGCAAGAAGCGCGTCGAGCAGTTCCGCAAGGAGTGCCAACAGGCCCTCGACTTCTACGCTGAGGATGCCGGCAACCGAATGCTGATCCTGGCCAGGGCAGGGCGCGCCTGGACGGTGGTGGAGCAACGCGTCAAGACCCTTTCCGCCGAGTGGAGGCCAGCGCAGAAGCGCCAGGCCGACGTGCTGCTGGATCTGTTCGAATGTCGGTAGGGGATTGGGGTCGGGGGTCACACAGCCCCGACCACGCGGGAGGGGCCCTCGGGGCGCTCGCAGATGCAGTAGGGATTGGGGTCGGGGTCACACAGCCCCGACCACGCGGGAGGGGCCCTCGGGGCGCTCGCAGATGCAGTGGGGACTGGGGCCGTCGGGGCGTCTCACCGTCTGTTGCGTCTTGGCCGGGCCGTGGGTGCGGTCGCCCGAGGCGAGAGGAAACGCGCGGTATGAGATGCGGGGCAGGCAGCGACCCGCTCCGGGGGGCCTGCGACCACGATCTTCCCACCTTTCGCGCCCCCTTCGGGGCCGAGGTCGATGACCCAGTCCGCACACCGGATCACGTCGATGTTGTGCTCGACCATGATGATGGTGTGGCCGGCATCACGCAGGCGGTAGAGCACCGCAAGCAGCTTGCGGATGTCGTGGAAGTGGAGGCCCGTGGTGGGCTCGTCCAGGATGAAGAGTGCGCGGCCGCTCTGCGACCGTGCGAGCTCGCGGGAGAGCTTGATGCGCTGGGCCTCGCCGCCGGACAGGGTGGTGCTTGGCTGGCCCAGGGCCACGTAGTCCAGCCCCACGGCTGCCATGGTGGACAGGATGCGGCGGGCCGCTGGGACCTGCGAGAAGAACTCGAGCGCCTCGGCCACGGTCATGGCAAGCACCTGGGAGATGTCCCTGTCCTTGTACTTGACCCTCAGCGTGGCCTCGTTGAACCGCTTCCCCTGGCACTCCGGGCAGCGGATGTAGACATCCGGGAGGAAGTGCATCTCGATCTTCAGGCTGCCGTCGCCGTTGCACTTCTCGCAGCGGCCCCCCTTGACGTTGAAGGAGAACCGGCCCGGGTCGTAGCCGAACGTGCGGGCATCCCGAGTGCCCGCGAACAGCCGGCGGATCACGTCGAACACCTTGGTGTAGGTCGATGGGTTGGAGCGTGGCGTGCGCCCGATCGGGCGCTGGTCGATCGTGATCACCCGGTCGATGGCATCGGTTCCTTCGATGGCGTCGATGGTTCCCTCGAACCGCTCACGGCTGCCGTGGAGGAGGTTCTCGAGCAGGGGCCTCAAGGTCTCGGTGACCAGCGAGCTCTTCCCGGCCCCCGATACTCCGGTCACCACGGTGAACACGCCGAGCGGGATCGACACGTCCAGCCCGTCCAGGTTGTGCAGGCGGATGCCCCGCAGCGCCAGGTGGCCGGTGGCAGCAGCCCTCGTGTCCGGCACCTCGATCCGCTCACGCCCCGAGAGATAGGCGCCGGTGATGGAATCCGGGTGTGCGACCAGTCCGGCCATCTCGCCGCTGTAGACCACGCGGCCGCCGTCACGGCCCGCACCGGGACCGAAGTCGACCACCCAGTCCGCGTGCGCCATGGTCTCGCGATCGTGCTCGACCACGATGACCGTGTTGCCCAGGTCGCGCAGCCGCTCCAGCGTCTTCACCAGCCGGAGCCCGTCCCGCTGGTGGAGGCCGACCGACGGGGGGTCCAGGATGTAGATCACCCCGGCAAGCTCCGAGCCGAGCTGCCGGGCCAGGCGGATGCGCTGGGCCTCGCCCCCTGACAGCGTGTGCGCAGGCCGGTCGAGCGTGAGGTACTCGAGCCCCACGTCTTCCAGGAACTTGAGGCGGGCCAGGATCTCCCGCCGGGGCTCGGCCGCGATGACGTCCTTGTGCCCGTCCAGCACAAGGCTGGAGAAGAAACGGGACAGCTCCTCGACCGACGCCGCTGCCAGCTCCACGACCGACCGACCCGAGACCAGCACCGCAGCGGCCTCGGGGCGAAGGCGGGTCCCGCTGCACGAGCGGCAGGGGCTCTCCGAGAAGCAGCGGGGGTAGTGCGACCGCACCGCCTCGCTGCTGGTCGTCGCGAGGTCGCGCTCCACGTAGGACCACAGGCCGGGGAAGCCTCCCTCCTGGCCGTCCCCATGCACGATCCGGTCCCGCATCGCAGGCTCCAGGTCGGCCACCTGTGTGCCGGGGGTCAGCCCCAGGCGATCGCGAAGCCCGTGGAAGAACTGGTACTCCCACCCGCGGCGCCGTCCGATCCAGACGTAGGTCACACGCCGCAACGCCTTGAAGATGCTCTGGGTCGGCGGCGTGAACAGCCGCTGAGCGTCCAGGTCAACCGACGAGCCCAGCCCGGCGCAGGTCGGGCAGGCGCCCAGCGGGTTGTTGAACGAGAAGAGCTGCGGCGTCAGCTCGGGCAGGCTCAGCTCGCACCGGTCGCAGTAAAGGTGCTCGGAGAAGGTAAGCTCGCGGTCCCCCAGGTCAGCGATGAGCCGGCCGCCACCCGCCTTGAGCGTCAGCTCCACCGAGTCGGTCAGCCGGGCCACCCGCTCGGAGTCGATGCGGACGCGGTCCACGACAATGTCGATGTCGTGCTTGCGCTTCTTGTCCAGGACCGGGGCCTTCTCCAGCCGGACCACCTCGCCGTCGATCCGGAACCGGACGAACCCCAGCCCCATCATCTCCTCGAACGTCTGCCGGAACTCCCCCTTGCGCTGCCGCACGAGCGGGGCCAGCAGCGTCGCAGTCGTGCCGGCGGGAAGCCCGCAGAGCGCCCGCACCACCTGCTGGGCATCCTGCTTCCCCACCTGCCTGCCGCACCCGTGGCATCGCTGGTCGCCCGCACGGGCGAACAGCACGCGCATGTAATCCAGGATCTCGGTCACCGTGCCCACGGTCGAGCGGGGGTTGGAGCTTGCCGTCTTCTGCTCGATGGCAACCGTGGGCGAAAGGCCGCTCATGCGACCGTATCGTGGTCGCTCGAGCTGCCCGAGGAACTGCCGGGCGTAGCTCGACAGCGACTCGATGTACTTGCGCTGCCCCTCGACGTAGATGGTATCGAAGGCCAGCGAGCTCTTGCCCGACCCGCTCACCCCGGTGAACACCACCAGCCGGTTCTTCGGGATCGCCAGGTCGACGTCCTTGAGGTTGTGCTCGCCGGCACCGGAAATCTCGAGCCAATTGCCGTTCATTTCCTCGCTCCATGGCCTCGAAGAGGGCGGACGCTCCTCGACTTCGCTCCCCTCGACGGCGCCTGTCCTCGACTCCGAGGGACGAGCCCCTCAGGCTCGGACTCGAAGAGAGCGGCCCCCTCAGGGCTTCTCGAAGGCGGGCCGGGCAAAGTACCCTCCCACACGGGCATTCCCAGCCTGCCGCAGAGCTTCAATGCACAATCTTGCGCGAAATGACGGGGAGCTTCTCCTCCAGGAATTCCTGGTACCTGCCGGCCGCAATCGCCCCGCGCACCCTGCGCATCAGATCCTGGTAGAAGTACAGGTTGTGCGTCGTGTTCAGCACCGCTGCCAGCATCTCGCCCGAGACAAAGAGGTGGCGAAGGTACCCCAGCGAGAAGTGTCGGCAGGTCGGGCAGCCGCACTCCCGGTCCGGGGGCTCGTCCTTGAGCCTCCAGGCCGCCTGCTTGA
>VGRX01000326.1 GCA_016875215.1 Deltaproteobacteria bacterium
CGGGGAATCCGCCTGGCCCCCCGCCTCCGGACCGGACGGCCTGCGGTGCATCGTTTGCAGAGCAGGACACGCTCAGCGCATCAGCCCCTGGGCACGAGCCTTCGAGCGTCCCGTTCGAGGTGCTGGCCCGCGATCAAGTAACCGCTGACGGGCTGCTGGTGACCGCATCCTGCGGGGCTCTGCAGCTTCCGGAGCCGGGCGAGCGGGCAGTCACGCCGCCCGAGCCGATAGAGACATTCCTGCCGCACCGCGACCGCATGCGGGTGGCTTCCCGAATCCTGCGGGTCCAGACGTGCCTGTGCGAAGTCGAGGCGGCAGTTCTTCCCTCCTGGCCGCTCGTCTCGGATGACCGTGCCGACTCCGTGGTTCTGCTCGAGCTGCTGGCGCAGACGGCCGCAGCAATGACCGGTTGGGAGGAGCGGGAGACGCCGGGGGGGGGCGGACGAGGATTCCTCGTTGGGAGCCGGTTCTTCACCACACGCGATTCGTCCGTTCCAGCAGGGGCTCTGTGCCGCTCCGTCGTGCACAGCCTGCGCCAGCGGGACAACTACCGGGTGTTCCAGGGGCAGGTCTTCGGTCCGGACGGAGCCGTGCTTGCCGAAGGCGAGCTTCAGGCGTTCAGGCCGTAGCCTTTCTCCCCGATCCCCAGCGTCTTGGCCACGGCCTGCTTCCCTGCGATGAGTATCGCGGTCTGCGTCGATCCCAGGGCAGTCCCCAGGATTCCGGGGGCGAGGACCGACTGGCCTGCGGCGAACAGCCCCTTGACCGGCGTGCGGTTGAGCAGCGCGGCCTGGAATCTCTGCTGGACGGACCGCATCACGCCGTAGGCCGAGCCGTGGGGGCTGTCCACCCAGCGGTGGATCGTCAGAGGCGTGTACAGATCCAGGACCTCGAGGCCCGGCAACGGGCCCATCAGCGCCTCGGCCTCCGCGGTCAGCTCTGCGGCCATCCGCTCCTTGGCCTCGCGGTAGCCTGTTTCCCCGCGCTCGAACCCATCCCAGTCGCTCCACCATCCGTACTTCAGGACGGTCAGAAGGCCGGCGGACCGTTCGGGTTCTGGGCGGAGCTGGAGAAACCGGATCCCGCGCTCATCGAACGGGGGGGGCCAGGAAAGGATGTTGTGGGGGAGCCCGGGATGGACGTCCGCGGGAACCGCTGCCTGGAGGCAGACTGCGCTGCCCGTGCTCTCGAGCCCCCGGATCCGGTTGGCGTAGGACGGCTTGACTGCCCCCTCCGGCAGCAGGTCCAGCATCCGCTGCGGGTGCACCGCAGCGACCACGACCGGTGCCCGCACCACCCTGCCCGAGGCGCAGCGGACGTGTGCGGCGGCACCGGCCTCGACGCCGATTGCGACCGCGGGATCTCCGCAGACGATCTCCCCGCCGAGCTCCAGCAGCCGTTTTCCGAGCACCTCCGCGAATCGGGCCCCGGAACAGCCGAGCCGCCAGGATGACGCCAGGTAGCTGGCCAGCGCCATGTAGAGGAACGAGACCGGGCAGGATCTCCACGGCACGCCGAACCACGCGGTGCTCACGGCCAGCGTGCGGGCCAGATCCGGGCTGCATCCGAGGGACTCGAACTCCTTGTCGGCCGAGTGGGACTTGAGCGCCCCGAGATCTCGTTCGGCATCGAACAGGAACCCCAGGTTCTCCATTCGAGACCACGCAGAGCGAAGGTCCGCCATGATCTGTGCGACGGCCCGCGCCTCCTTCGGAAAGGCGCTCTCCAGCGCATGACCGAAAGCGTCGAGCCCGGACGGAAGATCGAAACGGAACTCGCCGATGTGGTAGCGGTCGACAGGCCCGGATACCCCCATGCGTTCGAGCGGAATCCGCTCGGTGACTCCGAACGCGTCGAGGAGGCGGCGCAGCGGCTGCCCCTTGTCCAGTGCCCCGAGGTAGTGGATCCCGACCGGGCAGTCGAAGCCGGCCCTCCGGTAGCTGCGCATCAGGCCGCCGGGTTGCCCGTTCCGCTCGAGCACCACGACCCGGAATCCGGACAACGCCAGCAGGAGGCCGCAGGTCAACCCTCCGGCTCCCGCCCCGATGATCACGGCGCGGTTCACGGCAGCACTTCCAGCAGCGACACGCTCTCCCCGAGTCCGAGGAGCGCGATTCCCTTGCCGGAGGCCAGCCGGGACGAAGGATTGCTGACTTCGTTGACCGCCCACGCACAGGCAACCGCACAGACCGAGGCGAACTCGCCCAGAATCGGCCGGTAGTCGACGACCGCGCCGGAGAATCCCGAGTTGGCGAGAAACCGATCGAGGATTGCCTTGCCCTGCTCTCGCCTGGCAGCAGGAATCCCTGCGAATACGGCGCCGAACCGGGTTGCGATACGCTCCGGGCCGCCGGCTGCCTCGACAAGGTCCGCCGCGCACGAGGCCGGGTCCGATGCCCTGGCCAGCCGCGTCAGCCCGATGCCGGGTCCTTTCCCGCCCCCGGTCACGACCAGGCCGGCGCCGCCGTCGGCAAGCCCGGCCGTTGCCGATGGGTCGAACAGCGGGGAGAGCCTCGCGTGGGCCTCGTCCGCTGCGAGAAGACAACTTGCGCTGCCATCGCACGGCATCGTGAGCTGCGCTGCCAGAAGCGCCTGTTCGAAAGACACGTCGCCGCTGGTTGCGGTGATGTTCGGGCCGGTGGCCTTGTGCCAGATGGCCACCTGCCCCGCTACCGCATTGTGCACCGAGCCCACGAAGTCGGTCGGGCTGGAGAACTCGAGGTTCGATCCGAACAGCTTGTCCAGGAACTCCCATGTCTCGGAAAGCGGCCCCCACCCGGTTCCGAGGTAGACCCCGCTGACCGGCCGGCCTCCCGCCTTGATTGCGGCATCGGCCAACGCCAGCGTCAGCCTCGGAAGCCGCTTCATGCGTCGGAGCGAGCGCGCGGGCAACTCACGGGTCACCACTTCCTCGGGCAGGACTCCCGCCACCGACCGACCGGCTTCCAGTGCCGCCAGGGTTTCGTCCGCATGCCCGGCCCCGGTGATGCAGGACGACGCCACCACCCGTAACGGACCGCACGCGTCGACGGATCCCGCTGCCGTCGCCCGCGCTCCCCCCTTGTCGCACCCGGGGCCGACCACGTGCTCCCCGCAAGCACCCAGCACGACGGAAGCGTTGTTGCCGCCAAAGCCGAACGAGTTGGACAGGACCCTGGCCACCGGCGCTGCACGGGCCCGGCGCACCGGGTCCACCTCGAACAGCGGATCCCGCTCCGCCAGCCCCACGTTCGGAGGCAGAAACCCGTGCCGCAGAGCAAGCACCGACACCACCGCCTCCACGGCCCCGGCAGCGGCCAGCGAATGCCCGACAGCCCCCTTGGTGGAGGACAGCGGCGGCCCACCGGGGCCGAACAGCGCGGCGATCGCCCGTGCTTCGGCAGCATCGTTGTCCCGAGTCCCCGTCCCGTGGAGGTTGATGTAGTCGACCTGCGCGGCAGCCAGGCCGGCGTCGGCCAGCGCACTGCTCATGGCAGCCAGAGCTCCGGCCCCCTCCGGGTGCGGAGCGCTGGGATGATGCGCATCACACGACAGCCCGGCCCCGAGCAGCTCAGCAAGCGCGCAGGCAGGCACGTCCGACGCTGCGAATGGCTCCCCCCCGCTTCCAGCCTGGCCGCGACCTCCGACCGGGGAGGACCCTTCCGCCATCGGCGAGCCGCAATCCGACAGTCCCCCCTCCAGGAGGAGCATCCCCGCCCCTTCGGCCACGGTCATCCCGTTCCGATTCCGGTCCAGGGGCCGCGTGCCCTCCGGGTCGATGAGCTGGAGCATCGAGAAGCCGAAGTACGTCAGCCGGCACAGGCAGTCCGCTCCTCCAGCCAGCACCCGCCTGGCCCGGCCGGAGCGGATCATCTCCATCGCCAGCTTCAACGCGACCGCACCGCTGGAGCATGCCGTCGACACCGTGATGGCAGGTCCCGTACAGCCCACCCGCTGCGCCACGTAGTCGGCCACGGTACCCGTTCCGTGCAGCCGGAAGAGCCCGGGATCCTCCTTTCCCGCTCGAAGCAGCACTTCGGACAGGCCCATGCCTCCCGTAGTACCGCCCAGCACCACCGCATCAGGGGCTTCCCCGCCTCCCAGCGCCTCACGGGCAGCGGCCAACGCCATGGCATGCGTTCGCGGGATCGACCCGCCTCCGCCGGGCGCTCCAGGGAGGTCTTCCCCTTCTCCATCGCACGAGACGGGCCCTCGACATACGGTCCCGCACCAGTCCCCGGGGACTTCCCCCACGGGCATGGCTCCCTTGCTGTTGGCCTCGAACAGGGTGAGCGGTTGCAGACGCCGGCGACCTGCCTGCAGCGTCTCGAGCAGCGCCGGAACACCGCACCCGGCAGGAGTGACCGCCCCCATGCCGACGACGAAGACGCGGACCGGCATGGCGATGTCTCAGGAGGCCCGGTTGGCTCGGATGTGGCCCGCCAGCGCCCTGACCGAGGCGAACACCTTCTCGCCGACTTCCTTGCTGTCGATGGTCACTCCGTAGCCCTGCTCGACCATGATGACCAGCTCGAGCACGTCGATGGAATCGATGCCGAACTCGCCCCCGACCAGGCGGGCTTCGCTGTCGATGTCTTCCGGCTTCAGATCGGACAGGTCCAGAGTCTCGATGATCTTGACCTTCAGCTCATGCTCCAGGTTCTCCATCCGCTACCCCCGTTTCGTCTCGCCCAACTCCTTGCGGCGCCTGGCTGACTCCTTTGCCACGTTCCAGAAGAGCTTGCCCATCCGGGCATTCTGGGATTCTTCCTTGTAGAAGAGCTCCCACGCCTGGAAGTACAGCTCCTGGAGCTTGTCCGCCGAGATGCTCCACGGCCGGTACACGACCGTCGATGCGTTGTAGTTCCGCCAGTCGCGATCGAAGATCCGGCCTTCAGCCTCGAGCTCGTCGTACACCTGCGTGTGCGGGAACGGCGTCAGCACGGTGAACTCCGCCAGGTCCAGCTCGATGGTCAGCAGGAAATCCACGAACCGCTTGATGAAATCCTCGGTGTGGTCCTTGAGCCCGAGCAGGATCGTGCCCTCCACGGCGATGCCGTAGTCATGGAACATCTTCACCCGGTCGCGGATCTTGTCCGAGATCGTGTAGATGGCATGGTAGACCCACCAGCAGCCCGACTTCCGGGCAAGGTCCAGGACCTCCGGCTCGGGCGTGATGGGGTGAGAGATCCACCGCTTGCCGGCATCGGCCATGGCCCGGAACAGGCTCTTCTGGTACTCGACATCCTGTTCCAGCGAGTTGTCGACGATGAACACGAGGTCGCTGGGG
>VGRX01000327.1 GCA_016875215.1 Deltaproteobacteria bacterium
CCCCCCCGAAACGGCCACGGCAGCGGCCAGCCCCCACAGGAACGCGTACAGGAGGGTCAGAGAAATCGCTACCCCCTCCTGGAGATACAGAGCCCCGGCCCAGCAGAACAGAGTGAAAAACGCGATGATCGAGCGCACGCTCAGCAGCTTGAACGCAGAGACCGTGGCGCCTGGATCGTGGGAACCATCATCCCCTCCGGCGTGGGCCGCGTCCGGGCTCCCGGCATCGGGACCGCCGACGTCATGGTCGCCCCCCACGCCCGCGTCTTCCCCACCGCTCAACCCGATGAGCGCAGACACGAGCTGCCACAGGAAGAACACGCTGAAGAAGGCCGCAGCGGCGTAGAATCCCTGGTTCAGCGACGAGAGGCCGTTCCACCACTCCATCATGTCTGGTCCTCCATAGTCAGAATCCTGCACTCGCGCACCGACGCTATCAGACGGCCGGCACCGTTGCAAGGGGAACGCATGATCACCATTCCACGAACGACTGCGCCCACTCCGGAAGGTAGCTGCGCACCTTGCCCGCCCCCGTGCCTACCATCTCCCACCAGGAGGCATCGTCCAGCCGGGAGGGATGCGTGAACTCGTAGTAGCTGAGCATTGCGCCTTCCGCGATCCGCTCCTTCCCGTCGAACGGGACGTGGGCGAACAGGAGGAACGGCTTGCCGACGGCCTCGTGCAGAACGAGCCGGCGCTGGACGTTCGTGTACACGTCCGCCACCAGCGTCACCCCTCGCTCCTGCCGTCCCTGGTCCGCTCCGGTCATGCCGGAATCCCGCTTCTCCTGCACCAGGAACAGCTCTTCCAGCGTGGCGCCGAAGTAATGCAGCAGTCTGTACTCCCATTCGTCCAGCGGCTCCCCCTGGAGTTCCTTGTCCGCGATCCCGGCCAGCACCTCCGCAACCCAGGCAATCACCTGGAGGGGGCTGCGCCGGTCGTAGCGCTCGCTCATGCACGTTCCCGGGCATTCGGGGGCCTCGGTGTCCCATCCTCCGTCACAGCCCAGCTCGAGCGGGTCGGGGCAGTCCTGCGTCGTCGGCAGAAGCCCCACGACCCTGGCGTCGAACACCGGTGCCGCCTCCCTGCACAGAGCGGCCAATGCCCTGTAGAAGCGTGGAAGCGGCTCCAGGTAGACCGCGGGCCGGGGTTTGACCGGCTGCTCGTACAGCACCACGATCGGGGACCCCGCATCGCACTCCACGCCGTAGTTCTGGAAGCTGTACAGCACCATCTGGTGCTTCACCTGGGCCAGTCCGGCCAGCGACGTCAGCAGCAGCCGCAGTCGGTACGGGTCGCTATCCATGAACCGGGGAAGCGCTCCGTCCGGCCGGTCCGAGGCAAGCTGCGCCAGCAGCGCCAACCAGCGGTCGTTGAGGTTCACTTCGCCCCCCCGGATTCGCCCCGCCTGGTCCTTCATGAGCCCCTCGACCGCTGCCGTCCAGTCCCCCAGGCTCCACGATTCTCCTTCCGGCACGGTCACCAGCGAGCTCACCCACATGGCCCCGAACACGGCCAGCACATCCAAGGCCTGCGGGATCCCCCTCATCTCGATGTCAGGATGGGTCAGACGCTTCCAGATTCGCGAGTCCTCCGATACCCGCTTGGGCATCAGGAAGAGCCCCTCCTCCCCTTTCTTCCCGACCGCGTCCTCGAGCGTGCGGACCTCGACCGGGCCGAACGCCTTGCGCAGCTCGTCCACGACCTCCTGACGACCCGGCGGATTGCCCATGGGCGAGCTTCCCCAGCGGTCCCGCACGAGGCGCACGAGCAGGGCCGCGCCGGGAAGCGCAGGCGGCCCGGCCAGTGCACCAGCGAAGCGGTCCGCAGCGTACAACCCTTCGACCGGGCACGTCCGGACTCGCTCGAGCGCGGCAGCGTTCCGTTCCGGCCTGCCGGAATCGGTGGGAACGTCCTGGCCATCCGACTCGACCGTTCCGTCCGCACCCTCCCCATCCGCTTCCGGTTCTTCCTTCATCCCTCCCGTCCTGCCCACCGCCTCATCGTCCACCGCCGAGGGGGGGGCCGCACAGGGGGGGGCCAGCCACCAGGCCCACGCAATGGTCCAGTGATCCAGCGGGACCGGCCAGATCCCGAGCCACGTCACGGCCTGGAAGTACTGGCGGAATCCGGGGGCATCGTAGTGTCCCCGGGGTCTGGCCATGGAGAAGTCCACGAGCAACCTGCGAAACGCTCCCAGCTCCCCCTCCGCAAGCTCCACCGATGCGCCGGTCTCCAGCAACTCGAGCGCCTTGACGACATCGTCGCGGTACCACTCCTCGGTCAGCTCCTCGACAGCCTCCTTCAGGCGCTGCCGGTAGCGGACGTCGGGCGCGTCCTTCTTCGGCTCCTCCTCGTCCGGGGGCTCGTAGTAATCCGGGAACTCCGGCTCGAAATCGGGGATGCCCGCCCTGAGCAGAACGGCCGGTACCGCCAGCCCCACGGCCAGGCTTCGGGACGGCCCGCGGGCCCGGCTCTTCGACTTGTCCCGGACCCACTCGAGCGATGCCTCGAGGAACCGCAGGAGGCTCTCGGCCTGCTGCTTCTCCTGGTCCTGGCTCAACCGACTCACCACGTCGGCAAAAGACTGGAGCAGCATGTCCGGGGTGACCAGGATTCCACGCCCTGCATAGCGGGCTTTCTCGAGAATGTGGAAGAACTCCTTGTCGTTGGATTCACGGGCGACGAAACCGCTGGTCGTCAGTCGGCTCGAGAGGCCGCCCCGGGTCAGCTCCGGGTAGTCCACCAGGTCAAGGATCTCCTGGAGCGGGCAGGTCGTCTCTGACACGCAGACATGTCGTAACCCCTCATGATTGCAGGAGAAGTAAAGCTTCTTTCCGCAAGGAGACCAGGCGGGCCATGCGACGTCCTGCGCCAGCGGGAGGTCGGTCCACCCCCCCTTCGTATCGAGCGTGGAAGCGACCGCCAGACCGGACGCGCCCTTGCGCGGGCTTCGCGTTCCGAGCGCGACCAGTTGGTTGAAGGAGAGGGTGCTCTGCCCCACATTGCCCTCGGCCTTCCATGTCGGCTCGCCGAAGGTGAGGAACAGCTTGATGCGGAGCGGATCGGCAAGCAGCGCTTCGCGGTCGGTCATCTTGTCCGCATCGTTGTAGTAGTCGTTGTCATTCTTGGCCTCGATGGCGCGGCTGGCCTCGGAGACCTTCCTGTGATCGAGGCGGGCGAGAGCGCTCGACGGATCGAGCTGGGTCGCCCGGGCGAGCTGGAGCTTTCCGCCGCAGTTGAACAGCATCCCGAGCCCGTCCGAGCTCCACGAGGCCTCCTCGCACTTCTCACGCACCATCCCCTGCACCATGCCGTCGTCGCTGACGAACCGGATGTCCGTGCGTCCTTCCTGGCGGTGTGCGAACACGATCTTGTGGTATCGGGTCACGTCGTGCGACGTCGGGCCGCCGCAGGATTCGGGATGGAGCCCCTGGATCGAGTAGATGATCGGGCTGAGACGGGGGACCATCTCGTCGCCGGGCAGGTGCGTGAGCTGCTCGATGAACTTCACTCCAGGGGCGACACGCCAGATGTCGTAGCCCGTTCCCGGCCCCTCGGAACGGGAGAAGACGACGGCCTGACAATCGGGCTGCCAGTCGGGGTGCAGGTCATCCTCGGGTCCCTTGGTGACCTGGTATTCCTTGCCGTCCCTCAGGTCGCGGGCCCAGATGTCGTGGTCCCCCTCCTTGCCTCGCACGAACGCCACGATGGGCTGCTCGGGGCACAGGCGCGGCTGGTCGCCCTCGAACAGCGGAATGACCGGGCCGAAGCAGCCGCCTTCGGGGAGAGGGGAGACTCGGTCAACGGAGGGAGGCGCGAGCTTGACCGCCGCCATCGCACGGTCCCCTTTCGACGGGCGTGCGCCGGCCCGGGAAACGGCCGGAGAAGCTACGGTGACGAACAGCAGCAGAAGCCACCAGGGATGCCTGGACATGAGATCCTCCTCGAGGTGTCTCCAACCTAGCATCCCGAGAGAACCGAGTCAAAGGTCGGAACAGGCCCCAAATCCACCATCAACGGCATCCAGAGGGCGATGAGCCTGCCTGTGTGGGGAACCCCGCCTCGGCCTTGCAATGCAAACCCGGGCATGCGCCATAACCCACCTGGGAGTCTCGGATGGGCCGCATATCAGGCCATTGCGCGTAACCCCGATTTGTCGGCTGGAGTTGGCAGGAGTTGGCCCGACTTGCGCCGGCTGATGTCACAAAGATGGCACAGGGGGGGGGGCGGGGGACCGGATGGGCTGCAGGCGCAACCCCCAACACCACCCGGAGCGTCAGCGACGGGCCGCTCTGCGCCGCATCGGCCGTCGGCATGGGGTGCAGATGTGCCATGGGTGCGGGCAAATAGGGGCCTCCATGCTCGGCACGTCATCCTGAGCGACCCGGCCCTTCAGCCTGCGAAGTCGGATCCGCCTTGCAGCCGGGAGTGAAGGACCTCCGGATGTGTTCGAACTGCCGCTGGACCTGCGGCCGTGCAGGGGCCCAGGCCGAGGTCCTTCCGCCTCCTCCAGAAAGGCACAGCCAGGGGAGCGGGCCGTGGGTCGGGGGCGTCAGGATGACGTGCCGAGTGCGGAGTCGGATGTGGCGAGGGGCCCCCTGCACCCACGGTCCGTCTCGCCGCATCGGCCGTCAGGTGGCCCGCACCCACAGCCCATCTACCTCCTTTACCAGCGGCACATCTGCTCCACCCCGGGTAGGCCTGCCGGCCAACCCGGGGCTGGTCCGCCACTCACGGCCCGGGAAGCGCATCGGCCGTCGGGTTGCCCGCACCCACGGTCCGTCCTACCGCATCGGCCGTCAGGTTGCCCGCACCCACAGCCCATCCGCAACTCACCGGCCTTGCAATGCAAACCCGGGCATGCGCCATAACCCACCTGGGAGTCTCGGATCCCCCGCTTTCCAGGCCATTGCGCATAACCCCGACTTGTGGGCCGGAGTTGGCGGGGGTTGGCCCGAGTTGCGCCGGCTGATGTCACAAATCCGGCACATGGGGGGGGGTGTTCACCTGTCGTGGGTGCGGGCTCCCTGACGGCTTGAGAGGGCGCGGCGTCTGCCGTCGGCTCGGCTGAACATGATAGTCTCGGGACTCGATGGCGGGCCTCGAAGATCACTCCTCCACCTTCGGGGGAGGTGCCCGTCGGGCACAGGCCCGACGGGCGGTGGGTCGTGCCGAGCATGTTTGACAGCTTGGGGGTGGAAGTCCCCTGCCCAACCTGATGGAGGTGAAGGGCTAGAGAACCGCAAGGGCTGAGTCGCAAGGCGA
>VGRX01000328.1 GCA_016875215.1 Deltaproteobacteria bacterium
AGGCCGCGGCCACCGGGAAGGTGCTTGACGCACTCGACCGGATCGTGCCTCCTGTCCCGTTCGACACGGAGCGCGGCCTTGCCGCACTGCGGGGGAGACTCGCAGCGGAACCGCCGCACCCCGTTGCGTGGCGTGACCTCCTCAGGCCGTTCCTCTGGCCCGCGGTCGCAGGGCTTGCCGCAACAGCAGCCGCTGTGCTCCTCCTCAGCCACCCTGAGCCGCCCGCCAGCCCCGGCAACGGCAACCCCAGCGTCGCAGACAAGGCACCGGAACAGAGCCCCGACCTCCCGGCACAAAGCACGCTCCGGAACCTGCTCGTCATGGTCGAGGAGCTGCCGCTGTACGAGGAGCTCGACCTGTTCTCCGAACACGAGACGCTCATCGGCCTTGCCGCGGCAGACGATGCCACCCTCGACGAGCTCCTCGAGGAGGTGGGAGGATGAAAGCGCTGGCCCTGATCCTTTCGTTTACCGTGCTGCTCGCATCCGGCCCGCTGGCCGGGCAGGAGGAGCCCAGGAAGCTCACTCCGGAGCAGACCGAGCTGGTCAAGCAGCGGTGGGAGAAGTTCAAGGGCCTCCCCCCGGAGGAACAGGAGGAGCTCAAGAAGCGCTACCACAAGTTCAAGTCGCTCCCCGCCGAGCGACAGAAGCAGATCATGGAGAACTACGACCGCTTCCGGAAGCTCCCGGCCGGAGAGCGGCGTGAAATCCTCAAGGCCTACAAGGCATTCAAACAGCTTCCGCCGGGGAAGAAGGCGAAGATCCGGAAGCTGATGCACAAGCTCATGCAGCTCCCGCCCGAGAAACGGCAGAAGGTGTTGGAGAAGATCCGGCAGAAGCATGGGCTATAACCCAACACTTCCAGCGAGGTATTCAGCAAGTGTTGACGCTGAACATGATGTCATCGCCTCCCGGCGCCGGGGCCGGTAGCGTCCGCTTTGTCGAGCTCTTCTGCGGGATCGGCGGGATGGCCTGTGCGGCACGGGCGCACGGTGCCCGCGTCGTGCTGGCCGTGGACCAGGACAGGGCGGCGTGCGAGACCTACCGGCGCAACCACGGCATGGCCCCTTCCCCCCGCAACATCTGCAACTTCACGGCGCGGGAATTGATTGACTGCGGGGCCGACGGGTGGCTTCTGAGCCCCCCGTGCCAGCCGTTCACCCGGAAAGGCAAAGGGCTGGACGATGCGGATCCCCGCACCCTGCCTCTGCTCCATCTCATCGACCTGCTTCCTCGATGCCGTCCCGCGCTGCTCTTCCTGGAGAACGTGCCTCCCTTCGCCGGGTCACGCACGCACGGCCGGCTGCTGGCAGCGCTGGCAGCGGCGGACCTGCACCCCTTCGAGACCATCGTGTGCCCGACCGACCTCGGCATTCCGAACCGGAGGCGGCGGTACTATCTGCTGGCCCGCAGAACGCCACTGGACAGCTCGCAGGTGCGCCTGGCCGGCAGTGCCGGCGGTCATTCGCTGGCGGCCTACCTGGACCCCGACGCCGGGAATGACCTCGTGCTGTCGCCACGGGATCTCGAGCGCCTCGCCGGGACCGACATCATCGAGCCGGACGGTATCGCGGCCTGTTTCGGCTCGTCCTATGGTCACGCGCTTCGTCGCAGCGGCTCCTACCTGGCAGTCCCGCACATGGGCGGGACCGGAGTGCGACGGTTCAGCCCGGACGAGATCCTGCGTCTTCTTCACTTCCCCGGGGATTTCTCGTTCCCGCCCGCACTGACTGCGGCGCAGCGGTACCGGCTGGCGGGAAACAGCGTGAACGTGGCGGTCGTCGAGCGCCTGCTGAAGATCCTGTTGAACGGCTAGAAAGAGAATCCGAAGGTTGCACCGACCTGGTCCGGGCCGACGGTGGGCAGGAAGCTCACTGAGCCCGGTATGTCCTCGTCCCCTCCGACGACCAGCAAGGCCACGACGCCACCGGCAACCAGCGCACCTCCGACTCCCCAGAGTGCGTAGGCAGCGTAAGCCGGAGGAACGACCTTCTCGTCGAAGTTCTTGTTGATCTCGTCCTGCGTGTTGCCCTCCAGGTTCTCGTTGCGATCATAGGCGACGTAGTAGCTGATCCCGCCCCCCACGGCGGAAGCCCCGCCTATGCCCACGAGCAGCCAGGGCCACCACGGTGAGCCTTTCTCCGGCTTCTTCTCCCCGCCGGCGCCGGTCACCGAGCCTTCCGGCTCACCCGCGACCACGTCGGTCCGCTCCCCGGCCCTGATGGTCCCCGAGCCGCGCCAGACGCCCAGCCCTTCCCAGTACACCTCGACCTTGTGCTGCCCCGGGGAAAGCTCCACGGTCACCGGCAGAGGTCCCATGGCCTTTCCGTCCACGCGTACGCTGCTCCCGTCCATGGGCCCCATGATCACCATCGTCCCCGTCGTCGGCTCTACCGAAAGCTCGTAGCGATACGAGTCCTTCTCGCCTTTACCGACTCGGATGGTCTCCTTCCTCGTGATGTGGCCGTCCTTCACGATCTCGATGGTGTATTCCCCGGGCGGAAGCCACCAGGACAGCGGAGTCCTGACGCGGTGCATCCGATCCCCAGGGGGGAATACCACGGCCGCTCCAGGGGGCTCGGTCTCGATACGCACCTTGATATGGACCTTCTTGAGAGTATCCTCCATGTCCCGGATCGTCTGCGCCACGTCCACGTCGGTCTGGTCCGCCCGCTGGAGGTACACCGTCAGGTGGTACCAGGCCTCTGGAAGCCGCTCGACCCCCTTCAATGCCAGCCCGAGGTTCTTGTGGATCTTGACGAGCTGGTCCTCGGAGGCCACCTCGGTCGCCTGCAGCCAGAAGTCGATGGCATCGAGGAACTTCTCCGCCTTGAACGCCTCGATGGCCTTCTGGTTCAGCGACCGGGCCAGCTCCGGATCCTCGGCACGCACCACGCCGGAAGAAGCCAACAGCAGAACAACGGCCACCATCACCCGGGCAACCACACGCAACGCCTCCCCCGGAAGCCTGCTCACAAAGCCCATCTGCCCCCTCCGACAACGCTCAGATGTCTGTCTCGAACTCGGGGTCCTTCCCAGGCTCCTTGCCATCCTTCTTGCCCGGGTCTCCCTTCTTGGGATCTGCACCGTCCTTGGCCTTGAGATCCTGCTCCAGCCCCTCCAAGTCCTTCCCGACCGCCTTGTTCACCTCGGCATCAATCTGCTTGCCCAGGTCCTTGTCCTTCCCCTTGTCCTTCCCCTTGTCCTTCCCCTTGTCCTTCCCCTTGTCCTTCCCCTTGTCCTTCCCCTTCGCCTTCGTCTCTCCCTGGGTCTTGGCCTTCGGCCCTCCCTGGGTCTTGGCCATTGCCTCTTCCTCGGCACTGGCCTTCGCCTCTTCCTCGGCCTTGGCCTTCGCCTCTTCCTCGGCCTTGGCCTTCGCCTCTTCGTCGGCCTTGGCCTTCGCCTCTTCCTCGGCCTTGGCCCTGGCCTCTTCTTCTGCCTTGGCCTTCGCCTCTTCGTCGGCCTTGGCCTTCGCCTCTTCCTCGGCCTTGGCCCTGGCCTCTTCTTCTGCCTTGTCCCCTTCCGCGGCCCGGGAACCCTGCTCCGCCTCCACACCTGCGGTCCCTCCGTCCCCCCCGGGTCGGAGCGTAGCTGAAATGCCGCCCTGGCCTTCCCCGTCCGTCGGCGCGGTCGCCCTGGGCGCAAAGAAGAACACGGCGAGGGCGAGCGCGACAGCCGCAACGCCGCCTCCAAGCCAAAGCCCCAACCTCGACCTGGCCGGCCTCGCCTCCACCGACTCGACATACCGGACCGTATCCGAAGGGACGCGGGGCAGCTTCGGTGCAGCACCGATGGCAGTCTCCGTCACGTCCTGCCCGGGCAGCGGCACGACGACCCCGTCGGCCGTCTCGGCCACGCTGCTGAGGGTCACGTGGCGAAAGTCGGTCCGGGTGGAATCCAGCGCGGACTGGAGCTGCCGGGCAAAGGCATCGATGTTCGCCGGGCGTTCGTCCGGTCTCTTGGACAGCACCCGCATGACGAACCGGTCGAGAGCCAGCGGCACAACGACCTGCGGGTTGCGCACCGACACGGGCGAGGGCTCCTGGTTCACCTGCTTCAGCAGGATCCCCATGGGCGTGGCATCCTCGAAGGGAGGACTGCCCGACAGCATCTCGTACAGGATGACGCCGAGCGAATACATGTCGCTTCGACCGTCCAGCGGCAACCCGGTGGCCTGCTCAGGGCTCAAGTACATCGGCGTCCCGCAGATCATGCCGGTCGCCGTGATGGACCCCTCCGACCCTTCGTTCAGCATCTTGGCGATGCCGAAATCGAGCACCTTGACGTGCTCCCTGCCGTCCTCCCCGGAGAGCACGTAGATGTTGTCCGGCTTCAGGTCCCGGTGCAGAATCCCCTTGGCGTGCGCCTCACGCAGCGAATCGCATACCTGGAGAACCAGCCCTATGGCCCGCTCGGGAGTGAACGGCGCCTCCGACCGGATGATCTTGGTCAGCACCCGCCCTTCCAGCAGCTCCATGGTGAAATACAGGAGCCCCTCGCGGCTGATGCCGAAATCAAACAGCGTGATGGTGTGCGGGCTGCGGAGATTGGCAACCGCCTTGGCCTCGACCAGGAACCGCTTGACCGAGTTCTCGTCCTGCACGAGCTCTCGGCGCAGCACCTTCAAGGCCACCCAGCGGTCGATGATCCGCTGCCGGGCCTTGTAGACGACCCCCATCCCGCCCTTGCCGAGCGACTCGATGACGTCGTATCGGTCGTCGAGCACGCTCCCGCTCAGATCGCCGTCCATCGACGCGATGAGCCGGACTCCGCATTGCGGGCAGTTCTCCAACTCTCCGGCGACCTTCTTCACGCACTTGGGACAGAATCTATCGGCCATCGTTCTTCCCGGGTGTCCCGCATCTGCGCAGATCATACCCGAGATGGGATGCTAGCATCGGGGAACACGATCCGCAAGGAGCACGATATCAAACCGCCGCGCGGTCTCCCAGTCTGTTCGCGTGCGTCAATCTGGCGAATCAGGTCCGGCGGACAAGGAGTGTTCGCGTGCTCGACGCAGGCGGACGTGAGCGGATGATCAAGCGGCCGGCGAAGGACAGCCGCAGCAGGGCGAGCAGAAGAAGGAGCAGAAGAAGTCCGGCGGTCCCCTCATCGGCCCCCGCCCCGGCAGCCGAGCAGCCGTTGCCCGAACGGTGCGGGCCGTCCTCCGGCTCCACGATCATTCGCCCCTGGCCGCGGTTGCCGATGTCGCCGATCGTGTCTCCCCTTCCGTCCACGACGTCGACCTGTCCCCAGTCCGGCGGGG
>VGRX01000329.1 GCA_016875215.1 Deltaproteobacteria bacterium
CCCCAATTTCGATCAGCCTCCTTGGCCGAGACGAACGGAATGAAGAGCACATCGGCCGTTGGGGGGCCGCACCGACGGACAGTGAGGGCGCCTCGGCCCAATGGCCCTTGACGTTACGTACGCAATCTCGTACGCTTCTCGTCGGAGGTTGATGCCATGACCACGATCACAGCGAGCGAGGCAAGGGAACGGCTGTACCGGCTCCTCGACGAGCTGGGCAAGTCCCACGAGCACGTGGTGATCACCGGCAAGCGCTGCAACGGCGTGCTGCTATCCGAGGACGACTGGCGCTCGATCCAGGAGACGCTGCACCTGCTTAGCGTCCCGGGGATGCGGGAATCGATTCGTGAAGGACTGGCCACTCCGGTCGAGGAGTGCAGCGAGGAGCTCGACTGGTGACCTGGCGACTGGTGTTCACGAAGCAAGCCCAGAAGGATGCCCAGAAGCTGGCCTCCGCCGGCCTCAAGCCCAAGGCCGAGGAGCTCCTCGCCCTCCTCCGCCAGGATCCCTTCCGCACTCTCCCTCGTTTCGAGAAGCTCGTCGGCGATCTTTCCGGTGCCTTCTCCCGCCGGATCAACATCCAGCATCGCCTGGTGTACCAGGTCCTGGAGTCCGAGCGGATCGTCAAGGTCCTGCGGATGTGGACGCACTATGAGTAGGACAGGCCCCCAGCAGGGCGGTGCAGACGCTACGGCAGAAGCGGGCGGACGCAGCGGGCACCATAGCCAGCTCTACGGAGGGTCGGTTCAGCTTTGGCTCGCGCTGCCGTCCGAACTGCATTCGGGCCGCCAGCGTCAAAGGGGCCGCCACGCAGCACGCGGAGGCCGCTGGCAGGATCACCCCAGGCGCTTCCGTCGCTTGGCGTCCCTTCGTAGTTCGAGTGATACCAGTCCTCACACCACTCGGTCACGTTGCCCGAAATGTCCAGAGCTCCACTCCAGGAAGCCCCTGCCGTCTTCGACCCGACCATCCATGTGCCGCCCGTGTAGCAGCCGTTCGCTGCCGGCCCCCCCACCGGATTGAACACGACGGTGTCGTTCTCGCATGTGGGCTCCGGGGTGTTGCCCCACGGGTACTTGCGATGCGCAGGGCCTTGGGCGGCGTACGTCCACTCCGACTCCGATGGCAATCGTCCGCCCGGTGCTACCCAGGCGCAGACCTCCTTTGCCTGCTGCCACGTCAGCCCGTTTTGCGGATGCCCCGGGCGCTTGTGAAGCACGTTTTTCTGATCCGTGGGATCTATTCCATCCTTCCAGCAGTTGGTCCCCCAGCCATACTCAGGCGCGTCTGTCGTTGATGGCAACGAGCACTTCTCTGCATTCGCAGCGTTGCACGCTTGGTACTGCTCCACCACGATCTCGTACTTCGCGATTAGGAAGCCCTGGGCGAACGTCACGGGATGCATCTTGTCCGGCTGGCCGGGATCTTCCTCCTCCGGCTGGTGCCCGGTCTCCGAGGCGGGACTCCCCAGCTTCGTGCTCCCCGGCGGCACCCAGATCCACACGTCCCATTTCTTCCAGCCGGTCTTGTCCTTGTTCGCGTACTCGCAGTGGTTCTGCGGGTTGCACGTCACGTCGTAGCCGGAGAGGTCGGGGCAGATGGTGCCACCGCATGCGCACACCAAAGGCGTCGAGGCAGATGCCCATTCCGGCCCCTCAATGACCCCGCCTTTGCCGCCGCCTGAGGAGTCGGCCGTCGAAGTGCCCATGCCTTCATTCAGCTCCCACAACCCTACCAGCCCGACGTCCCCCTCGAGCTCGATGTCCGGCGCCCCCTTCTCCAGGATCTCGGCGTCGTTGAGCGCTTTGTTCCAGATTGCCACCCTGTGCAGCGCACCGAGAAGGCCGGCGGACGGGTAGTTCAGGTCAGCCCCAAACACTAGCGGCCCAGCATCGTACGCGACGGTGCCCTGTGCGGGGCTCGGATCGCTCGCCTCCGTACCGTTCACGAAGATCCTCGCAGTGGTGCCGTCATACACGCCCACCACATAGGCCCACTTCCCGATCCCCAGCCTCACGTTCGACCATGCAGCGAAATAGCCTTTGTCAGTCCTCACAGTGAATATGGGTTGATCCTTGAAATGCCCCGGTGCGTCCGCCGCTCCCCCGATCAGCTGGTAGCTTCCGTTGCTGGGGGCGAGCTTGAGATCCTTGGTGACGACGCGGGCATACTGTTGCTCCGCGTCGAGCCGGACCCACGCTGCCACGGTAAGGGCATTTGCAGGGCGCAATGACGGAGAGTCCGGAACCGTGACTTTGGACGAGGTGCCGTTGAAACCCAGAACCGTGCACTCGTGCAGAGCCTGTGTGCACTTGTCCTTCAGGCAGAACTCAGCATAGCCGGTGCATTCCCCGCAACTCCCCCCGCAACCATCCGGCCCGCACACATTCCCCACGCACTGCGGATGGCAGCAGGTGCCGGACAGGCAGATGCCCTTCGGGTCGTTCTCGCATGCGGCAGGACCGTCGGGCACGTCCTGGTTCGTGCACCCGGCAATAGCATCGCACACATCCTCAGTGCACACGTTGCCGTCATCGCACACCAGCGCCACGCCCGGTACACACCCCTTGGCCGGATCGCAGCTTTCAACGCCATTGCATGCGTCGCTGTCGTTGCACGACACCGGCGTGTGGAAGCAGCCGGTGATGCCGTCGCAGCCATCGTTGGTGCACAGGCTGTTGTCGTCGCACGTGATCGGCGGAAACACGCAACCCGCTACAGGGTCGCACTGGTTCTCACTGCACGCACTGCCGTCGTCGCAAACCAGCGGCACTCCCGGCAGACAGCCCTGGACCGCATCGCACGTCTCCGTCCCGGTGCACACGCTACCGTCGTCGCAAACCAGCGGGGTTCCGGGAAGGCACCCTTGCACCGCATCGCACGTCTCGGTCCCTGTACAAACATCCCCATCACCGCAGACGCCGTCATCAGGGGTGTGGACCGGGACGTCGTTGTCCTCGTCACAGGTGTCGGCAGTGCACTCCACCTTGTCATCGAACACCGGCGGCACCCCCGCCACCTTCCCCCCCGTGGCCGGGTCGCACGTCTCCAGGCCGTTGCACCAGAGCCCGTCGTCGTAGATCCCTTCCTTGATGGTCTCGGCATCCACCTGGCAGACGAGGATCCCGGCCGGCACCTTGCCCTCCGGCGCCGCAACGCAGTGAAGAACACCGTTGCACAGATTGTCGTCGTTGAGGGGGCCGCAATCTTCGTCGGTCTTGCACAGGCACTCGCCGCCTGCAATCTCGTCCGCCAGGGACTCGAGCGGGAAGAACGGATGGGCGCACGCACCACTGGTGCAGTGGTCCTTCGTGCAGGGGTTGCCGTCGTCGCACAGAGGTTCTTCAGCGTCGTCAACGTCCACGAAGCTGCAGAGGCCGGTCTCCTCGAAGCAGGAGTCGGTCGTGCACGGATTGCCATCGTTGCATGCGCCGCAGCTTCCGCCGCAGCCGTCGTCGCCGCAGTTCTTTCCTTCGCACTGGGGCTGGCAGGGAACCTCGCCGGCTTGTGCGTCGGACGAGTCGGACGTGTCGGACGTCTCGGACGTGTCGGACGTGTCGGACGTGTCGGACGTGTCGGACGTCTCGGACGTGTCGGACGTCTCGGACGTTTCGGACGTTTCGGACGTTTCGGACGTGTCGGACGTCTCGGACGTGTCGGACGTCTCGGACGTTTCGGACGTTTCGGACGTTTCGGACGTGTCGGACGTGTCGGACTGATCGCCAGCGGAAGACGCATCCCCGATGTCGGGCAGGTCCGCGACGCGAGGCACATCCTCCACGTGCGGCACCTCCCCGTTGCCATCCAGCGACACGGTCTCCGCGTCGCCCCGGGCATCAGTTGCGTCGGGCATCACGCCCTGGAAGACGAAGTTGCTTTCGCCGATGCAGGAGAACGCAAGCAGCCCGATGACCAGAGCGACGAACGACGGTCTCATTCCGGATCCCCCTTCCCCGCTGCGTGGATGAATTCTGCTCGGCAAGATCCTTCCGACCTGCGTCACCAGCCGATCCCGATGGACAGCCCGGCCCCGGCGGGCGCCACGAGCGGTGCCACGGTCACGCCGGTACCACCGTCCTTCTTCTCTCCGCCGCCTGAGCCCACGATGAGCCACACGGCACCGGCAGCAACTGCGGCCCCGCCGATGCCATAGAGGGCATATGCCGTGTAAGCCAGCGGTTTGACCGAGTCGGAGAATCCCTGCTTGTAGCCGTCCTTGTTGGCCAGCCATTTCTGGTAGTCCATCTCGTCCGGCGGGTACTTGTCGAGAAGCCCCTGGTTCTTGTCATAGGCCAGGTACTGGACGATGCCCCCGGCAAGAAGCGCTGCCGCACCGCCCGCCATCAGCACGGTCTGGGCGGTGGGGAAGGGACGGTCGCCCGCACCGGCCGGTTTTGAGATTCCAGGGCCGGGTTGGGTGCCGTCCGGCCCGACGGGGTCAGGCTTGGCGGCTTCGGGCTGGGCACTGGGGGGGCGTTCGACCAGGGTCTTGTCCGCCTCGATGGTGATGGTCTTCTTCCAGGGCAGCTCGCCGGGACGGCCGACCATGAGCTCGTAGGTTCCGGCCTTCAGCCTGCGGCCGAAGGGAACCCGCCCCTCGAGCGCTCCGTTCAGGAAGACCTGGATGGCCTTGCCGGAGCCTTCGACCTCGAGCCTTCCGTAGGCGGGGATTCCCTCGAGCACGGCGGCGAAGCTCCCAGTCCCGCCACGGACGTTGGCCGTGACCTTGAGCACCAGCGGCTCAAACCCCTCCTTGACCACGAGGATCTCGTGCTCTCCGGCCGGGAACCACCATGTCAGCGGGCAGGCGTAGGCCGTTCCCTTCCCGCTCGGCTTGCCTGACGGGTCCGCCGCGCCCCGTGCGAACTCGAGGAAGACCCGGCTCCCGTCCGGCTGGCACGTGGGCCCGACCTTGCCATGGCCGGTGCCCAGGCTCTTCTCCAGCGCTTTGAGCTCCTTGGCCGCTGCCTTGTCCTCCCGAACTGCGGCTCGCAGGTAGGCGGTGAGATGATGCCAGGCGGCGGGGAGGTTCTTCGCCATCTTGTAAGCGACGGCGAGGTTGGCATGGACGTCGGCCCGACCGCCATCAGCGACCTCGTCGAGGATATCGAGCCAGGTGGAGATGGCCTGTTCGAGCCTTCCGCTCCGGGCATCCGCCAGTGCGCTGTCGGAGAGCTTCTTGAGCTCCTCCGAAGTACGCGGAGCCGTGACCGGGACCGGGGTCGGAGGCTCCCCC
>VGRX01000330.1 GCA_016875215.1 Deltaproteobacteria bacterium
TCTACCCGGGGGGCACAGCCACCGCCGGGCCAGGGAACGAGGCCGGCGGGGCACTCGACGACCTCTCCAGCATCAACTTCCACGGTAGCGTCGCCTGGGGCGACATCCTTCTCCTCCTGCGGCCCGCCACAGGCAAGGGCCATTGCTGCTAAGACACCCATCGCCGTCAATGTCGAGAAGACTTGTCTCATACCCGCACCTCCCGCACCCCTCTTCGGCCCAGCTCGTCGCCCTGAAACACCCCGCTTTGCGCCGTCCCCCTCCCCGCCGCCTGACCCTCCTACTCGCCCGGTCCGGACGGAATCTCGATCATCTCCGGTGCCGGCGGGACTGCCATCCCGCCGGTCGACGTCGTGACCTGTGCCGCCTTGTCCGACGGCAGCGCCGCGGCATTGCCCAGGAAGTGGTTGCCCTGCCCCTCCCACGCTACCTGGTCGGCGCACTCCTCCATCGCCAGCCCGTAGAAGTCGTTGTTCACGATGACCGAGTCGGTGACGGAGCCCTCCGACTGGTTGAAGTAGATCCCGTTGCGGGCGTCGCCCGACACGAAGGTCGACAGCATCACAGCGGTACTCCCCTCAGCAGCCAGGATCCCGTCCCCACAGACCTGGAACTCGGAGCTGCGCTCAGTTTCCAGGGTGTATCCTCCAGGCTGAGTGTCAAGCACGGCACTCTCCGCCATTTCCACAACTGTTCCTTGACCGAAGGCAGATACCCCGGTAGTGGCATTCCCGTCAAACAGCGTCAGGCGAAGCATAACGTGCGCAGCCTCCTGCGCCGCGAGCCCGGAGCCGAGGAAGCCCTCAGAGTTCGGTCTGGTGTCACGGACGATCGTGCCCAAGACGTCGGCCCGCGTATCCGGTCGCGCAAACAGCAGGGCCACTCCCGTGTTCTGTTCGAGCAAGCATCCGGAGAGCGCCCCGATCGCGCCTTCGCTTGCCTGAATCCCATAGCCCATGAACCGCTCGGAATCTGGCTCAGTACCCCGCACGACCGAGGCCGAGACGTCTGTGCGCGTCCCTCCATCGAAGGCGAAGATCGAGAGAGCCACGTTCTCTTCAAACAGGGACTCCGACACCGTTGCGGTCGCGCCTGCGCCTAGTTCCATGGCATGGCCCCCATACCCGGTCGCGTCGGGCACTGTATGGCGCACTACACTGGCCGAGACATCCACACTTGTGCCTGGATGCCACAGAGCGACGCCGAACAGAGCGTTGCCGCTAAGCAGGCATGCGGACACACTCGCTGTCCCGCCGTAGCTTGCCTGCAATCCGATGCCGCCCACTCCCTCCCCGTTGGGGGCGGTGTCGCGTACGGCCGTACCCGACACTGCGAGCATTGAACCAGATTCCGCCACCGCAATGCCAACCTCGGTATTGGCTTCGAAAAGACAGCCGGATACCTCCGCCGCGCCCTGGGACGATATATCCATGCCATGCCCTGACGTCCCGTTCTTCGCTGCCTTCGTGTTGCGCACGACAGACCCCGAGAGCTCGACACCAGTCCCGGAATCGCGGGCATCGATGCCGCTCCCCGGACTGCCCTCGACAAGGCACGATGAGACGACCAGCGCGGCCTTGTCTCTCGCCAGCATACCAAAGCCATGCCCCTCCTCAATCAGCGACTCTGTATCTCGCACTGCCGACCTGACAAGCTCGAGCCGGGTTTCCGGCCCCGTGGCCAGAACCCCCCAGCCGGTGCTCCGCTCGAACAGGCAGTCCGTTCCGACCACCGTAGAGCCTCCCTCCACATAGACCCCGGAGCCGGCTCCGGTCTCCGTGCCCGGTGCCGTGTCCCTGACCACTGTGGCGAGAAGCTCGACTGGCGCTCCCGCCTCTGTGACCACGATGCCGTCCCCAACATTGTTCTCCACGAGGCAACCCGAGACTGCTCCCGTAGCCCCCGTGCCGATGATTATCCCCCAACCCGCCTGCGTGTCCGCGCTCGCCTTCGTGGTCCGCAGCACCGTGTCTACAAGAGCCACGTGCGTCTCGTCGTCCATCACTGCCAGGGCTGCTCCCTTGTTCTCCTCAAACAGCGACTTCGACACTGTGGCGGCTCCTCCAGACATCAACGCCAAGCCGATCCCGAGGTCAGCATCGGCCTGGGGCATCGTCTTCCGCACCAACGAGCCGTATATGACAACGTTCTTTGCCGCTTGCACAACAGATATGCCTTTCGAACGGTTCTGGTCAATCAGGCATCCGGCCAGGGTCATGGCCGCAGCATATCCCACCTGCACGCCCAGCCCATTCCCCGCACCAGGCGTTGACTTGGTGGCCCGCACGACGGTCCGCACAAGAGACATGTTCGTTCCCGCGTCGAAAGCGCCGACGCCCAGAACCACGTTTTCCTCCACCAGGCAGTCCGACGCCACCACCGTCGCCCCGTCCTCGCCATATATCCCGTGGCCCGTGTCCCCGTCCTCCCCCGACGTCGTACTCCGGACGACCGACAGGCCGATGTCCAGCGCAGCCCCATTGCTGACAAATACCCCGAAGCTCTTGTTTGCCGACATCAGTGCCCGCTCGACCGATACCACTGCCTTCCCCGTCGCGAGCACCCCAACCCCCATGTCTCCGCTTGCCAGCGTCTCGGTGTCGCGTATCTCGCCATCCGACAACTGGACATGAGTGCCCGAGTCCGCGGCATACACACCTGCGCCCCGCATTCTGTCCATCAGTGTCCCGTTCGCGGACAGCTGGCCCGCACCCGCGACCCAGATGCCATAGCCGTTCATCCAGGGCTTCTCCGGCGAGGCCTCGGTGTCGTGGAGCCACAGCTCATCCGCAGTCACTTTGCCCCCCACACCGACGTACAGACCTAGACCAGCGACTCCGGACAGCTCCATCTCCTCCAGCATGACGTCCTTCGCCCCCAGTACCGCAACGCCTACAGCGGGTGACGTGATCCGCAACCCCGCGACCTCCACGCCGCTGGCGCCGTCGATCGCGACCCCTGCCTTGGGCACCTTCGGCTTGTCACCGGGAAGCTCGGCCCATCCCGACACCGTCACCTTGGCCGAGCACAACCCGAGCACGTGCACCGGCTTCTGGATGAGCAGCCCTTCAGCATACTCCCCCGGCCCCACGAGCACATGCCCGCCGTCAGGCACCGCCGCGATCGCGGCCGAGATGGTCTTGAACGGTGCCTCAGCCGTCCCGCACCCTTCGGAGCATGTCGACGCGGCGCTCACGTAGACCACGTCCGTGGCCCCCTCAGGCACTTCCGGGAACGGTCCGGGCGGGCAATCCTCTGCGAGCGGCACTACGCGCTCGCACCCGCCACCCACCAGGGAACGCTCGCCGGGGCCGCATTCGCCGTACTTCGGGTCGCAGTACATCCCGTCCTCGCTTTCGGTCCATCCTTCGGGACAGGGCAGCACGTCCCCAACATCGCAGTCCACGTCAGCGTCGGGGTCCCACAGCTTGGGACAGGCCCGGGGACCGACCTGGACGCAGCCGCCCCCTTCCAGCGCCAACAAGCCCGGACCGCATTCGTCGAAGTACGGCACATCCAGCCCCCCATTGGGCGCCTCGGGATCGTACCAGTCCGGCCCCACCGCCTGGCACCCCCCGCCCAACACAGGAATCTCGTTCTCCCCACAGACCCCGTCCTCTGCGAAGAACGGGATGCACGCGACTTCGTCATCGGTCAGCACGAAGCCTTCGGGACATGCGTTCCCGTCGTACTCCATTAGCTGCCCAGGCTCACAGTCCACGTCCGCTTCAGGGTCCCACAGCTTCGGGCATGCCCTGGGTCCGATGGCCACGCATCCCCCGCCGATCAGCGGTCCTTCGGCGGTGCTCAGGACAGGCAGCTCCCACGGATTCGGGCACTTGTCGACGCGGGGGGCACATTCGCCGCCGGGCCAGGGAACGAGGCCGGAGGGGCAGGAGGTGGCATCCGCTGCGTCCGTGCCGACGACGACATCGGAGGGGACGGCGTCGTTGGCCCCGCTCGGCCCGGCGCAGGTGGCAAACAGAAACGCAACCTTGAGCAACGCGGCCACTGGCAACGAATGACGCATCGTCTTCCGCCCTCCCTTTGTCGCATCAGCGTACGCGCACCGCTCCGCCCGGCAGACCCGCTACGGGACCGGGTCGGGCGCCACCTCGATCATCCCAGGCGCGGGCGGAACGGGCATCCCGCCGGTGGATGTGGTGACCTCAACGGCCTCGTCGGGCGGCATTGCAGTGGCATTCCCCAGGATGAAGTTCCCCTTCCCCTCCCACTCCACCTGGTCAGCGCACTCCTCCATGGCAAGGCCGTAGAACTCGTTGTCCACGATGACCGAGTCGGACACGCTGCCAGACGAACTGCTGAAGTAGACCCCGGAACGTCCGTTCCCGGCCACGAGCGTCGCGACCAACTCAACCATGCCTTCGCCGGAAACGACCCCATCGCCGAACGACTGGAAATGTCCTCCAGCCCCGGCCCCTCCCTTCCTGGTGTTGCGCACTGCGCTCTTCTCGAGCCGGACCGAACCTCCGTCAAGGACGAACACTCCACCTGTTGTGTTTTCAACGAACAACGAGTCCAGAATGAACATTGACGCGTTCTGCAGGACGACTGCCCCCACTCCAACACCGCCCTTCGCATCCGGCATCGTATCCTTGACCACCGTTGCCGAAAGGTCCATCCGTGTGTTCGAGTCCCATACGGAGATGCCTGCTTCCGTGTTGCCCCCGAGCAGGCAACCAGAGCCGGTCGCCTGGGCGCCTTCCCCCGTCTGCATGCCAACACCGCCTCTTCCCTGTCCATCCGGCATCGTGCCCTGCACGACCGTTGCCGACAGGTCCACCTTCGTGTCCGGATGCCCCACGCGAATCCCCACTGCGGTGTTGCCCTTGAAGAGGCAACTGGACACGACAGCCGAGGCACCTTGCCCAACCTGCAGGGGGTGGCCGAACTCCCCTTCTCCATCCGGCAGGGTACCCTGCACCACGGTGGCCGACAGACTCATCGTCGTGCCGCCACCACCTACCACGATGCCCAGTTCCGTGTTGCTCTCGAACAAGCAATCGGAGACGACCGCAGAGGCCCCGTTCCCCACATCCAGCCCCCGACCGCCCTCTCCCTCCTGCGTCGTGCCCCGCACCACGGTGGCCGACAGGTTCAACTCCGTGCTTGAGTCGGTCACGACGATGCCTGCTGCGGTGTTGCCCTGCAACAGGCAACCGGAAACAGCCATTGTGGCTCCTTCCTGCACATCTATCCCCCGCCCGGGC
>VGRX01000331.1 GCA_016875215.1 Deltaproteobacteria bacterium
GAAGATGCCGTCGAGCTTCCGGACCTTCAGGTAGTGCAGGTAGGGGATGATCTTCTTCCGGGCCGACCGGGGTCCGGTATCGATGAGGAAGCTCTTCCCGGACGGCGTGCGGACGTACATGGAGTCCCCCTGGCCGACATCGAGGAAGTGCACCTCGAGCAGGGGGCCGGCAAGGTTGTGCGCCGTGATGTTGCGCCGCGATTCCTCCTGGGGCTGTCCGGCCAGGAGGGGCAGGTGGATGGCGAGCAGGAGCAAGAGGAAGGGAAAGGAACGGCGTGTCATGGCATCCGCCTCCGACTGCGACTACGCATGCTCTTTCAGCGCGAGCATTTCCAGTACTTCGCGATCCGTATCGGCAAGGGCCAGAAACTCGACGCCAATCCCGGGGAAGGTCCCCGAGGAGCGCTCCCGGATCCACGAGACGACTCCGTCGGCCCTGACCGTAAGGCCGTTGGGAAGGCGCAGCGTGAGGCTGACCAGGGAGCCGAGCTCGAACGCCTCGTTGGTGGCAACGAAGACCCCGCCCACGCTCACGTTCTCGGAGCTGCCGGCGAGGAGCCGGTGCGGGTTCTGGAGTCGGATCTCGATGGACAGGTTGCCCCGGGGGTGGCGTCGTCGCTCCGCCGGATCCGACGACAGCACCTCCACGAGCGGCTCGAAAGGCAGCGTCTCCTCGAATCCCTCCGGCGGGCGGTTCACGACGGCTTTCCGCCGGGCGATGACTGTGCGTGCCCGGCCCCGGACCACCTCGACGGCGTCCATGCGTTTCCGCACGCTGGAGTCGGCCTCCTCCGCCACCGATACCAGCGCCTCCGTCGCTTCCAGGGCATGGGCCGTTGCCTGGATCATGGCCGTCTTGAGCGGATTCATGATCTCCATGATCCGGACAACCAGGGCATCGAAACGGTCCTCCCGGGCCAGGTCGGACTCGAATCGCTCCAACTCCTCGAAGAGCTGCGCCTCGCCCAGGAGATCCCGGGCCTGGTCGGCTGCCCTGGCCAGGTCCTGCAACGCAGCCTCCGCAGAGAGGAGGGCCGGCTCCTGAGCATGCAGCCCGTCGAGGGCGGCTCGGAGCCGCTCCATCAGCGTCTCGAGGTCTGCCAGGGGTCCGGCCAGGAAGCCCTCGGTCATGAGGCACCTTCTCGGGTGACGCGGTTGTAGGTCTCCTGGAGGATGGAGATGGCCTCGTCCTTCAGCCCGGACGCGAGAAAGAACTGGAGCTCTTCCCTGTCCTCGGCAGACAACGGCACGCCGGCCTGCATGAGCTGCTCGGCCGTCATGGGGCGGCGGGCGTCAATGGCCCGCTTGAGGGCGAGGACGTCCACCGGCGGCCGGCTCGGCTCGCGATCGTCCTCGAGGGCCATGAGCTCCTTGAGCGCATCCGGATCGACGGTCTCGACGATGGTCGCGTCCTCCACCCACTCCTCGGCAAACGACGGGGGTTCGTAGACCGTGTCGGACAGCTCCGGGACCGGAGGCGGCTCAGGCGGAGCGAAACCGACCGGCATGTCCCACTCCAGCACGACCTCGCCGGCCGGCGGCGCCTCCCCTCCGACATCCATGCCCAACGCACGGCGCGCATGCGCATCCTTGGGATCGAGTCCCAGCACCCGGACCAGGGCCGTCTGTTCTTCCCGGGCCTGTCCCCGATGCCGGAACAACGCGGCCATGCTCTTCAGCGCCACGATCGACTTCCCCGGCTGCCCGAGCATCTCGAACGACGTGGCCGCCAGGTCGAGGAGGCGGACATCCATCGGATCCTTGTTGAGCGCGATCAGCAGGTGCTGGAGCGCCCGGAGGTAATCCCCGGTCTCCACCAGGAACTCCACGACCGCCTTGCGGCCCTCGAAGTCATCCGGGCTGTGGTGGAGGTAGCGCAGCGCCACCTTCCCCCAGTCCGAGGTACGCCCCCCCTTTTCCAGCACGGCCAGCACCCGGCGGTACTCCACCGCGGCCTCGTCGATCAGCTCGTGCCGGGAGAATGCCTCGGCCAGCCGCAGCCGGTCCATGACGTTGCCCGGGTCCAGCTCCAGCATGCTGCGGACGACGTGCAGGCTCTCCACCACCTTGCCCTGGCGGATCATGGCCCGGATCTGCGACTTGAACTGCCGGATGGCATCGGGGGCCATGCCGAGCTGGAAGTAGAGGGCAGCCAGGGTCCCGTGGAGATCGGTCAGCTTGGGGTCCACCTCGAGCATCTTCTTGTAAACTGCGACGCTCTTGAGAAGGAAGCCGTGCTCGCGGTAGTAGTCCCCCACGTAGCGCAGGACCGCCAGCGCCTCCTCCGTCCGCCCCGCCTGGTACAGCAGCTCGGAAAGCCTCAGCCGCGTCCGGATGTCGTTGGGCTCCTCGGCAATCGCTTCCCTGTACAGCACGATGGCCTTCTTGAACTTCTTGTCCCGCGCCAGCGCGTCAGCCTTCTGCAAAAGCTTCTGTTTCTTGACCGCCATGTCCCGCTCTACGCAATACCCTCCCGCCCGTCGACCAACGGGAGGCCGTTTCCTGCAACCCGCAGCCTGCAGCCACATGATCGCCTGCCAAGGCGAGCACGCTCAGTTCCCTTGTCCGGATGCGGGCCGCTCGGACCCGCTGCCGGAACCCATGCGCTCGAGTAGGTGCACCAGGCCGCAAAGGGCAAGCCGGTATCCCTCGGCGCCGAACCCCTCCACCCGGGCCGTCACCCCCCGGGCCACCACGGACGTGGAGCGGAAGGGCTCCCGCCGGGACGGATTCGTCAGGTGCACTTCGACCGCCGGGATCCCCGTTCCCAGCAGCGCGTCGAGCAGAGAGATCGAGTAGTGCGTCAGCCCTCCCGGATTCAGGAGGAGCCCGTCGAACACCCCCCTCGCCTGCTGGATCCGATCGACGAGGGCCCCCTCGTGGTTCGACTGGAAGAAGGTCAGCTCCACCCCGAGCCGAATCCCTTCCTGCGAAAGGTCGGCCAGGATCTCGTCCAGCGTCGCGGTACCGTACACCTCGGGTTCCCTCTGCCCCAGCAGATTGAGATTCGGACCGTTGAGGACCAGGACGCGCATTCCCCCCCTCGCAAGCACGCATTCTAGCAGCACCCGGGGGCGAGTTCCACAAAAACCACGCAGCCCGACACCGGGAATACCTTCGCAAGAAATCGGTTGCAATCCAGGGGCCGGGGGGGTATCCTCCGCCCCCTGACCGGGGAATCCGGCAGGATTGAGCATCGAAACCGAGCTCTTGAGACCCATAACGGAAGGAGAGAGGTGGAAGAATGAAGGTAAAGTTCCTGGTTCTGGCGGTTGTTGCCGGCATGTTCGCTTTCGGGTGCCAGCCGAAGGAGCAGCCCAAGGAAGAGCCCAAGGCGGCTCAGGGTGAGCTGGAGAAGGCCAAGGCCGAGGCCGAGAAGGCCAAGGCAGAGGCAGAGAAACTGAAGGCGGAAGCCGAGAAGATCAAGGCCGAGGCAGAGGCCGCCAAGGCGAAGGCCGAGGCCGAAGCCGCAAAGGCCGCCGAGGCCAAGCCCGAGGAAGTGAAGAAGGAAGAAGTGGCTGCCCCCGCCGAAGTTCTGGGCGAGCCCAACCCGACCGGCAAGAAGGTCGAGCTGGTGTTCCACGCCCAGTGCCCGTTCGGCACCCAGGTCATGGATGGAATAAGCCCCGTCCTTCGCAAGATGGGCGCGTGGATCGACTTCCGCCTGGAGTTCATCGGCAACGTCGACGGCGACAACCTGACCTCCATGCACGGCGACGACGAGGTCAAGGGCAACATCGTCGAGCTGTGCCTCCAGAAGCACCTGTACGAGAACTACAAGTACTTCGACGTCCTCGACTGCATGAACAAGAACATGCGGGCCATCCCGGGCAACTGGGAGCAGTGCGCCAAGGACGCCAAGATCGCAGACGACAAGTTCAACCTGGTCAAGGCCTGCTACGATGGGCAGGAAGGCAAGGACCTCTGCAAGGCCTCGTTCCAGAAGTCCGAGCAGGTCGGCGCCCGCGGCAGCCCCACCATGTACCTCGCCGGACAGCCCTATCGTGGCGGCCGTGGCGAAAACGATTACATGCGCGGCATCTGCCAGGCCATGCCCCAGGACGCCAAGGCCAAGGCCTGCGCCGACATTCCGCCTCCGATCGAGTTCGAAGCCATCGCGCTCGCTGACAAGCGCTGCACCGACCGTACCTGCGACACCAGCCGTCTGACCATGTCCTTCCAGGGCATGTTCCCCGGCATTTTGCTCCGCTCCCTCGACTGGGAACAGGAAGAGGCCAAGAAGCTGTTCGACGAGGAAGGCATCACCTTCCTGCCCGTCATCCTCTTTGGACCGGAAGTTGCCAAGGCCGAAGGGTATGACCGCCTGGGCCGGTTCCTCACCGACTCCAAGTCGGGCAAGTACAAGGTGTTTGCCGGCCGCGCTTCCCACGACCCGAAGGCCGAGATCTGCGACAACAAGGTCGATGACACCGGCGACGGCGTGGTCGATTGCGACGACGCAACCTGCAAGCAGAAGATGGTCTGCCGCGAGGAAGTCGCTGGCAAGCTCGAGCTGTTCGTCATGTCCCAGTGCCCGTTCGGAGTCAAGGGCCTCAACGCCATGGAGCAGGTCCTGGCCACCTTCGGAGCGGAACTCAAGTTCGACCTCCACTTCATCGGCGACATCCAGGACGGCAAGCCCACCGCCATGCACGGCCAGAGCGAAGTCGACGAGAACATCCGCGAGCTGTGCGCGTTCAAGAAGTTCCCCGAGACCTACATGAAGTACATCCTCTGCCGGAACAAGGACATCCGCTCCGAGAACTGGCAGGTCTGCGCCACCGCCGAAACCGGCGTGGATGCCGCGGTCATCGAGGCTTGCTTCAAGGGTGAAGGCTCCCAGATGCTGGTCGACGACTACGCGGTTGCCAAGGGCCTCGGGATCGGCGCCAGCCCGACCTGGATCGCCAACGGCCGCTACCAGTTCAGCGGCATCGATTCCAAGACCATCGGCCAGAACATCTGCCAGCACAACTCCGGCCTGGCCGGCTGTGCGAAGCTGGACACCCTGACCGGTGACACCGGCGCCCCCGCCGGCTCCTGCAACTAAACATGGTCGCCTTGACCGTCAATCATCCGGCGGGACTGCGTCAGCCGCCGACCGGCATGCTCGACGTACCTCAAGTACGCCTGCGCTGCCGGTTTCGACGGCTTCCTTGTCCGGCCGGCGCTTGCCGGCCAAATCGGCCATGTTTGATCGTCGCTCAACACGACGATGCTTAAAA
>VGRX01000332.1 GCA_016875215.1 Deltaproteobacteria bacterium
CCCCGCAACGGAGAACGCTGCGCTGTAGCCCAGCCCGCTGCAAGGCGGGAAGTCCGCGGACACGGATACCGCGACATCGTGGCGGACAGGGGTGCGCAACGCCCGGGCGCCAATCCGGACGGCCTGGAGCATGGCCCTGTCCGGATCGTCGCCCTGGACGCGGAACCGGTTGCGCATCGCGGGCCGGGCAGCGAGGGTGACCTCGAGCCGGGTGGAACGAAGCGGGATCGCCAGCGCGGTTCCCCCCCAGATGACGAAGTGCTCGCCCGTGAGAATGGCCTTGGCGTGTGCATCCGCGCTCACTCTCACGGGGGCGGTCTCACCCGATGTCTTGCGCCTTGCGTTCATGCAGCTTCCTGTGTGAGGGCATGATCCCGGTCGTCGCTATGGCCAGGAGCGCCCCCAGGTTCTGCAGCAACCCGACGGCTGCCACCATTTCCTCCAGCTCACCTGCACTTCCCACGCGCATCATCTTCAGGAACGGCTCGGTGGTCGGGCGGTAGGGCCCCGTACCGCCGGCCATGCCGCAGACGATGGGGCCCTCGAACCTCCCGACCAGGCAATCCGGGGTCAGCTCCCACGTCGCCAGGGGGGAGATCCGCCCCTGCCGGCAGGCATGGGCATCCAGGGCCGCCGAAGCGGCCCGCCAGTCCTGGTACAGGGCGGCAAGCACTCCTGCGATTCCGTTCTGGATCCCCTTGTTGTGGGTGACGGCCCGCTTCTCGTCGATGGCTGCCCAGCGGGAGAGCGCCTCCACACGCTCGCACACGCAGCGGCCGTCCCGCCCTTCGGCAGCGAGGCATTCGTGCGGGAGGCGCACGGTGGCGGTGGCGGGCCGGCCAAGCGGGTAGTTGGTCACGATTCCGCCGAGTCCCTCGCCCGGCATGTGCTGTTCGAGCACCCGGGCGAAATGCTCCGCGATCTCGGTGGCAAGGTTGGCCCCCATGGCATCCGCAGGATCGAGCAGCAGGAGGAAGGCCCCGGCCCCGGGGCATCGGCCGTTGAACGGCTCGAACGTGACGGCCTGCACCCCTCCGCCGGCTGCCGCCAACCGAGGATGGCGGGCCCCCACAGCCCGAAGAAAGGCGGGGAGGAGCTCGTCGAGCCTGGCCTGTACCTCCGCAGGAGCCAGCGGAGTCCGGAACAGCACCTGGGCCCCGATCCGGCGCTCCCCGCTCAGCGCCTGGACCCCCCCGGCGCCGGAGGTGACGGCCGCGGCCTTGCAGCAGGCCGCGACGACCGACGGCTCTTCAGTGGCCAGCGGGACCACTGATGCTCTCCCGTTGACCACCAGGTTGACCACCAGCCCCACGGGCAGGCGGATTCCTGACACGACGTTCTCACTGAATCGGTCGAGCAGGGGCTCGAGCTCTCGGCGCAACGCCTCGGCCTGAGGGGCCTCCAGCCAGCCGTCGGAAACGAGCCTGTCGAGTCGGGCCTCGGGGCTGAGCCGATGAAATCCAGGGTAGCGAGAGCTGTTCATATAGCGCCTCCTTTGAGTGCAATCAGGTAGAGCCCGTAGACCACGGGGGCTGCAAACAGCAACCCGTCGATACGGTCCAGCATGCCGCCGTGTCCCGGGAGCAGCGCCCCGGAGTCCTTGACCCCTGCGCTGCGCTTGAGCACCGACTCGCACAGGTCGCCCACCTGCTCGGCCATCCCGCCGCCGATTCCGGCAGCCAGCAGCATCGGGACGGACAGGGGGCTCCCGCAGACATGGTGGATGAGGAATGCCCCCCCTACGCTGGCCAACAGGCCGAAGAAGCTCCCTTCGAGGGTCTTTTTCGGGCTGACCAACGGATGGAGCTTGTGGCGTCCGAGGAGCTTGCCGCCGAAGTACGCTCCGCTGTCTCCCAGCCACACCACGGCGAACAGCATGATGAGACCGCTGCGGCCCCATTCGGGCAGGCGGGCCAGCAGGACCACCGAGGCCATCAGCAGCCCCACGTACAGCACCCCCATGCCCAGTGCGGGGGCCTCGGACAGCGCTTTGGGGATCCGGTCGGGAACCTTGAGGTACAGCCCCAGCGCAAACAGGGGCGAGCAGAAGAGCCAGGCCAGGAGCAACGGCCCGGGGACGAAGGCCAGCAGCGGGCCCATGGTGATCCAGGCAGTGCCGGCCACGTGCAGCACCCGGCTCTCCCTCAAGGAGAACAGTGCCAGGTACTCCCAGGCCGCCAGCGCCGTCGCCACCACTGCCAATCCCGCACCGACCGTGTCCGGTGCGAACCAGGCCCCGGCGACGACAAGAGGCGCCAGAACCAGCGCGGTGAGAATCCGGGTCCACATTCGCCTGTCCTCCTACTTTCCGAAAAGGTCTTCGGCCGGCTGGGCGCCGCCCGGCCCGCCGGGCTCGTCCGACAGCCCCCTGCGGACCAGCTCTTTCTGGAACCACCCGCCGGTCAACGCATCGAGCAGCGCGGTCATCTCCTCCAGCCGAAGCTCCTTGGTCACCCGGGAGTTCTCGTCCGTCGGCGGATTGAGCACCAGGTCATACTGGAGGCGCCGCCGCATGTAGTACAGCCGCGTGACCTCCTTGATCAGCCCCTGAACCATGCCGGCCAGCGAAGCCACGTCCAGCTCTTCCGCGTTGAACACGAGATCGGGCAGGTTCCACGACATGCGGGCCCGGGCATCCCACGCGGTGCCGCCGGCCCCCTTGAGCAGCCACGGCTTGTCATCCTGGAACTGGGCCCTGTCGAAGGTGGTCTCATCGAGGTCCGCTTCGGAGTAGCCGCCCGAGAGCTCGAAGACCGGTACCGCCCCCTTGCGGGAGGCCCCTCTGCGCATGGCCCGGACCTTCTCGTTGTCCACTTCGAAGTGAGCGAGCGCGGCTCGCTGGACCTCGACACACGTGGGCTCGGCCTTGATGCGGGGCGCGTCCGCCTGTTTGTCCTGTCCGGCTGCCGTCGCCGGCAGGGCAGCGGCCACCAGCCATCCGAGAATCAGTAGAGCACGCCTGCCAGCCATTCGACACCTCCCTCGCCGAGCTCCCGTACCTGGTGCGCATAGAGGCCGCCGGTCAGCGCATCCAGGTGCTCGGTCAGTTCCCTGTAGCGCAACGCGTTGTCCATCAGCTCTACCGGATCGGTCGGCCGATCGAAGATCAGCCGCCGCATCGTCCGCAACCGTTCTTCGTGGTAGCGGGCCACTTCATACTTGAGCGCTGCCTGGCTCTCCAGCATGGCGGCCTGGCCCCGTCCCTGCGGCGCCTCGTCGCCAGAAAAGACCATCGAGGAGAGGTCCCACCAGGCCATGACTGCGACGTAGCCGGAGCCGTATCCGCGGTCGGTGTGGTAGAGGTGGTCGAGGTCGATGCCGCTGTTCCGCATCCAGGGAACCACGGTCAGCTCGGCATCGCCGGTGGCGGAGAAGTACCCTCCCATGAGGGACAGCTCGGGAAGCATGTGGGAGCTCGAGGCCCGGGCTCGAGTCTTCCGGAAGTATGCGGCATCCACACCCATGTGGGAATACACGGCGGCCAGCATCGTGGACTCGGACGGTTCCAGCGCCATGGCCTTCTCCCACAGGGAGCGTCCCGCCTGCAGGAAGTCCGGCGTGTCGGTTCCGGCATGCTTGCGGGAGAAACGCAACACGCGGCCGGATGTGAGAATGACGAAGTCCTCGCTTCGGGGGATCATGACGGGGCGGCGGACCTTGAACGGGCCGTCGTCGATGTACAGGACACGCCAGTGGGTTCCTCCGTCCACGCTTTCCCAGACGTCCCTGTCCGTGTTCACGATGATGTGCCCGCGACGCTTCGGGTTGAGCGCCAGGCTGTAGATAGCGGTCCCGGAGAGCTGCAGTCCGCCCGCAGCGCTCCACGTCCGGCCTCCGTCGAAGCTCTGATCGATCCCCTCGTCGCTACCCAGGTAGATGTGGTTCTGATCGAACGGGTCGATCCCGGCACAGTTCACGTAGTCCACGTCCTCGATCCCTTCCCATCGCATCCACCGCCAGGTCCGTCCCCGATCGGTCGAGGAGATTGCCCCGAAGGCGGTGGCGGCCACAATCAGGACCTGGCCGTTCGACTCCGATACCTCGATCCAGTGGGTCCACGCGGATTCCGCCACGGTTCGGACCGCGGGGAAGAACGACAGCCCGCCGTCCGTGGAGATGAAGATCCCCTTCTGTGTGCCGAGGTACACGCGCTGCGGGTCGAGCGGGTCGAAGGCCACGTGGAGGGCCCCACGGTCCCAGCGTCCGAAGCCGACCGCGATGGGGTACCAGGATCGGCCGGCATCATCGGTCCGATACACTCCGTCCAGGGTTGAGGCCAGCGCGACCGATTCGTCCCTGGGGTGGGCTTCGATGAACGTGACACGGGTGCGGACCACGGCCAGCTCGTCCACGTCTCCGAACGCGCCCAGACCCCATTCCCACTGCTGGAATCCCTCGAGTGAGGCCTCCAGCCGCCCACGCCGTGTCCACTGCTGGTCGTCCGTTCCGCTGCCGGTATCCAGCTCGGCTTCGATCTTCCCGGGGGCCAGCGTCCCGACCTCCGGCAGTCCCGGCACTTCGGTGGCATCGTACGGGCTGGGGCAGTCCCAGGATTCGAGGAACTCCGACCCGGTGGCCCCGTGAGAGAAGTAGAAGGCATCCTTGAGGTCGAGCTGCCCCAAACCCGCCGTCGCAGCACCGGGAAGGAGCTCGCCGGGGGCCACGTCCTCGGGGGGACGACGCGAGGAGTGCACGCTGCCCTCGATGTCCCCGGCCCCCACCATGAGCCGCACCTCGTCCCACGTGAGGCCGCCGTCCCGGGTCACGAAGACGAACCCGTCCTTCGTGCCCAGATACATGAGGTCGGGGTTCACCTCGGAGATGGCCAGATCGACGAGGCTCGCATCCCGCAGGCCTCGGGCCAGATCGCGGACCTCCCAGTCGTCGGCCCGTGCCGGAACGACCAGGAGCAGAGCCAGCGAAAAGGCAGCGAATCTCCCCATGCAGACGGCCTCCGCATCGCTTCGAGCCGTATGCTATCCCGCGGGGGGGGGAAGGCGCAAAACAGGGATCTGGGGCCGGGGTCCAGGGTCCGGCACGCACATGCAGTGGGTGCGGCCCGCAACACAGCCCCGACCACGCGGGAGGGGCCCTCTGGATGGTCAGGGGGCCGGGGTCCAGACGCCTGCAATCCTGGTACCACAGTCTGGGCACTGGCTGTGCGCAATGCGGTTCTGCGCCACGTGGGGG
>VGRX01000333.1 GCA_016875215.1 Deltaproteobacteria bacterium
GGGACCCACAGGCGCTGCCAGGACGGGGAGGCCTGGTTGTCTGCGCGCTGGTCCTCCAGGATGCGCAGGTTCGTTTCGTCGTCCCCCAGGAGCCCCAAGAGCGAGTTGAACTCGTCGATGCCGTCCGACTCGAACTCGTACCAGTCCCCCAGGAGGTAGAAGATCTGCTTCTTGGAGCGCAAGGTCTCGAAGAGCAGGATCCGCTCCTGGGTGGTGGTCGAGTCGGGCGGGGACACATGCCCGAGCCAGAGAAACACGGACAGTGGCAGAAACCTGCGGCCGGAAGGGGTCTGCGACCAGATTCCGAAGCGTCCGGCACCTTCCTTCTCGACCGTCTCGTCGAAGTCGGTCGAGAGGGATACATCGGCTGAGTCCGGCAGGCTGCCGTGGAGCCGCCGCTGAATCCCTCCGACCCGACCGACGAGCGAGGCTTCCGAGAGGAAGTCGAGGTCGTCGAGGAACCGCGACAGGAGGGGCAGGTTGGCGTGGTAGAGCTTCTCCGCTTCGCCTTCGGCCGGCCTCACGTCAGGATGCACCCAGGTGTTTCGGACCGAGATGAGCTCCTCCGGGAGCGTCCGCCGACGGCCAGGAACTCTCGTCTTGGGGAAGAAGCCGGCAAGCTGCGGGAGCGACAGGCGAGGCCCGAGATGACGCACGATCTCGCGCAGGAACTGGCACCAGTGCCCAAGCGACGGTCGTGGAAGCGAAGTCTTGAGCAGCGAGTCGATCTCGGAGGAGGGGTGCTCCGGTCGCTGGTTGAGGTAGTCGTTGACCGCCAGGATCGAACAGAACTTGAGCGCCGTGGCAAAGCACTTGATGAGGCGACGGAAACTCTCCTGTGGATCCCCTTCCGCGGTAAGCATCTCCCGATACACGTGCACCAAGGGGAAGGGGTAGGCATCGTAGCGTGCAGGGTCGAGCTGCATCGGCCGTCTCCTACTTCCGCCAGAGCAGTCTGGCCACACGTGCCAGATGGGCTCGCAGCGAGCGACGGGCCACGGCGAAGACCGCTACCACCCCAAGCGGCAGCCAGAACCAGATCCAGCCCGGAAGCAACTTCTCCTCACTGAAGAAGAGGGATATCTGGGAGTCATTGTTGAAGCAGCTCAGGTTGAGGCCCACGAACGAAGTCGCCACCGCTGCAAGCAGAGCGAGTACGGCAACAGAGTTCAACGCCTTCTGCTCCTTTCGCGACTCGTCGTCCACCCAGCGGTGGAGCTCGGAGCTGACCTCGTCGACCATGGAGTTGACGCCAAGCACCTCCCTGGAAGTCCGGTAGAGAGCCTGTATGTTCCGCTGTGGAGAAACGCGGGTGAAGTCGTACTCCGTGGAGAACTCCAGGAAGCGGGCCATCAGGAACTCGTTGTCACGGGCATCCCGCCTTTCGTTGCCGAAATAGGAGTCCATGGAGATGCGCTGCAGCACCGTGGCCTGGTGCAGCACAAGCAGCCAGGTGGCGAGGTAGTCTCTTGCAACCCGGCCCATCCATTGCGTCCGGTCAAACTCGCTCGCACCCAGGCCCACGGCGTAGAACCCCTCGCAGGTGATGTAGAACCGCTGCGTCCCGGAAATGTGAACCGTGGCGATTTCCGGGCCCTCGATCGCTGCCATGGGCAACGGAAACGAAACGGAATGAACCGGATGTGGAAGCCCGCGTGCAACCAGAGACTCGACAGCTTGGAATTCGCTCCAGGCCTTTTCCACGACCTCCGGGCCGATTGCATCCTTGGCATCGGGCCCCCCCACCGGCAGGAGATACCTGGGCGCAATCGGGATCCGGCCATGGAAAGGTGCCCAATACTCCCGGACCGGAGCTTTCGCCAGGAGCGATTCCTGCAGCAGAACGGGCAGGCTGGGGCCGAGGAGATCCTTCAGCCTGGAGCGGGAGAAATGGTCGACCTCGCCTTCCGCACCCGGCCGGGAGTGGATGAAGTGCATCACCAGGGAGATGTCTTCCTTCATAAGCGGGTAGGTGGTACTGCCGGTTGCCGGGGGGGGTTCCGGTGCGGCGGCCCGAGCCTCGAAGCGCCGCTTGTTGAGCTTCGATACCAAGGCGTGGGGTAGCGCCACCAGGATCCAATCGGCTGGATCGACGTGCGCTGCCAGGTGGGAGACCTGCATGGCCCTGGACAGGGGAAGCCCCTTTGGGAATTGGAGTTGGATGACCAGCAACTCCACCATGGCCACCGACAGCAGGGAGAACACGTCCATCTTGCCGTCGAGGAGCTCGACTTCGGCTTCCGGGACTGCTGCGGAGTCCGGCTCCTTGCCCTCCGTGCCCAATGCGGGCGGAGGAGCCTTCTTCCTGCCTGGTTTTACGGCCCTGAGAACCCCAAGACGCAGATTGCCCAGCGAGAGATCCCCTTCCGGGAGGCCTTTCCCGTGCAACGGCCCGGACAGACCGAGCCAGCGGATCTTGGGTCGCACCGCCCCACAATCCGGATCGGTCCCCTGGGAAGCGTCATACGCGGTATCCGAGAAGAACTGCGCCTTGACTTCGCGGAAGGACCAACGGCCGATGGACAGCCGGTCGAGATGCTCATCGGGTGACTTGACCGCCCAACCGGCGGGCACGCTCTCAGGGCGTTCTGCCAGTTCTTTCAGCCAGGTCCGCCACTCCCGCATCTGACGATCGGCCTGGGTCTGCCCCTTCTGAATGACCATCGGGTGGACGATGGAGATTCCGAAACCGATGTTGGTCGGGTCATACGATTCGCTCACGTGGTTCCTCCCCCTGAAACTTCAGTCAGAGAATCTCGGGATGAACGAGTGCTGGATCCTGGCTGCCAGAGCCTGAGCGACCTCCTTGCGCGAGAAAGAGAACACCTTGTCGCCGAGGTCGAACAGCAGATCGATCTCCTTGTCATTGAGTCGCCTGTCTGCAAGGACGACGTCAATGAGGTAGCTGAACATGGCAGAGCGCTCCCCCGGGTTGACCGATAGGATGGCGCTGGCCGAGCCGGTAAAGATCTTCTCCACCTTGCCGGAATTGTGCACATGGCCTAGAAATGCCTGCGGGAAATGAGTCGTCGATGCCAGTGTGAGGAGGATCCGCTCGGCCTCGTCCTCGCTCAGCTCGCCATCAGCCCCCGCCATGATCAGCCCGCCGGAAGCCATGAAGAAGGCGCGGTGCCTGTCCAACTCGCTGAACCCCTGCGAGATCATCACATCGAGAAGTCCGCCCACCTGGGATTCCAGCGTTTCGTCTTCGACGGCCTCACCGGTTTCGCTCACGGACTTGAAGAGAGCGGATCCGGCAAAGAACTGGAGCGCCTTGATGCGGATCGGATTGACCGGATGGGTCGAACCACCACCTTCGGGATGTGAGCGGAAGAACTCCAGAACGGCATCGACCTCTTCATGGTAGGCCGATGCGCTGAATGCGAATCGGGCAGTATCGAGGCCTGATGCCATCTTGAAGAAGGCAGACACGCACTTGTCCAGATTCCGGCAGGCCAGGAAGCCGTAACGGTCTGCCGACAGCTCCGCAAGCTTGTTCCAGAGCGCCACCTTGTTCTGCAGAAGGAGCGGGATGTTGGATTGCGCCGGAAACACGAACTCCATGATACGGGAAAGCTCCGAGTTCCTGCTGATCAGGTGGCCCAGCTCGTGCCCGAGCACGAAGCACAGCTCCTCATCGTCGAAACGCTCGAGCAACCCCGAATGGATCATCACGACATGTTCCTTGCCGTCTTCCTGAGCCGGGTACGCCGCACAGTTGATGTCTGCATTGCTGACGACGTAGAACTCGACCTGGTCAGCCAGCCCGAGCTTCTTGCGGACTCCCGCTGCAAGGTCGTGCAGACCGGGGGCCATTCTCGGGGTGAGGCGGAACGCGTGGCCTTCGAGCATGGCCCTCACGTGGCCGCCCGATTCCTCGACCACAGCCTCCTTGAGAATCCCGCTGATGATGTCGCCCCGGAACATCTGGAACAACTCGTCACTGAGTCCCTTTTCCAATGGAATTCGAAGCCTGTCGTAGTCCATGCTGATTGCCTCCCAGCTTGATAGCGGATACACTGTAGCACCGCCAAGGCCGAGTTCGAAAGAGAAATGTTCGCACCCCGATTTCCCCTTGCCGCGTGGCTGGTGCGGCCCTATGCTGCGCACCTTGTGGAGGAGGAGGAATGGGGCTCTCGCTGATGCTGACACCGCACGGGAAGCTGCTGCTCGAGGAGCGGGAGGATGCTCCGGCACTCGGGGAGGAGGTGGAGAAGCGTGTGCGGGAGGCGTTTGGCCGTGGGACCGGGGCCGGGTTGCTGCAGCTCGGTGGCGGAGAGGTCGGGACGATCCTGTCGCCGGTTCTTGCCTACTTCCGAGACCTGGCCCAGCAGTATGTGACCGCTGTCTGCTCGCTGCCCGATGCCGAGGAGCAGCGGGACAAGGTGACCGTACCCGCGCCGGGGGGCGGGATGCTCGAAGAGCTGGCCGCAGCAGCCCCGTTGATGGCCGGAGCGGAGTATGTCACCGAGGAAAGCCTCGGCGGATTGTGGCAGGTTCTGGGCGAGACGTTCCGGAATGAACTCGCAGCGTCCGGCGAGTCGGTCCAGGAGTTCCTGAAACGGCTCAACCCCGCCTGGAACCTGGTCGGCCGAGTGCACTTCAACCTGGCCGAAAACCGGAAGGACGAGGAGGCACCGTTCGCGTTCCTGGCAACCTACACGGATCGCCTGTCCGCGCAGGCCCGTGCACAACACCTTCCCCTGGGGCAGGCGTTGCGGCAGTACGCAGGGAGTGCGGATCGGGAAAAGCTCCTGAATCTACTCCTGCCGGTCCAGCGGGCTGCGGAGTCCTGTTCCTGGCTCAAGAGCATGGTGGAAACGGGGGAGATCTTCCACCCGTTGCGGTGGCGCCCGCGGGACGCGTTCCGATTCCTAGCGGACGTGCCGGTCCTGGAAGGGGCCGGGGTGGTGGTGCGCGTTCCAGCCGGCTGGTCGGCCCGCCGGCCGTCGAAGGTGCAGGTCAAGGCCACGGTCGGGGGACGTCAGCCCTCGGTCCTCGGGGGGAATGCGTTGCTCGACTTCGAGCTGAGCGTGTCGGTCGGGGATGAGACGCTGACGGCCGCTGAGATCGAGCAGCTCCTTTCGAGCATGGCCGGGCTTTCCATGATCCGCGGCCGGTGGGTCGAGGTGGATCCGGACCGGCTGCGGGGGG
>VGRX01000334.1 GCA_016875215.1 Deltaproteobacteria bacterium
GGAAGCGCTGCTGCAGGCATCGAACTTCGTCCAGACCATCGAGCAGCGGCAAGGGCTCAAGCTCGCGTGCATCGAGGAGATTGCCTTCCATTCCGGGTGGGTGGGGAGGGACCGGCTCCTTGCTCGAAAGAAGCGGTACGAGGGGACGGCCTACGGCAGGTACCTGGGGGACCTGGCCGACGGCGGTGGGTGGCATTGAGACGGCTCCAGGGCTTGCGCCGAAAAGCATTGGCGAAGCCTCGGCCGGCGCCCGGGAAGTTGCGCCGGATATTCCTCTTGCATTCACTACCCCTCCCAGGTCTATACTCGCCGGAGAGGAGAACCCGGCCTGATTGAGGGGATGGGAACAGCCATTGGGAGACATGGCGCATGAGGCTGCTGTACAAGATTCTTCTTGTGCTCGTGGTTGCATTCCTGCTGCCGGTGGCGGTGCTTGGAATCACCGGGTACCTCGCCATCCGGCGGGTCGGGGAGCGGGCGAACGAGTCAGTCCGTACGGAGCTCATCAGGTCGGAGCACGAGCGCGTCCTCGAGTACGTTCGTCTAAAAGCCGCTGAGATCGAGGGTTTTTGCGCCCGCTACGAGGGGGAGGTGTTGCACCTCCGCCGGGGCTTCATGCGCATCCGGACGAACCCCGAGCGCTACAACTTGGCGCAGCTCAAGGATGTGTACCCGGAGCGCAATTCGGGGGGCCTTCCGGGGTTCGGGTATGTCCATCCGAAGTTTGGCGCGTTCAACGACTTCGACGATCGGATTGCGGGCTGTCCCTGGTTGCCGAGGCCGGCCGTGAAGAAGGCTCAGACCGACCCGCAGTTCGGGGATGAGGCCGGGCGGACGCTGCGCGAAGTGGTGCTGCTCGATCCCTACCTGGTGGCAGCGTGGGATGAGCTGAAGGGGACGCTCGATCTTGCCTGGGTGGTCCTGGTCACGGGGGCCACGAACGTTCATCCGGAGTACAGGTATTACGACGTGTTGCGGGAGGAGCCGCAAGTGCTGGACCTGGATGAGAGCGGAGAGGACTATGTTCGTCTCCTGAACCCTTCGAACAACCCGGAGCGGAAGCTGAGGTGGTTGGAGCCGTACCTGGACCAGTTCAAGGGGATCTGGATGACGAGCGCTGTTGCGCCGCTCTATGAAGGGGACCGGTTTCTGGGCACGGTGGGGCTGGACATCCTGCTGGATGTGCTGGTCCGGAAGGTCATTTCCGCGGATCCGGGCAGTCGAGGATATGCGTTTCTGCTGACCGGTTCGGGCCGCCCGCTGGCCGTGCCGGAGGCGGGTATCGCGGATTTTGTTTTCGACGAGGGGCAAGCCCGGGCGGTGCGAGAGACGGGTTTGCCCGGGGACAGGCAGAGCTGGGACGAGAAGAAGATTGCAGCGTTGAGCGGCGTATCGCTGGATGCGCACCCGGATCCGGCCATTCGCGACATCGTGCGGTCGATGGTGCGCGGGGAGGAGGCAGTAGCCGACATCGTGCTGGGAGGCAAGCGGCGGATCGTGGCGTACTCGCCGGTGAAGTCGGCCGGCTGGAGCCTCGGGGTGGTGGTGCCGGAGGAGGAGGTGCTGGCTCGGGGTGTGGAGGTCGAGAAGGTCCTTGACGAGGGAACCGAGCGAACGGCTCGGGACTATGCGCTGCTGGGGGCCTGCGTCGTGCTCATCTGCATCCTCGTGGGGCTGCTTCTGAACTACGTGGCCGCTCGACCGCTCGTGTCGCTGACGAGACGGGTGGAGCGACTCAACTGGAGCAACCTCGATTTTCCGGTGCCGACGGACATCCGCAGGGACGAGATTGGTCAGCTCACCCGCGGGTTTGCCGCTGCGGTGGGGTTGATTCGGGAATCGCGTGACGAGGCGACCCGCAAGGGGGCCGAGCTGCAGGAATCCAACCGTCAGCTCTCCGATGCCAACCAGAGCCTGCACCGGGAAGTGAGCGAGAGGCTTGCGACGCAGGTCGCGCTCTCGGAGGAGAAGGAGCTGCTTGCCGTTACGCTGGGGAGCATCGGGGACGGCGTCATCGCGACGGACAGGAGCGGCAGGGTCGTGCTGATAAACCCGGTGGCGGAGAAGCTCGTCGGCATGCGCCGTCGAGATGCCGAGGGGCACCGGCTCGACGAAGTGTTTCGCATCGTGGACGAGAACACGCGGCTGCCGCTGGCCAGTCCGGTGGAGCGGGTGCTGGCCGAGGGCATTGCCGTGGAGCTTGCCAATCACACCCTGCTGCTGGCGCACGACGGGGTCGAGCGGGCGATTGCGGACAGCGGTGCACCGATTCGCAACGCCCGGGGCGAGGTGATCGGAGTCGTGCTGGTGTTCCGAGACGTGACGGAGCGGCGGCGTTTCGAGGAGGAGATGGTGCGTGCGCAGAAGCTCGAGTCGGTTCGGCTGCTGGCAGCGGGCATCGCTCATGACTTCAACAACCTGTTGGCCGGTATCCTCGGCAATCTCTCCCTGGCACAGGCTCGGTTCCTCATCGACCCCGAGCAGGTCCGGGAACGGTTGGCAGAAGCTGAGAAGGCCACGGTCAGGGCAAGGGATCTGACTCTTCAGCTGCTGACCTTCTCCACGGGGGGGGCGCCGATCCGAGAGGCCATGTCGCTGCCGCTGGTGCTCGAGGAGACCGCCGGGTTCGCCTTGAGGGGGTCCTCCGTGCGGTGCGAGGTGGACGTGCCGGAGGATCTGTGGCCCGTGCTCGCGGACGAGGGGCAGGTGGCCCAGGTGGTACACAACCTCGTCCTGAACGCCCGACAGGCCATGCCGAGGGGCGGAGTGGTCCGGGTCTGGGCCCGGAACTGCTCGTTCGGGGAGGATGACCGCGCAGTGCAGCTCAAGCCCGGAAGATATGTGTGCGTGGAGGTGATCGATTCCGGGGAGGGTATTGCCAAGGAAATCCAGCAGAGGATCTTCGACCCGTTCTACACGACCCGCCCCGGCGGAACGGGGCTGGGACTTGCCGTATGCTTCTCCATCCTTGCCCGGCACGAAGGACGGATCGAGGTCGACTCCGAGCCGGGAAAGGGGAGCACCTTCCGTTTCTGGCTGCCCGCAGCGGACGGAGAAGCCCCCCCCGCGACAGGCCGGGAGGAAGTTGTGACCGGGGGAACCGGGTCCATTCTGCTCATGGACGACGAAGAGATGATCCGGGACATGGGGCGGGAGATCCTCGAAACGCTCGGCTACTCGGTCCATGTGGTGTGCGACGGGAGCGAGGCGATTGCCAGGTTTGCCGAGGCACTGGCTTCGGGAAACAGATTCGACCTCGTGATCCTGGACCTTACCGTACCGGGGAACCTGGGGGGAGTCGAGACGTTGCGGCAGCTCCGAAGGCTGGCCCCGGATATCCCGGCCATCGTGTCGAGCGGCTATTCCACGGATCCGGTCATGTCCCAACACCGCAAGCACGGGTTCGATGCGTCCATTCCAAAGCCGTACGACATCAAGCTCATGGCCCGCATCGTAGCGGGCGTTCTGTCAAAGGATCTCCAGCGCCAGTAGAAGCAAGACATGTGAAGCGGGTAGAAGGTAGATCGGGTGCGCTCAGGGTGCGGCGGGCAGGAACGAGTCCGGCATCAGCACGGCAACGACTCGGCCACGCGCTACTTCGACGGTGCCTGCGAGCACGGTGGTGACCACCACGACCTTGCGCGGCCGGACTTCCTCGACCGTGCTGCGCAACAGCAGCGGGACACCCATGGGTGTGGGCTTCAAGTAGTCCACGTGCAGGGAGGCGGTGACGAAGCGGCGGGGCGGATCCGTTCCGAGCTCCCGGCCTTCCGCACGGAAGGCGGCGGCCGAAGCGGTCCCGGTGGAATGGCAGTCCACGAGCGATGCGATGAGGCCCCCGTACACGAATCCCGGCACAGCGGTGTGATACGGGCGGGGCTCGAAGATGCAGACCGACTCGTTCCCTTCCCAGCGGCTCCGGACGTGAAGGCCGTGCTCGTTCAGCCTGCCGCAGCCGTAGCACTGTGCGAGCGCATCCGGATAGAAGTCCTGAAAGAACCTGATCCCGTCCATGTCTCCTCGCTTCACGTGCCGGGGCCTCCCTTTCCATCGCCTTCCTTCTTCGGCTCTTCGGGAATCGGGTCGAGCGGCTTGACGCGGTCGACGCCGAGGATGGGGGAGAAGTGCTCGTGCCGGATCAGCCAGCGGTCACCGTCCTTCTCGAGGACCCAGCTGCCCTGCACGTAGAACTCCCACTTGAGGTTGTCGGCCGTCGTCTGGAGCGTTGCACGCAGCTTGAAGTAGCTGATGCCGTACGTCTCCTCCAGGTGAGTGCGCTCGAACTCGAACTTCACCTCCAGGAACTTCGCCTCCGAAAAGGCGGAGGCGTACATCTCCCGGATTCCCTTGATCCCCTCATGGACGCGGCCGCTCGACTCGAAACTTCACCTCCAGGAACTTCGCCTCCGAAAAGGCGGAGGCGTACATCTCCCGGATTCCCTTGATCCCCTCATGGACGCGGCCGCTCGACTCGATGGCAAGGACCTGGTCTGACTGCACGTAGACGGAGCAGGCCTTCTCCGCGTCCGCTGACGTCAGCGCGGCGACAAGGGCCTTGGCGATCCCCTCGACGCAATTCGACGCGCACGCTGCGATCTTCTCCTCCGCGTACGCGGGGCGACCGATGACAAGGAACAACCCAAGCAGGACCACTGGCAGACGGTGACTTCTCATTCTCCCCCTCCTTGTTGCGAAAACGGCGAAGCTGTAGACCCGGAATCAGCATAGGATCTCGAGGACGGGGATGTCAACGGCCAAGGCGAACCCAATCGACCACTTCACGGCTCGTCCCGGTCGACCAGCTCGACGAGGAATGCGGAGTAGGTCGGGTTCTCGACAAGGCACTCGGCATCATCCCGAGAGGAGGAGATGTCGAGGCAGGCGACCCGGTAGGTTCCGGCATCGGTGCGGAACATGCGCTCCTCGCCGGGGGCAAGCGCAGCGCTACGGTTGCCTGCGGAGACATCGAGGAAGTGATGGAAGATCGTGAGGCCGCAGCCGGAGGCCGTGGTGATGGCCGTGGTGAACGCGAGGCGGGAGGTGCGGGTGAGGGTCAGCCCCTCGGGAAGCACGGACTCGTCCGTGGCCCCGTCGATGTCGAGCAGGTAGAGGAGCTTCCCCGACCGGTCGTGGATGGAGACGGGGG
>VGRX01000335.1 GCA_016875215.1 Deltaproteobacteria bacterium
CCGCAGGCTTGGTGCCGTCGTCGGCCGTTCCCCGGAATCCCCGGTCGTGCGCCCGGTGCGGCAGCAGAGGAGGGTGGCCATGGTGGAAGCTCTGGAACAGAACGAGATCTTTATCCCGGTCGATCGCCTGCGCGAGTTCGTGGAGGCCGTCTTTGTCCGCCTCGGCGTACGGCCGGACGATGCCTGGGTGGTGGCCGACAATCTCGTCGCCGCGGACCTGAGAGGGATTCACTCGCACGGAGTCGCCCGCCTCGAACGGTATGTGAAAGGGCTCAAGGACGGGCTCATCAAGCCCGTGGCGCCCTGCTCGGTGCTCTTCGAGACGGCAGCGACGGCTACACTCGACGCACGCGACGGGTTGGGGCAGCCGGCCGCCAAGTATGCCATGGAAATGGCCATCCGGAAGGCTTCCGAGTCCGGAGCGGGCTTCGTCGCTGTGCGGAACTCCAACCATTACGGTATCGCGGGTTACTACGCCATGATGGCGCTTTCCCACGACATGATCGGCATCTCGCTGACCAACTCGGCCCCCCTGGTGGTGCCGACGTTCGGCCGTGAGATCATCGTGGGTACCAATCCCATCGCGGTTGCGGCCCCGGCTGCGGAGGGCGAACGCCCCTTCGTGCTGGACATGGCAACGTCCACGGTGCCTCGCGGCAAGGTCGAGGTCTACAACCGCAAAGAGAAGACCATGCCCGCCGGCTGGGCCTCGGACGAGACCGGGAAGTCCACCGGAGATGCCAGGCGGGTGCTGGACAACCTGGTGAAGCGGCGCGGCGGTGGGCTCCTGCCGCTGGGGGGCGAGGGGGAGACGTGGGGCGGACACAAGGGCTATGGCATGGCCCTGTTGATCGACGTCCTGACGGGCGTGCTGGCCGGGGGGGCTTTCGGTGCACACGTGTACGAGGATGGTCCGGACGGCAAGCCGAAGCCTGCCAACGTCTGCCACCTGCTTGGGGCGTTCGATCTCAAGGGGTTCGGAGATCCCCAGGCGTTCCGCAAGAGCCTCGCCCAGTATGCGAACGAGCTGCGTTCGAGTGCCAAGGCCGACGGCGAGGAGCGCATCTTCGTCCACGGCGAGCGCGAGTTCGAGATGACCGAGCGGTACGAGAAGAGCGGAGTCCCCATCCACCCCAAGAGCGTCGGCTCGATGCGGTTCATCGCGGGCGAGCTCGGCCTCCCCTACACCCTGGATTGAACCATGCACAAGATACCGTACGGCCGCGGTGAGATGTCGTTCGAGGTTCCCCCGGGGATGAGGTGTGACATGGCGGAGCCTGCCCCTTACCCGGCCCTGCCCGACCTGGCCGTTGCCGTGCGGGAAGCCCTGGCCAACCCGTTGGGCACGGGGCCGTTGCGCAGCCTGGTCACCCCGGCCTCGAAGGTCTGCATCGTCATCACGGACATCACGAGGGCCTGCCCGGACGAAGCCCTGGTCGGCCCGATGCTTCAGGAGCTGGAAGCTGCGGGCGTCCCGGACGGGCAGATCACGATCCTGGTGGCGGTGGGCATGCACCGCGCCAGCACCCACGAAGAGAAGGTCGAGAAGCTGGGGCAGCGCATCGTGGCCCGGTACAACGTCGTGGACCACAATGCAGAGGATCCGGGCGTCCTGGTCGACCTGGGCCTGACCGCCAGCGGCGTCCCGATCATCTTCAACCGCATCGCGTACGAGGCGGATCTTCTGATCGCCACGGGCATCGTCGAGCCCCACCAGTACGCGGGATTCAGCGGATGCCGCAAGACCATGGCGGTGGGAGTGGCGGGCGAGGCCATGATCTCTTACACCCACGGCCCGGTCATGCTCGACCATCCGGCGACGCGACTGGCCAACCTCGAGGGCAACCCGTTCCACGAAGCGGCCATGGAGATCGCGGACAAGGCGGGGCTGGACTTCTGCATCAACGTCGTGAAGAACGGCGCCCAGGAGATCTGCGCAGTAATGGCCGGCGAGCACCGGGCCGTGTTCGAGGCCCTGGTCGAGGTGGCCCGCAAGGTCTACACCGTTCCGGTGCCGCATCGATACCACGCGGTGCTCTGCGGGGTGGGCTTCCCCAAGGATGCAAACCTGTACCAGGCGAGCCGCGGGCCCAGCTACATCTTCTTTGCGCCGACTCCCCTGCTGGAGCCTGGCGGGGTGCTGGTGGTGGCAGCCCGCTGCCAGGAGGGAGCGGGAGAAGGCACCGGTGAGGAGCGCTTCTTCGCCACGATGAAGGCCGCACCCGACATGCAGACGATCCTGCACGATGCACGCACCAAGGGCTACAAACCCGGTGAGCAGCGTGCGTTCGTGATGGCCAAGGTCATGGAGGCCAACGACGTGGTCGTGGTGGGGGCGGAGTGTCCGGACGTGATCCGGGCCGCCCACATGCTGGCCATGGACACGATGGACGAAGTCCTTGCTGATGTGCGGAGACGCTTCGGGGCCAATGCGCGGGTGCTGCTGGTGCCGCATTCGCTGCAGACCCTGCCGTACGTGGAGGGCTGACCGACATGGGAGGAACCGCTCGGCATGACCGTGGGCTCGCGGGGGACGTGGCCGCCACCCCTGACGGAAAGGACCTCGACCACTGCATCCAGTGCGGCATGTGCACGGCCACCTGCCCGGTCGCCGAGGCGGTGCCGGGCTTCAGCCCCCGCCAGATCGTCGCACGCACCATCCTGGATCTGGCCGACGAGCTGCTCGCATCCGACGAGATCTGGTACTGCGCACGCTGCCAGCAGTGCGTGGCGAGCTGCCGCAAGAACATCCGGCCCGCTGACATCATCACGGCAATCCGGACCGAAGCCCTGCGGCGGGGAAACCGGGACACGGCCGGTGCGCGTCACACCATGGCCTTCCTCTCGGATCTCGGCGGCAAGGGCAAGCTGAACGAGGCCCTGCTCACGTTCCGCACCTTGCGCTGGTCCACCTTCAAGATGATCCCGTATGCCATGCGCATGCTGGCCCGGGGCAAGATACCGCCGCCAATCGTCAAGGAGATCGAGGGAATGGACGAGGTCCAGGCACTGATCGAGGAGTTCAGGAAATGAGCCCGTCACGCTTCGCCTACTATCCCGGGTGTGCCGCGGAAGCGACGGTCAAGGAAGCGGACCGGGCCATGCGGGCCATCGCTCCTCTGCTGGGTCTCGAGCTTCACCCTTTCGAGAGCATGACGTGCTGCGGGGCGGGAGTCCTCCACGAGGAGCAGCCGGACGTCTCGCTGGCCCTCAATGCCCGCAACCTGGCCATTGCCGAGCGGGCCGGGCTCGATCTGCTCACCTTGTGCAACACCTGCCTGCTCACCATGCTGAAGGCGCAGCACGAGCTCAGATCGAATCCCCAGCTCGCCGGGCGGATCAACGAGAGCCTCGCCAGGTTCGACCTGCGCTATGAGGGCCGGGTCAAGGTGCGCCACCTGCTCTGGGTGCTGGCGGAAGACGTGGGGCCCGAAGCGATCCGGGCGCTCGTGAAGAAGCCGCTTGCCGGCCTGCGCATCGCCCCCTTCTACGGATGCCACATCCTGCGGCCCGAGGAGGTGCTCGGCTTCGAGGACGGTCGTGACCCCAACTCGATGGAGCGCATCATCGAGGCCCTCGGAGCGGAGCCGGTGCGCTACGATGCCCGCACCGAGTGCTGCGGCTTCCACGTGATGCTCGTGAATGCACCGGCAACCACCACCATGGTCGGGCACTGCCTGGAAGGCGCGGTCGACAAGCGCGCCGACGTGATGGTGACCCCCTGCACCCTGTGCCAGCTCACCCTCGACTCGTACCAGTACCGAGCGGACAAGACGCGCACGCAGCCCCTGAAGCTGCCCGTGCTGCACCTCCCGCAGCTTCTCGGCATGGCCTTCGGATTGGATGGCAAGACCCTCGGCCTGAACAGGCATCTCGTGGCGGTGGCCCAATGAGCGACAAGCCGAAGAACCCGAAACAACGCATCGGCATCTTCATCTGCCGGTGCGGCGGCAACATCTCGGACACCGTGGACGTCGAGCACCTCGTCCGGCACAGCCCGGACATGCCGAACGTCGAGTTCGCCATGTGGAACTCGTTCACCTGCTCCGCCGAGGGCCAGGCGCGCATCAAGGAGAAGATCAAGGAGCACAACCTCGACTCCGCGATCATCGGAAGCTGCACCCCGCGCCAGTACGAGGAGCTCTTCCGCGGGACCGTTGCCGAGGCAGGCATCAACCCCTACATGCTCGAGGTGGTGAACCTGCGCGAGCAGTGCGCGTACCCGCACCATGACGAGCCGGCAAAGGCGACGGAGAAGGCCACCATGCTGGTCCGGGCCGCGGTCGAGAAGGCCCGTCGCCTGGTCCCGCTGCAGATCCGCCAGGTCCAGGTCTCGCGGGACGTCGCGATCATCGGCGCCGGAATCGCTGGCATGCACGCGGCCGGCACGCTGGCCAAGCTGGGGCACGATGTCCACCTTGTGGAACGGGAGACCACGGTCGGGGGCAACATGGCCCGCGTGGTCAAGACCTTCCCCACCGACGACTGCGCCATGTGCACCCTCTCGCCCAAGATGGACGAGATGACCAAGAACAAGCGGATCCACCTCCTGACCAACTCCGAGGTCGTCGCGGTCAAGAAGGTCCGCGAAGGCCTGAAGGTCACGGTCCGGCGGAACCCCCGCTACCTGGACGAAGGCACGTGCACCGGCTGCGGAAAGTGCACGGACAACTGCCCTGCCGGGCTCTACAACGAGTACAACCTCGGCCTGACCTCTGTCCGCAAGGCCATCTACAAGCCGTTCCCCGCTGCGGTGCCCAACAAGTACATCCTGACCCGCCGCGGCATCCCGCCGTGCCGGGATGCCTGCCCCGTGCACCAGAATGCCCAGGGGTACGTGGCGCTCATTGCCGCCGGCAAGTTCCGGGAGGCCCGCGACGTCATCCGCCGCGACAACCCGCTCCCCTCGGTCTGCGGCCGGGTCTGCAACCACGTCTGCGAGACCGAATGCTCCCGCTCCACGGACGGAGGAGCCATCTCGATCCGGGCGTTGAAGGCGTTTGTCATGGCCCACCCGGACAACGCGGAGGAGCGACCGATCTCCCTGCCGGACCCCAAGCCCGTGAAGGTGGCCATCGTCGGAGGCGGCCCCAGCGGCCTGGCCTGCGCGCACGACCTCGCCCTC
>VGRX01000336.1 GCA_016875215.1 Deltaproteobacteria bacterium
GGGGCCACCGAGTCAATCAGCGTCACCGTCGCCGTCGGTTCGGACAAGGGGATCCTGTTCCTGGATTCGGTCAAGGCGGTCAAGGCCAAGGGGGGCTTCAAGGTCACAGGTGGCAACGCAGTCCCGGTCGGGGACAAGGACCTGGTATCCAAACTGATCCTGGGCGGGGCGGACAAGGCCCCGGACCCGGAGTCGGCCCGGCGTCTCAACGAGACCCTGACGGTGCTCAGGAAGGCCCGCAAGGTGGATTCGTTGTCGCCAGCGTTCCTGGAAGCGGCTTCTGCGAACAAGAAGGCGTACCGGATCAACGACGATGTGGCTGCGGACGTCAAGGCCTGCGGTGAGAAGCGCTACTTCGGTGCGCTCTCGACCCTGCCCGAGGCCGCGTACATCGGTCCCGAGGCCGTGGTCGTCGAGCTCGAGTACACCACGCAGGACGGAGGCCGTTCGTTCAAGGTCCGCGTCTCGGCCGCCCGCCTCAAGGAGGGGTGGAAGGTCGGCGGGCTGCGGGTGACGTGCTACTGAGGCCGGGAGGGCAGCCGATCCAACGGTACGTACCGCATCCTCGCAGGCTGCCGGTTGCCCGGCCCGACTGCCGATGCGGTGCCTCGGCCGTCAGGTTGCCCGCACCTGCGGCTCGTGGGCCGAAAAGGGATCCGTTGCGGTCTACTCCCCCAGGATGCGCACCCGAATTCCGGGGAAGCGGAAGAAGTCCCGGTCCGTGGTCACGATCTCGTCGATGGCATGCTCGCGCATCAGGGCTGCGATGTGGCCGTCGAAGACATGGTTGCCGCCTGCTCCTGCAGCAGCGATCACGGAGAGGAAGCTCGCCCGGTGGCGCGGCGTCTCGGACGGCAGCACGACCGTCGGGCAGTCGAGAAGGCTCTCGATCGCCTTGAGGGCCAGCGGGAGCTTCGTCGGCGGATCGAACACCCGGGGGTGGGTGACGACCCGGAGGAACTCGTACACGCACGGCCAGAGCAGCGCCCACGGCTCGTCGCCGTCGGCCAGGGCCTGAAGCAGCTGTGCTGCCTGGAGGTGGAGTGCGGTCTCCCTGCGGTGGGCGTACACGAGGACGTTGGTATCGATCGTGATCATCCCCGGCCTCCGGCAAGCCATCGGTGGGGGGCTGGTGCGCACCCGCTCGACGGCCTGCGGTTTCGAGGGCGGGGGAGCTTCCTCATCGGCCGTCCATCAGGTCATGGAGCCGGTCCCGGTCGTCCAGATCGACCCCCGGCTGCAGACGCCCTTTGAAGGTGGGGAAGCGGAAGGGCTTCCTGCGCGCGGAGGTAACGCTCTTGCGCTGGAGCCCCGCCTGGACCAGCTCCGCGATGGTGCGGCTGAGATTCCACCCGCGCTCGGCTGCCTCCTGCCGGACCTTCGCCAACAGCTCTTCGGTCATCACAATCGTCGTCCGGATTCCCATCTTCAGACCCTCCATGCCAAGCATACGAGCTGTATGAACGTATGTCAACTCCGGAAGTCGCTGCCGGGATTCGCCCACACGGCGGGGGCAGACGCAGGCCCCGCTCGGTCTGGCGTCTGCCTTCGAGGATTCGCCCACACAGCGGGGGCAGACGTGCCGCACGCGCACGAGCGGGAGGACGGGGCGTCGGACCTGCCGTGTGTCCGGAACTCGGAGCCCTTGTCACGTCCCCCGTTCTGGGGATATACTCGCTTTGCAGGCGCCCCGCACCGTCCGGAGGGAACGACATGCGACGCAGAAACGGTTTCACGCTGGTTGAGCTGATGGTCACCGTGGTGATCCTGGCGATCCTCTCGGTCGTGGCGGGAATCAGCTACAAGAAGTACATGCGCAAAGCCCGGACGACGGAGGCGATCACCTTCCTCTCCGACATCAAGATGAAGCAGGAGACGTACTACCAGACCTACGGCCAGTACGTGGACACGAGCGCTTCGGAGTCCGCCCACTCGGACAGCGATTTCCACCCCACGGTGATCTCGGGCGGTGACAGGAAATGGGAGATCTCCTGCCCCCAGGACGCGAACTCCTACCCGGGGTGGTGCGCGCTGGGCAGTCGGCCGACGGGTGGGACGACCAACTACCAGTACGTCACGGTGGGCTGGGCCCCGGAGGATCCGGAGCCGTCCAACGTCTACATCAAGGATCCTGAGCGACGATGGTGGTACGCGGTGGCCCACGGCGACCTCGACACCGCCAGTGCGAACAAGAGCACCTTCATCCTCACGTCCGAAGTGACCGAGGTCTACTACTTCAACGAGAACGAATAGTCCTACCGCCGGGGCAGCATGACCACGGAACACAACATCACCCCCGCGATGCGGCAGTATCTGGAAGCCAAGGCCCAGGTGCCGGACGCCATCCTCCTGTTCCGGATGGGGGACTTCTACGAGCTCTTCTTCGAGGATGCGCTCGAGGCGGCCCCGATCATGGAGGTCGTGGTCACCTCTCGGGACAAGTCATCCGAGAATCCGGTCCCCATGTGCGGCGTGCCGCATCATGCGCTCAAGACGTACGTGGGCAAGCTGCTGGCCGCGGGCAAGAAGGTAGCGATCTGCGAACAGATGGAAGATCCGTCGCAGGCCAAGGGGATCGTCCGCAGGGAAATCGTGCGCGTGGTCTCGCCCGGGGTGGTGCTCGACCTCGATGCGCTGGAGGCCGGTGCAAACAACTTCCTGGCGGCCGTGTACCACGGACTCGACGGTATCGGGTTCGCGTGCCTCGATGCCTCGACGGGGTGTTTCCGCGCCTGCCGTGCGGACGATTTCCCGAACCTGCGCATCGAGCTGGCCCGCCTGGAGCCTCGGGAAGTGGTCTTCCCGGAGAAGCTGGCCGGCAAGATGGACAAGGTCGCTGCCGTGCTGCCGGCGGCCGCGTTGAGGCCCGCACCGGACGATTGGTTCGAGCCCCGCTGCACCCGTCCGGCGCTGGAAGGACTGGCTCACGTCCGGGAGCTGGGGCCCGAGGTGCTGGCCGCTGCCGGAGCCCTCGTCGGCTACCTCAAGTCGCTCCAACGTGACGGAAGGCTCCAGCTCGAGCCGCTCGAGCTGTACGAGATTCGAAACTACCTCGTGCTCGACGAGACCGCGGTCACGGATCTGGAGTTGCTTCGGACCTACTCCGGCGACCGACGGGGCAGCCTGCTGGCGCTCATGGACCGGACCTGCACGGCCATGGGGGCCCGCCTGCTGCGCCGCTGGCTCACCTATCCCCTGGTCGAGCCCGAGGCCATCGACCAGCGGCTCGACGCGGTCCAGGAGTTGGTCGAGCAGTCCATGCTGCGGGAGAATCTTGCCGAGACGCTCAAGCAACTCTACGACGTGGAGCGGCTGGCCACCCGCGTGGTGACCCGCCAGGCCACCCCCCGAGAGCTCCAGTCGCTGGCCCAGTCCGCGGCCCTGTTCGACCGGCTGCGGCAACTTCTCACCTCGTGCTGCAGCCCGGAGATACGGAGGCTCTCCTCCGCTTTGCAGACGAAGCCCGAGCCGCTGGTGACTGCACTCCGCTTCCTGAAGGACCCCGCCCCCCCGATCGCCCGTGAAGGAGGGATCTTCCTGCCCGAGTACAACGTTCGGCTGGCCGAGCTCCTCGAGCTCACCCGGGGCGGACGGGAATGGCTCCTCGGCTACGAAGCGAAGCTGCGCTCGGAGAGCGGCATCCAGTCGCTCAAGGTCGGCTTCAACAAGGTGTTCGGGTACTACATCGAAGTCACACGGGCCAACCTGCACCTCGTCCCCCAGACCTTCATCCGCAAACAGACCCTGGTCAACGCAGAACGCTACTTCACGCCGGAGCTCAAGGAGTACGAGGAAAAGGTCCTCCACGCCCAGGACCAGGCCAATGCCCTCGAAGAAGAGCTCTTTCTCGAGCTGCTCGACCAGGTGGCCGGGCACCGGGAGGCGATCCTGGCGGCAGCGGCTTCGGTCGCCACGCTCGACGTGTTCGTCTCGTTCGCACGCCTGGCGCACGGCAACGGCTACTGCCGCCCCCGGATCGACCGATCCGACGTCCTCGACCTCAAGGAGAGCCGCCATCCCGTGGTCGAGAAGATGATGCCCGCGTCCCGCTTCGTGCCCAACGATGTCTTCCTCGACGCGGAGAAGCAGCAGCTCCTGATCATCACCGGCCCCAACATGGCCGGCAAGTCCACGGTCATGCGCCAGGTTGCGCTCACGGTCATCATGGCGCAGATGGGCAGCTTCGTTCCGGCCAGGGAGGCCACCATCGGCCTCGTCGACCGCATCTTCACCCGGGTCGGCGCCACGGACAGTCTCGCCCGGGGGCTCTCCACCTTCATGGTCGAGATGAAGGAGGCAGCGGAGATCCTCAAGAAAGCAACCCGCCGCAGCCTCGTCATCCTGGACGAGGTCGGCCGCGGGACCAGCACCTATGACGGCCTCTCCATCGCCTGGTCCATGGTCGAGTATCTCCACGACAACCTGCGGGCCCGCACGCTCTTCGCTACCCACTATCACGAGCTGACGCAGATGTCGGAGTACAAGAAGCGGGCCCGCAACTTCAACATCGCGGTCAAGGAGTTCAACGACGAGATCCTGTTTCTCCACCGGCTGGTCGAGGGGGGAACGAACCGTTCATATGGCATCCAGGTGGCCCGCCTTGCCGGCGTCCCGCTCCCCGTGATCGACCGGGCCAAGGAGATCCTCTCGTCCATCGAGGACGGCTCGGGCGACATCCGCATCGAGCGCCCCCGCCCGGCCCGCCGCAAGCGCCCCGACGGCCCCCTGCAACCCTCCCTGTTCGATGCCGTCCGCCGCCCCGCTCCCGAATCGCAGGACGGCCCGCCCCCCGCTCCGGCACCGGACGACCGCCTCACCCGCACCCTCAAGGAACTCTCGCTCGACACCATGTCCCCCATCGAAGCGTTCAATCTGCTCTATCGGCTCAAGAAGGAGATGGAAGAGAAGGGCTGAGGGGGGGGGAAGACAACCGCAGGATCGGAGCGAAGCTCACCGACCTCGATGTCCTGGCCGGCCGGCGGGTGCGGACGGGCGGGAGCCGAAGCCGGTGCCCGAGGGGCGTGAGCCGAAGCCGGCGCCGGATGGGCGGGAGGACGAAGACGACGTGCTGACGGAGGACCTCTTCCTGCCCGAGCCGCCCGAGCTGC
>VGRX01000337.1 GCA_016875215.1 Deltaproteobacteria bacterium
AGGTACGTCGAGCATGCCGGTCGGCGGCTGACGCAGCCTGTCCCGAGCGAAGTCGAGGGGTCCCGCCGGATGATTGACGGTCAAGGCGGCCATGTTTAGAGATCCTCGGCCTTGACACTTGGGAGGCTGCCCAAAACTACTTCGCCGTTACGACCGCATCCACCGGACCTTGGACCGGCGGGGGCGGGGTCCAGGGCGGTGAGCTCGTCCTCGCAGATGCCCAGCCGCTTGCCGAGAAGCTCCTCGACGGCCCGGACCACGGCTCCTGCGTCGAGCCCGTACTTGCGCATGAGATAGCCCTTCGAAGCGCCGTGCGCGTACACGTCCTTGAGCCCGAGACGGACCAGCTTGCGCCCGCATCCCAGCTCGGCCATGCGTTCGGCAACGGCACTGCCGAGACCGCCGATGACGCTGTGGTTCTCGAGCACGACCGCACCCTTTGCGGCCGAGGTCAGGGCCGCGTCGACCCGGGCATCGCAAAACGGCTTGAGCGTGGAGACGTGGAGATGGTCCACGCTCACCCCCCGCTTGCGGAGCGCGATGGCGGCCCGGATCCCCTCCTCGGTGCAGACGCCGCTGGTGAGGAGGGTGACGTCACAGCCGGACTCCCGGGCCACAGCGTCCGGAGACGCTCCGTGGCGCAGCACCCGGGCGTGGCCGGCCCGCATGGGCTCGTCCGCGGGAAAAAGGCGGGGGACCTGACCGCGAAGGCAGCGGATGTAGACGGGCCCGGGAATCGCGTGGGCCACGTCCAGGACGGACTCGACGTCCGTGGCATCACCGCACTCGAGAACCGTCATGTTGGGCAGGGCCCGCATGAGTGCCAGGTCGTCCACCGCCTGGTGCGTGACGCCTCCCGGTGTGGTGATCCCGGGGAGGAAGCCGCAGAACCGCACGGGCAGGTTCGGGTAGGCCACGGACATGGCGAGCTGATCGAACGCCCGACGGCAGATGAACACTGCGAACGTGTGGATGTGGGGGAAGAAGCCTTCGCGGGCCATGCCTCCCGCGAAGCTGACCATGTTCTGCTCGGCCATGCCCATGGAGAGGAACCGGTCGGGGTACGAGTCGCGGAAGTCGTCGGCCTCGCACGACGCCGTGAGGTCTGCGGAGAGGACCACGATCCGCGGCTTGTCGGCCGAGAAACGCACCAGGTTGCGGGCGTGAGGGCGGGTTACGAGCTCCATGGTCACTCCCTCCCGCCAGGCTTGCCGGCCCCAAGGACTGCGGGGGAGCTCAGGGCAGCGGCGTCCGCCCCATCCGGTCTGTTGCCGTCCTGCGTCATCTCGCTGAGGACCGCTCGGAAGACGGCCTCCTCCTGTGCGGACTTGAAGCGAACGTAGTGGAGCTTCTCGCCCCGGGTTGCCAGCAGGGGGATTCCCCGGCACGGGTCGGTGTGGCAGACGATGACGAGAGGCTTGCCCGGTACCCGTGCGGAGGCCGCGGCGGCAATAGCTTCCGGGTCATGGCCGTCCACGTCGGCTGCTGTGCCGCCGAACGCCCGGACGCGCTCGGCGATGGGGTCGATCTCCATGACCGTGCTCATGGCCCCGTCGCACTGCTGGGCATTGGCATCGACCAGGACCGTGACGTTGTCGATCTTGTGCCATGCCATGGCCGCAATGGCCTCGAAGGTCTGCCCTTCCTGGAACTCGCCGTCGGACATGAAGACCCAGTTGTGACCGGTATCGCCCTTGAGCTTCCGGGCCATGGCCACGCCCGCCGCCTGGCTCAGACACTGGGCCAGCGAGCCCGCCGTGACCTCGTGGCCGGGGCTGTGCTCGGCCCCGATCAGCTCGACGGAGCTGCCGTCCCGGTTGAACTGGGCGAGCCCTTCCGGGGCCATGCGGCCGACTTCGATGAGGGTCGAGTAGAGAACCAGTGCGTAGTGCACGGGCGAGAAGAAGAAACGGTCGAGACCGGGCTCGTGCGGCCCGTTGTAGCCGGCGCCGGTGGAGTAGCCGGGGTTGTCGGGGCCGGGGACGCCGGGGAACGGCAGCGGCACGGCCGGGGCGACGCTCTGTCCCAGCTTCATGAGGTGGACATACAGCGTGGCCAGCGCATCGGCCGACGAGCAGGCCTGGCTGAGATAGCCGCCGTTGTTGCGCAGGGTGTGATCGAGCACCCGTCGGCGGATCCCCAGAGCGACCCGCCGCACGTCTGCCGGCCAGTCGGGGCGACCGTCCGGGCTGCGGGCGCCGCGGGTACCGGGGTCCTGGTTCGTGGGGTTTCCAGTCGTCACTTCGCCACCTCCGGGGGGTGGGTATAGCAGACGCACGATGTGGATTCAATGGTCGGACGAGCCGGAGGGCGGTGCACCGGGGGGGATAGGACGCCGTTCTGCCCCGCCGGCCTCACCGGGCGCAGCGGAAGCCGCAGAGATAGCAGCCGCGGTCGGGGGGGATGTCGGTGGGCAGGAGACGGCGGGCGGCCAGGCGGAAGCCCACCGGATCGTAGTCGAGCCAGGTGCCTCCCTTGAACAGGATGGCCTCGGGGTCCGGGGTGCCGGGGCCGGCGGTGACCCATTCGGCGAGGTTGCCGGCGAGGTCACACACGCCGAAGGGACTCCGGCCGTTCGGGAAGCTGCATCCCGGGGCCAGGGCCGGGAAGCCGTCTCCGGTCCAGAGTGAGTTCTCCGGGACAGGGGAGTAGCCGGGGACGCCGACCGAGGGCTTCTCGGCCAGGTTGGCGGCTGGAAGGCCTGTCGGCCGCGGGAACTCGCTGCCCCAGGGGAAACGCTCGAGCGTGGCGCCACGGCCGGCCCGGACCCATTCGGCTTCCGTGGGCAGGCGCATGCCGACCCACTCGCAATAGGCCTTTGCAGCATCGTGCCAGATGCAGGGTGCGGGCACCGCGTCGCCCGGCTCGGCCAGCAGCCGGCACATCTCCCGGTCGAGCGCAATCTTCGGGCAGGCACCGTCAGCGACACATGCGTTGTACTGCCCCAGGGTGACTTCCCCGCGCTGGATGGAGAATGCGTCGGTGCGGAAGAGCCGAGGCGGGAGGTACGGACCGAGCGCGTCGAGCGGACCGGCGTCGCCGAGCCAGACCGGGCCGGCGGGGACCTTGCACAGCTCCCCCTGGCGGGGGTCGGAGGACGAGACGACCGATTCCCCGGGAACCGGATTCTCGAGGCCGACTGCAAGTCGAAGCAGGTCGGGGCGGGCAAGCACGGCCTGTTGAGCGCGGGCTCTCAGCTCCGCCTCGTCCAGGAGAACCGGGACGAGGAACGCGATGGGGTCTGCCGGCGTGCCGCCGCGCTCACGAACGAGTGCGGCGAGCTCGTCCATGCGGGCCGGCTCCACCCCGTGGAAGTAGGTGTAGAAGGGCACGACCGTGACACCGGACAGCGGGACTTGTCGAAGTGCCTCGAGGGACTGGGGCGTCGGCCCCTTCTCCCAGACGGGGAACCCGATGAACAGCAGCCGCGGGGACAGAGCGGAGAGGACATCTTCCACGTTTGACAGCAGCTCCCCCTGCGGAGGAATCCCGGGGTCCGGCGGATCGGTGAAAGTCAGCACGGTTCCCCCGAGCATGCGGCCGAGCTCGTCCCCTGCGATTGCGGTTCGGCCGGTGAAGCTGTGCGTCACCACGACGATGGAGCCGTCGCGGACGACATGGGACGGCAGCCTCGACGGCGGCCCACTCCGACAACAGGCAACGACCAGCAATACGCTCGGGACCAGCAGAGTCGCTGCAACGAAAGGAATAGTCCTCGCACAACCGTCTGCCACTGCGTTTCACCTCGCCCGGGCCGATCTCTACTATGCATCGCCAAGCCACAGGTTGCAACGGCCCCCTCACGCCCCGGATCGTCCGGGGCACGACACAGGATCCTGTTGACTCTGGACTTCGGCAAAGCCGGTGGTCTATGCTGCGGGCAAACCGGAGGTGTTGCATGGGAGCCGCCAGGAAGGTCGTCGCATTCATCGAGATAGCTCTGTTCTCGATTCCGCTGCTGGTTGCCAGCATCTGGGCGGTGGGGCTGACCGATGCCGTGCTGGACCCGGAGTTCTTCACCATGGTCTCGAGGGACGTGGTGGCTGAGGTCCCCTCGCTGATGGACGATGCCGTGGAGGCGGCCAGGACGGCGGGGGGAGAGATGGACCCGGAGGCGAAGGCATGGGCCGAGGCAGTGGGAAAGACCGGGATGAAGCCGTCGGAGCTGTTCGAGACGATCGGGCTGACGGCCTGGTTCACGGATCAGTTGGCCCCGGCCGTGGGAGGAATCAGCCGCGTGCTGTCCGGAGAGGTTGCGCCGGAAGCGGTGAAGCTGGACAATCGGCCGCTCAAGGCAGCGATGGGGCGGCCGGAGCTGCGGGACTTCCTGGCCAAGGCGCTGGCAGCGCTTCCGGAGTGCACTCCGCAGGAGCTGGAGCGATGGCAGCAGGAGATGGAGCAGGTCCGCGACCGGCGTCGGGGGAATGCCCCGGCCTGCAATCCGGGGCCGGGCTCCGCAGATGCGGCGGTCATGGTGTTGACCGCGGCGGCGACGGAGATGCCGGACGAGATCCCGTTGTTCCGTGCGTCGGAATTCCGGGGGACCGAGCCGCTGAAGGCGGTCCACTCGCTTCTCTGGTTGATCTTCCTGATACCGGGGCTTTCCCTGCTGTTTGCGGCCTTGATCGCAGCCGGGGCATCCCGGGGGTTCTTCCGGTGGTTCGGAGGGGGAGCGGCGGCCGGAGCGCTGGCCTCCCTGGGGCTGTCGACACTGGCGGGTGACCTCGCACCGATGCTGATGCGGCTGGATCCTGCGGCCTGGAGGTGCGACGGTCAGGGATGCTGGTGGGCCTCAGGACCTGGGCGGGTGCTGGCGGGCCGGGCAGCGGACATGGCCAGCCTGGTAATCGAGCGGCTGTTTGCTCCGGTCACGACGATCGGCCTGTGGGGGCTGATCATCGGTGCGGCTCTGGTGGTGTTGTCGTTCCTGTTCGGCGGCAAGAAGGAAGAGCCGGCGGGGGCGACGGGGGCGGCGGGGGCGGCGGGAAGGCAATAGGACGAATAGGACGAATAGGACAAATAGGACAAATAGGACCCGCCGCTTGGGAAGGCAAGAGGCCGCAGGGGAGGAGCGTCGGGGGTCAGGGGGCACACAGCCCCGACCCC
>VGRX01000338.1 GCA_016875215.1 Deltaproteobacteria bacterium
GGGGCAGTCAACCCGAGAGTGATGCAATACCCCCCCCCCACGCGTTCGCGTTGATTCGCGCCCGCGTAACAATATAGAATAGATGTCCTCGACGACGAGGCCGGGAACCGTCGGGCAGCTCGGGAGGATCAGATGAGGTCGGTAATTGTGATGTTGGAGGAGCGACGGCTGGCGGGAGCGTGCCTGGTGCTGCTGGCTGCTGGCGTGATGGCATTCTGGGGGGCCGCGTGTGATGGCGGTGGTGGAGGCGGAGAGAAGGACCAGGTAGCAGCGGATGCGACCGAGGTCGAGGCCGCCTGCACTCCCGACTGCTTCGGCAAGGAATGTGGCAGCGACGGCTGCGGCGGCACCTGCGGCAAGTGCATCGACGGCTGGGCCTGCAACGCCACGGGTGAGTGCAAGAAGATGCCCGCGTGCGACATCGTGCAGGAGATCTTCTGCGGGCACGAGGTGGCCGGCGACACGACCGACAAGAAGAACCGGCAGCAGTTCTACACGTGCGAGGCGTACGAGGGCAAAGGACCGGACCAGGTGTACGTGTTTTCGCCGTCGCAGGATGATCACGTGGTGGCGACGCTCACGTCGCCCGCTGCGGACCTGGATGTGCTCGTGACCCAGGCGCCGTGCGACGAGGAGACCTGTCTTGCCATGGGAGCCGATACGATCGAGCTCGAGGTCGTCGGCGGCAAGAAGTACTACTTCGTGGTGGACGGGCAGATGGACGTGTTCGGGCCGTTCTCGCTCGAGCTGGAATGCGATTCCGGTTGTGCTCCGCAGTGCGGGGGCAAGGTTTGCGGAGCGGATGGCTGCGGCGGGAGCTGCGGCAAGTGCGAAGGGGGGATGCACTGCACGGTGGACGGCCAATGCGTCGAGGGACCGATTCCGGGTTGCGAGGAATCGGATATCGCCGGATGCGGTGGCTGTGCGTGCGAGGAATGCGTCTGTGCGCAGGACGACTACTGCTGCACGACGTTGTGGGATGCCATGTGCGTGCAGCTCTGCGCCGGGCCGTGCCAGGGGTGCTCGACCGCGGTTTGCGGCGACGACACGTGCGACCCGGGCGAGACGTGCGATTCGTGCGTGCCGGATTGCGGCTGCCAGGTGCCCCAGGTGTGCTTTGCCGGCATGTGCTGTGCATCCGACTGCACGGGGAAGGAGTGTGGGTCGGACGGGTGCGGCGGCGAATGCGGCGGCTGCCCCGACGGCAAGAAGTGCAATGCCCAGTTCCAGTGCGTGGTGGGTGGTGGTGCGGGGTGCGAGCCGAGCGGGACGCCGGGGTGCGGCGGCTGTCCGTGCGAGGCGTGCGTCTGCGCGATGGATCCCTTCTGCTGCGACACGCAGTGGGACGGCCTCTGCGTGGGCGAATGCCAGGACCAGTGCGGTGGCTGCGGGCCCAAGCCGTGCGGCAACGGAACGTGCGAAGTCGAGATCGGCGAGAACTGCCAGACGTGTGCCGCGGACTGCGGCTGCCCCGAGGGGCAGGTGTGCGCGGCCGGCAAGTGCTGCACGCCGATGTGTGACGGCAAGGAATGCGGGGACGATGCGTGCGGCGGGGTGTGCGGTGCGTGCGGGGCCAAGGAGTTGTGCGTGGACGGTCAGTGCTGCCTGCCTGCGTGCGAAGGCAAGCAGTGCGGCGACAACGGTTGCGGGGGTGTTTGCGGTCAGTGCGGTCCGGGCAAGGAATGCTACGAGGGGATCTGCGTTGGCCCGGGGGACTTCTGCATCAAGGCCGAACCCGAGACCGTCGATTTCGGAGCCAAGAAGGTCGGGGTGTTCACCACCAAGACGGTGAAGCTGTCCAATTGCGGCGTGCTTCCGCTCATGCTCATGGACGTGAAGATCGTCCCGGATGTCGAAGGGCTGACCATGGACCCCATGACCGTGCCGCAGGGGGGCCTTGTGACCCAGCCGGGCTGGGAGCACGAGGTGGTGCTGTTCTACATGCCGTCCGAGCCAAGCCCCCTCGACGAAGCGGGGAAGTCGATTCCGTTCTCGAGCACGCTGTTGGTTACCACTGATGTGCCGCAGATTGCGGCGGCAACGACGCTGACCGGCGTTGCGTTGGACGAGATGTGCCCCATCCCGGCCATCTCGGTCGAGGAGCCGGGCGAGGTTGAGCCGGGAACGGTCCTCCACCTGGACGGCTCGGGAAGCTCGTCCCAGGGAGGTGCCATCACGAAGTACGAGTGGAGCGTGGTGCAGCCGGATGGCAGCTTTGCTCAGTTCGTCCCGTCGGCCGGAGCAGCCAAGCCGATGTTCGATGCCAAGGTGGTGGGGACCTACGTGTTCACTCTGTCGGTCACGGATGCAGCGGGAAAGGCAGCATGCCTTCCGGCCAGTGCCGAAGTCGTCGTGATTCCTCCGTCCTCGGTGTATGTGGAGCTTGTATGGTCGACTCCAGGCGATCCGGACCCGGTCACCGCTCCTGGGAGCGATCTGGATCTCCATGTTTTCCATCCCTGGTCGACCGGACCGGACATCGACGGGGACGGCAAGCCCGACCCCTGGTTCAACCCGACGTTCGACTGCTGGAAGAAGAACGAGAACCCGGATTGGGGGAAGCTCGCCGACGGGAACGATGATCCGGTTCTGCTCTTCTCCGACTCCGACGGATGGGGGCCGGAGGCCGTGACGCTGCTCCCTGAAAACGGGATTTACGGCGTGGGAGTCCACGCCTGGGACGACGGCGGGTTTGTCCAATCGGGTGCCCAGGTGCGCGTGCACGTCTACGGGAAGCTCGTGTTCGAATCCGCCCTTGTGTCGTTGAAGGAACTGGACCTGTGGGACGTGTGCCGTATCGAGTGGCCTTCGGGCAAGGTCGTGCCCGTGGCCGCAGACGACAAGGGCACGCCCAAGGTCACACCCGGATATGTGAACCCGGCCTACGTCCCGTAAGGGCAATGGGGGCGTTCATAGCCCCCACCACGCGGGAGGGGCCCTCGGGGCGCTGGCAGATGCAGTGGGTATTGGGCAGTGAACCCAGCCCCGACCACGCGGGAGGGGCCCTCGGGGCGCTGGCAGATGCAGTGGGTACTTGGCTGGAGGTACGAAATGTCGCTGAAGCGCCTTTCTTCTGTTGCAGTCCTGGCTGCGTTGCTGCTGGCCTTCTGCGCCTCCGCCGCGGCCGAGGTTCCTCCGATGCTCTCCTACCAGGGGTTTCTGACCGATGCGGTGGGCAATCCCGTGACCGGCGACTGGACCGTGACGTTTGCCATCTTCCCGAAAGCAGCGGGGGGAGAAGCGCTCTTCGAGGAGACGTTCGAAGTCTCCACGAACAAGGGGCTCTTCTCCGCCTACCTCGGTGCGGCGGACGGCAATCCGCTCGACCCGGACCTCCTCCAGAGCGGTGATGCCTGGATCGAGCTGACGTTCGAGACCGATGTCGGCCCCATCGTGCTCAAGCCCAGGCAGCGGGTGGTCAGCAGCGTGTTCGCATTCTTCGCGGACGGAGCGGTGACGTGCGAGGAGGCCTCGAATGCGGCCACCCTCGGTGGCAAGCAGGCCGACGCCTATGTGACTTTGCAGCAGGTTCCGGGACTGTGCGTCCAGGCGGACGACCTCCCGGATCTGCTGGCCGGGCTGGGCTACCTGCCGGGGGGCGGCTACTCGGATGCGGACGTGGCCGCGTACCTGCTCAAGCACGGCTTCAACGCCTGCACGTGCTATGGCGACGGGCAGGTCGAGGCGTACCTGGTCAAGATGGGGTACCTGCCCGGGCCGTACTTCTCGGGCAACTACGCAGACCTCTCGGGCAAGCCGGACTTGAGCAAGTTCCTGACCGACGCGACGCTCGTCGATGCCCTGGCTGCCAGCGGAGCCGTGTTGATGGCCGACGGCTCGGTCGCACTGACCGGGAACCTCGAGTTCGCCCAGTACGAGGCGAGGAACCTCGTTGTGCACCGGGGACAGCTCGCACCCAAGAGTCCGGCCACCGGGCAGCTCTGGTGGTCCACCGGAGACAAGATCCTGAAGATCTATGATGGCACCCAGTGGGCGGGAGTCGGCGGTGGCGGGATGGCTGCCGACCTCTCCTGCAACAGCTGCGTCGACTCGTCCGATGTCTCTTTCAACTTCGCAGCTTCGGCCACCAAGAACGGAGCGGCAGCGGACGTAGACTGCAACGGGTGCGTCGGGGCGGGGGAGGTCGCCTTCTCCTGGGCCAAGGGAACCATTCCGGGAGGCGATGCCGAGCACTCGCTCACCTCGGACACCGCAACCAAGGCCCTCACCTCGGATCTGGCCAGCAACGTGACCTGCCCCGGCTGCGTCGACCTGGCGGACATCAACCCCGCGGCCATGGACGGCAAGTACGTGGCCTACAGCAACAAGACGTCGGGGCTCCAGGCTGCCAACGTCCAGACCGCGATCGATGCCCTTGCCAAGGCAGGTGGCACCGGATTCTCAGAAGGCAACGGCACCATAGTTCCCTACACCCAGCAATGGGGATTGCCCGCATATGGCAACGCAGTCAACCACGTGCACCTGATGAATCCGACCCAACCCAAGGTGGTGGCCCACCTCTATGCCACCCAGTCCGCCAGTTTCGCCACCTCGAACAACCTGGTCGTCGCCTACAACTTCACCCCGAACAACTACAGCGGCGTCACCAGCGGGACGTCGGGCCAGAGCTCCATCGAGGTCTCGAATCCGGGCATCTTCAACTATGGAAACCACATCCTGATCCACCAACCGGTCGGGACCGGGGGAAACGGGGCCAACTCGGGCAAGTGGGAGACGAACCAGGTCATCGGAGTGCAAGGAAATCAATTACTTCTTGCAAAACCTATCCAGAACAACTACAAGTCTATCTCGTGCGAGCAGGGGCAGGCCCAGGTGGTGGTCGCTGCCAGCTACAACCTCCTGGAGGTGGTCGGCGGCGGCACGGTCTATCCCAAGGAATCGTTCAGCGGCAGCGAGACCCAGGGTGGCGTCGTGTACATCCGGGCCCGCAAGATCGTGGTCAAGAGCGGCGGCAAGATCCACGCAGACGGCCACGGATTCGAGGGCGGCAACCACGACAACTGCGACACGGGGCCCCCCTACCGGTGCGAGCGGGGGCACTCGGAGTGCAACGTGTGCGAAGACGCGGCGAACCTGGGAACCAA
>VGRX01000339.1 GCA_016875215.1 Deltaproteobacteria bacterium
CACCCGCTCGGCATTCCGGGAGGATCACCCACGCCCTCACCAACCCGCCATGCGCATCGGACACCCCCTCGCTCGCCACCGACTGCCCAAGTCCCGGCCCGAAACCCCAGGGGGTGAGGGATCAGGGGGCTACGGTCGGGTGCGAGATTTGGGTTGCGTTGGACGGCTCAGCGCCAGTATACTGCGACGCCAATGTCGTGGGGGGGTCATGACCGGACGGGTCGTGCCTGGATGGCTGCGGGTGTTGCCGTGGGTGCTGGCGGGGGCCGTCGTGCTTGCCGCGTTCCCGGTGGTGAGCCGTGCCCGTCCCGCTGCGGCAACGCAGGCCGACCCTCAGTCAGCGCCCCTGTCGGAGCTGTCCGGGGCGACCGCTGCCGTCACCGAGGAGGAGGGCGACCAGGACTCCCGGCCCGTGGTCATCGATTCCGTCCGTATCCGCGGGCTGACCCGTATCCCCGAGGAGACGCTCCTCGGGCTCCTCGACATCCGTGACGGAACCCGGGTCGCGGCTGGGGATCTCCAGTTGACTGCCAGGGGCATCATCAAGCGCGTGTTCACGACCGGCTACTTCTCCGACGTGGACGTGTACGCGGAGGAAACGGCTCCCGGGCACGTCCAGCTCACAGTGGTCGTAGCCGAGCGGTACGTCATCCGCCGCATCGACCTGGTCGGCAACGACGAGGTGGAGGAGGAGGACGTCCGCAAGACCTTCTCGGTCAAGGCCGGCCGCTTCCTGGACACCCGCAAGCTTGTTGAAACGCTGCGCAGCATCGAGGAGCTCTACCAGGAGAAGGGCTTCTACCTTGCCGAGGCCTCCTACGAGGTTGTGCGGGACGCGGCCACCCGGTCCGCGGTCGTCACCATCCGGATCGAGGAGCAGGCCGAGGTGGCCGTTCGCCAGGTCATCTTCGTGGGGAACTCCGCCCTGACCGACGACGAGCTCAAGGCGGTCATGATGACGCGGGAGAAGGGCTATCTCTCGTTCCTTGAGAAGGGGGGGCTGTTCCTGCGCTACTTCTTCCAGCTCGAGCGGCAGGACGAGATGGGCGGGGCCTTTGTCGACGAGATGGCAGCCAACCAGTTCGAGTCATGGTCCGCGACCCAGGACATCGACCTCCAGCGCGTCAAGTGGTTCTACATGACCCGTGGTTTCGTCGAGGTGAAGATCGGGCAACCCCGAATCGCCCTGACCCCGGATCACAAAGGGGTCGTCATCACCATGGACGTGGACGAGGGGCGCTCCTACACCGTCGGGAAGGTGGACGTGGTCACCGACGACGGCGACGGGCTCCTCTTCGACCGGGACGAGCTGACTCGAGGTACCCTGCTCCGGAGCGCTGAGCAGTTCAACGCACAGAACGTCATGGCCGACACGGACACGATGTCGAAGCGCTACATGAACAAGGGCTACGCTTTCGTCTCGGTCTCGAATTCCCACTACCTCGACAAGAAGAAGGGAATCATCGACCTCACCTACATCGTCGAGAAGGGCAAGCCCACGTACGTCGCCAACATCGAGCTGTCCGGGAACAAGACCACGGCGGACAAGGTCGTCCGCCGCGAGATGAAGATCGAGGAGGGAGACCTCTACCACCAGGGGAACGTCGACCGCAGCAAGGCGATGATCTACCGGCTGGGCTTCTTCGAAGAGGTGGAGATCTCCCACCGCCCGAGCCTGGCCCCGCCGACCGCCCCGCTGCCTGGCCGCGACCCTGCCGGGTGCGAGTTCGTGGACCTGGTCGTCAAGGTCAAGGAGCGGGACACGGGCATCTTCCAGGTGGGGGCCGGCTTCTCCTCGCTGGAGAGCTGGATCCTCCAGGCTCGGATCTCGAAGAACAACTTCCTCGGCCGGGGGCAGACCGTGGGGATCCAGGCGCTGCTCTCCTCGTTGCGCCAGATCTACATGTTCTCGTTCGTGGAGCCGTATTTCCTCGACACGATGTGGAACTTCTCGTTCGACCTGTACAACACCGCGACCGACTACGATGCGTTCACGACCGAGACGGTCGGCGGCAACGTGTCCTGGGGGTACCGGTTCTTCGACGACTACTTCGTCTACCTCACCTACAAGGCCGAGCACATGGAGACCAGCCTCGGCGGCATCCAGGGGTACGGCGGAGTTCCGATCGAGATGCTGGAGCCGGACGGGGTGACCACGAGCATGAAGCTGTCGCTCGCGTGGGACACGCGCAACAACCGAATCATGCCGACCGACGGCCTGTACAACTCGGTGGCGTTCGAATGGGCCACCCCGTACCTGGGGGGTGACTTCGACTTCTATCGCTCCACGCTCAACAGCCGGGCCTACATCCCCCTGTTCTGGAACTTCGTGCTGCGTCTCAACGGGACGCTGGGGCACGTCACCACCAACTCGGATGCGGGGATCCCGATCTTCGAGCGCTACTTCGTCGGCGGCATCTTCTCGGTCAGGGGATTCCGCCGCAATTCGCTGAGCCCGACGGTCCCCGCAGCGGGAGAGAAGGACCCCTCTGCAACCTTGCTGGAGTTCCCGTACGGCGGCAACAAGCAGCTCATCTTCAACGCCGAGGTCGAGATTCCGATCTACCGGGAGATGGGCATCGTGGCCGTGGGGTTCTTCGACGCGGGCAACGCGTTTGCAGAGGACCAGCAGCTCTCGCTCGCCGAGCTGCGGACCAGTGCGGGGTTCGGCTTCCGCTGGTGGTCTCCGATGGGGCCGCTGAGATTCGAGTGGGGGTTCCCGCTTGCCCCCAAGCCGGGAGAGGAGCCGATGGTGTTTGAGTTCACCATCGGGAGCGCATTCTAGTCGGCGCAGAAAGGACGGATGAGAGCGAAGCAACCAACCCGGGCCGACATCGAGCGGCAGCTCGCTGAGGCGGCCGATGCCTGTTTCTTCACCGGCGTGGGGGACCTGGCCGAGGAGCTCTGCAAGGCCAACGTCCGCTTCTCCATCGCCAAGATCCGGTTCGTGCAGGCCGCGCTGGGAATCGAGCCCGATGCCTGCTTCGTCGGGGCCCCGGACGCCACGGTGACCCGCAACATCCCCCGGTGGACCTGCGGGTTCGGGTACGGAGGGCGGATCCGCTATTCGGGCGGGTTCGCGCTCATGGACGTGCGCTCGAACTGCTGCGGCATGTTCCTCGGGGCCATCGACGCGCCGCCCGAGGCAGTGTCGCTGCTCGACCGTGTCCGGGAGCTCTCGTCCGCCGGCCGGCTGCAGGCGGAGACGGGCACCTCGTGGGACTTCGGGACCAGCAACCACTTCGTGTCGGTTCTCCGGTTCGAGCAGGAGTGGGAGGGGCGAAGCCACGCGATCCTGATCCATGGCTCCGGCCCCGAGTTGCGGGACGAGGGGCCGCACGGCCCCGGGCTGTACATGGAGCGGTCGACCCGGCTCGCAGGGCTCGCCCGCACCGTGGAGACCCCCTGGGGACCGCTGGCCATCCTCGACGGTCCCGGAGTACAGGAGTATCGTGCCGGCTATGTCCGGGCCGAGCAGGTGTCCCGCCATCGCCGTCGTCTGCTGGCCGAAGCGCTTTTCCCCGTGGTGGCCGAGATCTCCAACACCACCCACCAGGGGGCCGGTGCGGTCAACGACTACCATCTCGGTTGCCTGGTCGATACCCTCGGCGCCGTGGTTCCGCTGGCACTGCGGGCCGACCTGCCCGTGTACCTGGTCGAGCAGCTCCCCAACCTCGAGCGCGACGTGGCCGAGAAGCTCGGTCTGGCGGAGCGGGCCGATCGCATGGGGCTCTGGCCCTGGGTGGCCAAGTCCAACCTCCTCCCGCACGGCGGCGGATACACCGTGCCCGGATACCGGTGCGTGAGGCAGGTCCTCGAGGCGGGGGGCACGCGCATCTTCGCACTCGAGGTGGGGGGCAGCTCCGGTGCCGTGGCGTACCACACGTCGTTCCGTCACGTGCCGTTCGGGTACCGTGGAGAGGAGGTCGTGCGCCGCGTCGAGGAGCTGAGGCTCGGCCGGGTCGTCGGCCGGGCCCTTCCCGTCCTCGAGTTCATGGTGTGACCATGCGGCTCTGGCAGCTTGCGGGAATCGAGGCTGGCTCCTGGTCCCGGGCGTTGGCACTCTGGCTGGTCCTGCTCGCGGTCACGGCCTCGGGTGAGCTGGGGGCCGAGACGTTGCGGGCGCTCCTGCTCGATCGGGCCGGAAGCGATGCCCTTCCTCCCGCGTTCGCGCTGGAAGCTGTGCTCAAGCTAACTGCCATTCCCGCGTATTTCTGGCTCTCCCGCCGCTTCTCGAACCGGCAGCTCATGGCGGTGACCATCGGGCTCTACGCGGCGGTGACCGCACTGATCGCGCTGGCGCCGGCATCGCTCCTGAGCGGCTGGCTGGTTCCGGCCTTTGCGCTCGAGGCGGTGGCCCAGAACCTCCTCGTCCTTCACTGGGGGGTCTACCTCGTGGACTTCTTCACGGTCCGTGAGTCCACCTCGAGCTTCGCATTCATCTACAGCGCTCAGCCTCTGGGGGCCCTGGTCGCAGGGGGGCTCCTCATCTGGCATCCCTTCGGTCGCCTGGCGGACCTGATCTACGTGGCCGCAGGGCTGGCTGCGGGCGGCCTCGTCCTGGCTGCCCGGGCCGGCCGGCGGCTGGCCGAGTCCCCGCGAATCCAGGTGGGGGTTGGGAGAGGGCAGACGGCGGAGGAAGGCAGTGGGCTGGGGGCGGCCTGCCCTGCGAAGCCTTGGCGAAGCGGGGTGGGCAGTGGGCCAGAGGCTCCGGGAGCGGCGGACCCTGCGGCGGGTACCGGCGGACAGGCATCCCAACGTGGAGAAGGACGGCCGGTGGAACGGAGCGAACCTTGCCGGCCGGGGTGGCTCTCCCGGTTCGCCGGCCCTGGGCGTTCAAGGCGTGATGGGACCGGCGGCTACCCGGCATGGAGGTATGTGCTGCGGGCGCCGGTGGTGCGGACCATGGCGGTTGCCACGGCCGTGATGGTGCTGGCCCGTTCGCTGCTTCAGGTGTCGGGGAGCCACGTGCTTGCCGAGCAGTTCGAGACCGAAGGGCGGATCGGCGAGTTCCTGGGCCAGTACAAGCTGTGGACCAACGTCGTCGTGTTCGCGGTGCAGGCGCTGGGGGCCGCCCGGCTGATGCGGCAGCTGTCGCCGCC
>VGRX01000340.1 GCA_016875215.1 Deltaproteobacteria bacterium
GTAGGCGTATAGCGTGTGGGGATACCCATCCTTGACGATTGCCGGCAGCACAAACGAGAAGCCGTGGTCCCCGGGCAGGCCGGTGACGGCGTTGACGTCCGGGCGTGGCAGGTTCGCGCTCGCCATGCCGAGCGAGACGCCCGCACCGTACGGGCCGTCCAGGTAGAAGTGCATGTCGATCGAGGTCAGCAGCGAATCGGGGTCGATGGCCCAACCGACCGCCAGCCCCTCGGGCCAGACCCCCTCGAGGTTCCCGATGGGGGAGTCGTCGATGCCGTCCGGGTTCTCGGGCGCCGGCTCGGGGTCCCCGCCGCCCCCGTCCTCGGCCTCCAGCGAGAAAGACAGGGTGAACAGCGCGTGCTCCGCGCTGGAGCCGACGTTGATCGCGTAGGCGTATAGCGTGTGGGGATCCCCATCCTTGGCGATTGCCGGCAGCACAAAGGCGAAGCCGTGGTCCCCGGGCAGGCCGGTGACGGCGTTTTTGTCCGGGCGTGGCAGGTTCGCGCTCGCCATGCCGAGCGAGACGCCCGCGCCGTACGGGCCGTCCAGGTAGAAGTGCATGTCGATCGAGGTCAGCAGCGAATCGGGGTCAAGGGCCCAACCCACCGCCAGCCCCTCGGGCCAGACCCCCTCGAGGTTCCCGATGGGCGGGTTGTCCCCGCTGTCGGGCTCGGGCTCCCCGGGGTCGTCCGGCGGCGGGTCGCCCGCCGCATCGAGGACAAACTCCTGGGTGGCGACCGAGTGCTCCGCGCTGGAGCCGATGTTGATGGCGTAGGCGTAAAGCGTGTGGGGATTCCCATCCTTGGCGGTTGCCGGCAGCACAAAGGAGAAGCCGTGGTCCCCGGACAGGCCGGTGGCAGCGTTGACGTCCGGGCGCGGCAGGTTCGCGCTCGCCATGCCGAGCCAGGCGCCGGTGCCGTAGGGACCGTCGAGGTAGAAGTGCATCGACACGGCCGAGCCCGGGGCGTCAGGGTCGATGGCCCAGCCCACCGCCAGGCCTTCCGGCCAGACCCCGTCGAGGTTCCCGATGGGCGAGTCGTCCACGTGGTCGAGCAGCGTGGTCGACTCCCCCGGGCAGAGTCCGGTCGTGCGGCAGGGGTGGCTGCCCTGGGGGAGGCCGAAGACCTCGTTGACGATTCCCAGGAGCGCGGCACCGTCCCGAGCCGACGGCTCCAGGATCCCGCCCTCGTGCCATTCGTTCCAGGCGTAGAGCGTCAGGAGGTGGCTGAACTCGTCATCCCGAGCGTCGATCCAACCTCTCAAGGTCGTGAGCTGCACCCTGAACTCCTCGGCGGAGTAGCCGGACATGACGTCGATCTCCTCGGGGGCGCTGATCAGGATCCCCATGCGAGGCCGTTCGTCGAAGTTCTGTGCCAGGCAGGGCATGAGCGGCTTCCCGGGGTCCGGATGATCGGCCACATAGCTCAGATAGCCTGGGAGCAGCTTGCCGTTCTCCGGGTAGTCGTGTACGTGGGGTGCCCCGGTCTGCTTGGGCTCGTTGTGCAGGATGGGGGCCAGGCAGTTCCAGCCGTCGGCGAGGGGGGAGGCCTCCTTCGTCCAGAGCTTTGTTCCGTCGGGACGAAACACGACAAGGGGGTCAACACCCGTGGCGGCAGCCGTCTCCTCTCGCAGGTGTGCGAGGAAGAGCCCGAGCGTGGCGACATCCTGCGTCGCCGGCGGGTTGTCCGAGCCGGGGGCGGGTTTGGTCGGCATGTTCCAAATGCCGATGCCGTCACAGATGCCGATGATGGGTCGGCCGCCCGCGGTCGTCAGATAGTTCGGGCGCACGAGGTAGCGGCCGACCAGGGTCTGCACGACCTGTTCGATCTGGACCGCTGGTATCGACAGGAACCAGCCGTGCTCGCACACGTTGATCATGAACTCCATGTCGTCGGCGTTGCTGGCCAAGAGGAAGCTGTCCAGCCCGTCGTTCCAGATCTCCCCCGGCTTCGCGTAGCTCCAATACCAGTAGAAGCTGAAGTAGCTTAGCCCGTTCTCCCGGGCCTGCTGGATGTGGCGCTCGACCGTGGAGACGTCCGACTGGTCGTAGTAGCCGATCGCCGGCTTCAGGTGACCCCAGTCCGCCTCCCAGATCTCCTGCATCCAAGGCGGCGTCGGCTCGAGTTTGATGGGGCGCCGCTCGTGGAGGTCGCGCACGCCGAGCCACCAGTCGTCGGTGCCATCCTCGCCATAGATGTTCTGGGACCACAGGCTGTGGCCCCAGACAGAGTCCGTCCACTGCGGGCCGAACATCCCAAAGTAGTAGGCACCGACCTTGACGCTCGACGACGGAGGGCCGGCCATGATGGGTTGGAATGCGTTCGAGTAGACCGGCGGGTCGCCGACCTCGCTGGGGCTCCACGGGCTGCACGCTCCCGAGAGCAGTATGGGGACGAGCCACGGGAGTATCCGCCAGGGGCGCGCTCCGCGTCCCTGACCGGGGCCTGTCGAAACCGCACGATCGGCCGGCGGCGCGGCACCGGCGGCACGGACCGGGGACACCGTGACCACGGCCTCCCGGCTGGTCCCCCTGGGGAGAGTCGAGTCGGCGACGAGTGCCCACTTTGGAATCGTTCCCATGGCAACCCTCCGCAGATCCGGTAGGGATTCAGTCCTTCCCTGTGAAGGCCCTCGATGATGGTCCCATGATCGGTAGCTTGACGCAACTGAATAGTGTGCGAAGCTCTTGCGGCCGTTTGCTTTGACAGTGGGGAGCCAAGCTGGTAACTTTCCGGCGGTGTGTGATACCTGCGGAGGACCCATGTCCAGTCGCCCAGTCCTTGCTGCCCTGCTGGTGCTCCTGAGCGCATGCTCGAGCCCGGCTGGAAAGCCGGAGGATACCGTGCCCGAAGTCGACCGCGCACCGGACGTGGTCGAGGTGGCCGACGTTCCCGTGGCCGATGTCCCCCCCGACCCCGGAGCGCCCGAAGTCGCTGACGTACCCCCGGTCGACGTCCCGGACATCTTCAGGACCGGCATCTCCGCCAAGGGGTATGGAGAGTATTGTACGTCCCAGGCGGACTGTGCTCCGTTCATGCTGGGCTGCTTCAACAACGGCCCGGAGGACGTCAAGCCGATCTGCTCGAAGTCGTGCAAGACGAATCTCGATTGTCCGGAGTACTTCGTCTGCAGGCACAAGGCCGGGACGCAGGACGACCTGCTCATCTGCATGGAGGCCGTCTTCTGCTCCGAGTGCCAGGCCGACGTTCAGTGCGAGCTGCCCGGCATGACGTGCGTCGATGGGCAGAAGGAGGGGGCCGGCAAGTTCTGCTCCTTCAAGTGCACCCCGGGTGCGCTCACCTGCCCGGCGGGGTCCAACTGCATCTTCTCGGAGCTGCGGCAGGACTGGTTCTGCCAGCCCAAGTACGGCGCCTGCGAGGGGGACGGGACTCAGTGCAGCCCGTGCGAGCTCCAGAAGGACTGTGCGGAGGGGTTCCACTGCTTCGACACGTTCTACTCGGACGAGGTCTTCTGCACGAAGAAGTGCGGGGAGCACGTGAAATGTGATGCCGGATGGGGCTGCTTCCTGATGGAAGAGGGGGCAAAGGACGGCATCTGCGTGCGCGTGGACAAGTCGGGGGCTGTCGCGCTCACCTGCTTTGCCGGGACACAGGACATATGCTGGGAATGCAAGCGGGACCTGGACTGCAAGGAGGGCCTCGCGTGCTACGTGGGTCCGGACGGCATCGGTTTCTACTGCACGCCGGAATGCACGTCCGACGAGGGGTGCCCCGAGGGGATGAAGTGCACGTCGAGCTGGGACTGGGGTACCGGGCAGATCAAGGGGTACAACTGCGCCTTCAAGTCCGGCGCCACCTGTGCGGACTGGCTCAAGAACCGCAACGGGAAGTAGCGTCCCTCCGGCTGAGAGAGGTATCGAATGTCCGTCCGTCCGTCCCGCCGCCTGGCCAGCCTGCCAGGCTACGCTTTTGCCGAAGTCGATCGAAAGGTGGCCGAGCTGAAGGCCGCGGGGATCCGCGTGCTCGACTTCGGCGTCGGTGACCCCCAGTACCCCACGCCGCCGCCGATTCGCCAGGCCTGCCAGGCCGGCGTGGATGCCCATGCAGCGGCGGGCTACCCCAGCTACGTCGGAAGCCGGCGGCTCCGGGAGCGCGTCGCGGACTGGAACCGGCGCCGTTTCGGAGTGACCCTCGATCCCGACTCGGAGATATGCTCGACCATCGGGGCCAAGGAGGCCGTGTTCCACCTGCCGTTCGCTCTCATCGACCCGGGTGACGTGGTGCTGCTTCCCTCCCCCGGCTATCCCCCGTACAGGACCGGAACCCTCTTCGCAGGCGGGGAGGTCGTGCACTACGGGCTGGACCGGGCCAACGGGTTCCTTCCCGACCTGGAATCGCTCCCGAAGGGGATCCTCGAGAGGGCACGCATCCTCTGGCTCAACTACCCGAACTCGCCCACCGGACGGATCGCACCGGCGGAGTTCTTCCCCCGGGCAATCGAATTCTGCCGCAGGAACGACATCGTGCTGGCCAGCGACGAGGCCTACACGGAGATCTGGTTCACCGAACGCCCCCGCTCCTTCCTCGAATTCGGACGGGAGGGGATCCTGGTGTTCCAGTCCATGTCCAAGCGCAGCGCAATGACCGGGTACCGAATCGGCTGGGTCTGCGGCGATTCCCGGCTGGTCACCCTCTTCAAGAAGCTCAAGACCAACATCGATTCCGGAGTGCCCGACTTCGTGCAGGATGCAGCGGTGGCCGCACTCGGGGACGAATCCCACGTGGAAGATGCCCGGATGGCCTACCAGGCGAAGCGGGACATGCTCATTCAGGCCATGCGCTCGCTCGGCCTCTCGGTGGAGCCCCCGGAAGGGACGATCTACATCTGGCAGCAGGTGCCCGACGGAACGGATGACGTGGAGTTCGCCACCCGGCTCCTGGCCCCCGGGATTGCCATCGCTGTGGTGCCGGGAAGCTGGATTGCCCGCCCGCTTGCCGACGGAACCAACCCGGGGAAGGGCTACGTCCGCTGGGCGCTGTGCCCGCCGATCGAGGAAGTCGAAGAGGCCTGTCGGCGCCTGGGCGCCGCCCGCTTCTGAGGAGTCGGCCACCCGTGAACCTCCCCCGGCCCCAATCG
>VGRX01000341.1 GCA_016875215.1 Deltaproteobacteria bacterium
CCCCGCGCTCGGGCGCGACCAGGTCGCGGGCGCAGAGCCCGCCGTTGGTGACATCCCCTTCCCAGACCCGCAGCATCCGCTGGAAACGCTGTGCCAGGTCCGCGTTGTTGCACGCGAGCAGGCCGCCCATATTGACCAGGAAGTCCTTCTTGCAGCTCACGGTGCAGCCGTCACCGTAGCTCAGCATCTCCTTGAGGATGTTGCGAACTCGCCATCCCTGGTACAGCGGGTCCTTTCGCCGGATCATCTCCGCGTTCTCAACACAGCGGGTGGCGTCGTACATCACGGGGATGCCGTGCTTGTGGCAGAGGGCGGAAACCTCGCGGGCATTCTGCATGGAGAATGGCTGACCGCCAGCCATGTTCACCGACATCTCGAAGCTCACGTAGGCGACGTTGTCCGCGCCCACGCGGCGGATCTCCGCTTCGAGCTTTCCCACGTCGATGTTTCCCTTCCACGGGAACTCGCTGGTGGAGTCGTGCGCCTCGTCCACGATCACGTCCACGAACACGCCCCCGGCCATCTCCTGATGCAGCTTGGTGGTCGTGAAGTACATGTTGCCGGGAACGCTCTGGCCCGAGCGGATCATGACCTGGGACATGATGTGCTCGGCTGCCCGCCCCTGGTGGGTGGGGATCACGTGCTTATACCCGAGCACCTCCCGGAAAGTGGCAGCGAAACGCTCGTAGTCGATTCCGCTGTAGGGGGCGTCGTCCGCATTAGCCATGCCTTCCCACTGCCAGGTGCTCATGGCCGCGGTTCCGGAATCGGTGAGGAAATCGATGTAGATGTCCTCCGACTGGAGCAGGAACGTGTTGTAGCCCGCAGCGGCCATGGCATCCCTGCGGGCGGCCTTGTCCGTCGGCTTGAGCGGCTCGAACACGGCAGCCCTGTAGGGCTCGTAGGGACGCGCCTCCTCCCCGCGGGCAGTCGGAGGCGGCAACATCAGCCGGTCCTCGAACGGCTCCAGCAACGCCTCGTCCACGAACTCAGGTTGGTTGAGGAGGCGCAGTCCCCGGATCTGCTCCCGGCACTTCCAGACCTCGGCCACCGCTCTTGCGATGATGCTGAGGTGGTTCCGGTTGAACGCCAGCCTGGGAAGCTCGAGCATCAGCGTTCCTGCGGCCTCGCCCGTGACGTGCTGCTCCCACGGTCCTTCGATTCTCCCGCGAAGCCCGGCCTGCAGGTAGAGGCAGGCAGCGAGTGCCAGCTTCGGGAACTGGTCTGCGGGAAGGTGCGGCAGGAATCTGGCCACGTCGAGGGCAAGCCCTTTCGGGGTGCGGACGACCGGCACTCCGGCCGCCTCCGCCTGGCTTTGCAGCGTCTCGACCTGTCGCTGGTGCCATTCGACGTACTCGGTGCGCTCCATCTCGGAAACGCCGACCGAGAACACCTCCATCGCCCGACCGGACATCCCACCGTAGGTATGCAACCCCTCGAACACGACGACCTGGTTCAGGAACTTCTCGAAGAACTCCGGGTTCGTGCTGGCGATGAAGCCGCCGATGTCGCAGCGGGCATCCTGCCCCGCGTCCATGAGGACCACGTCGGCCAGGCTGACAATCTCCCGGGCGATGTCGAGAAGCGGACGATCCGTCTCGCGCATCTTCCGGATCCACCATGCGTTGGTCAGCACGTTGGAGATGTCGAGTGCCAGCGGCACACCGGCCTCCCGGGTCAAGCGGCGCACCTCCCGGACGTTCCCGGGGCCGAACGGCTGCCCGAGCCTGCCGTCGGGACAGGTCTCCATGTAGACGAAGGCCACCTTCTCGCGTCCGAGGCGCCTGAGCGCTGCCTCGAGCCGCGGCAGATCGAAGTTGCCGTTGAACGCTTCCGGGCCTCGAGACAGGTCGATGGGCATGCCCAGATCGGCGCTTTCCCCCCCGCAGGCCGGCACGAGTCCATCGCAACGCCCCCGGTTGTGGAGCACCGCCTGCCCCTTCTTCATCATGGTCGTCACGAGCAGCTTCTCTGCCCCGATCCCATTGTGTGCGGGGACGATCCCCTCCACCCCGAGGATCTCCCGAGCGGCCCGGGTCAGGTGGTAGAAATTGCTGGCCCCTGCGTAGGCCTCATCCCCGACGTCCAGTCCGGCCTTCTGGAAGTGCGACCACGCCGACGTACCCCTCGCCACCAGGTCGAACACCACCTGAGTCGACTTCAGGCGGAACGTGTTGAAGCCGGCCCCCATCAGGGCTGCCCCCCGCTCGAAAGGCTCCAGCGCCGGGAGGTTCTTCACGTCCTTGAGCTTGAAAGGTTCGCTGAGCATGTCACTCTCCTTCTCGACGGCCGCACCCCGCGTCGCCCGCCACGCAGCCCCGGAGCGCACCCTAGCGTCCCCCGCGCGCGTAGTCAAGCACTAGAGGAATACCTTTCCCAACCTCTCACATGCCGCTATACTCCGGCATTGAGGAACTGCGTGGAGGAATCACGATGTCCAGAGCAAGTAGACTGGCTTTCGCTTGGGTCGCGGTGGGCCTGCTGGCGGCTGCCTGCGGGGGGGGCGAGCCGCCCGGCGCGACCATGGTTGCCGACGGCAAGGTGACTCCCCTCGACGCGGCCGGCATGACGGATACGGCCGAAGACGTCTCTCTCGACGGACCCGCAGGGGAGATGGCTCCTACCTGCAAGCCGGGCACTGCCTGCGACGATTCCGACCCTTGCACGGTGGATGACCTCTGCACGGACGGGATTTGTGAGGGCACTCCTTTCGACTGCGATGACGGTCTCGAGTGCACTGAGGACCTGTGCCTTCCTGACGGCGGCTGCGACAACCCGCTCCGTCCAGACTGGTGCTTCATCGACGACGACTGCTTCGAAGAGGGCGACCCCAACCCGGATACACCTTGCCTGGAGTGCATCACTTCGCTCTCCCGGGACGAATGGAGCGCAGACAATCTCAACTCCTGCGACGACGGCGACGGCTGCACGGCAGGGGACCATTGTCTGCACGGCCTGTGCACGGGCACGCCGCTCGACTGCGGCCCTTCCGGCAACCCCTGCGCAACGCTCACATGCGAGGACGGACAGTGCGTTTCGGTTCCAGTCGAGGGACCGTGCGACGACGGCAGCATCTGCACCTCCGGGGAGAACTGCGTGGATGGCGCCTGCACCGCTGAATCCACACTGGACTGCGATGACGGCAATCCTTGCACCGATGACTCGTGCCATAAGATCGCTGGCTGTCTGCACTCTCCGAACACGGCCCCGTGCGATGACGGGAACGCCTGCACCGGAAACGACACGTGCAGCAACGGCGCCTGCGTGGCCGGCAGCCTGCCGCCCGAGTGCGACGACGGGAACCCGTGCACCGACGATTCCTGCCACCCGGTCCAGGGATGCATGCACTTCCCCAACGCTGCCCCATGCGACGACTTCGACCCCTGCTTCCTCGGTGACTTCTGCCTTGCCGGGACCTGCCAGCCCGGTCCCGAGCCCATCTTCTGCGATGACGGAAACCTCTGCACGGACGATGCCTGCGTCCCCCTGGCCGGCTGCCTCTTCGAGCCCAACACGCTCTCGTGCGACGACCTCGACCCCTGCTCACTCGACGATGCCTGCGGCGGCGGGAGCTGCCTCCCAGGCCCGGGGATCCTCGCATGCGACGACTCGAACGCCTGCACCGCGGACGTCTGCGAACCGTTCTCAGGCTGCACTTCGCTGCCCGCACCGGGCCCTTGCGACGACGGCAACCTCTGCACCCACGACGACTCGTGCAACGCCGCAAAGTGCGCCGGTCTCCCGATCTCGTGCGACGATGGCAACGTCTGCACCACGGATTCGTGCGTACCGCAATCCGGCTGCCAGCACAAGGCACTCAAGACCGCGGACTGCCGCCCGAAGATCGTCATCACGTACCCGCCTCGCGGCGTCACCATCAAGGGCCCTGGCCCGGTTACGGTCACCGGAACGGTCACCAGCAAGACCGCCCCGATGGCATCCTTCACCATTGGAAACGCTCCCGTGCCCCTCGCAGCGGACGGGAGCTTCTCATTCGACATCGTGCCAGGCCAGGGGATGAACCTCATCGTTGCCGAGGCCGTCGACCAGGCCGGGGGCAAGAGCCGCACTACTCCGTCCTTCTACTTCTCGACCATCTACTATCCCGTCGATGCGGCCAAGCCCGAAGCCTCGATGGTGCCGGACGGCATCCTGGTCTTCCTCGGCCCCGAGGTCTGGGACGACAACGACGTCAGCGATGTCGACGACATGGCGACGATCATGGTCTATTACCTCAAGGGGCTCAATCTCGGCACCATGATCACGAACCCGGTCAGCACCGGGAACCTCGGCTGGTGCACGTACAAGGTCAACATCTCCGACATCAAGTACGGCGAGCCTTCCATCGATCTCATTCCCATCGACGGGGGGCTCCACCTCTTCGTGCTCATTCCGAATTTCACTGCGGATGTCCAGATCGACCAGTCCGGGTTCCTCTGTCCCGACATGACCGGAATCGCCAAGGCGTCGAGCATCACCATCGATACCGCCGTGATGATCACCAGCACCAATGGTGTCGTTTCCGCCCAGATGGTGGGAACCGAGGTCAAGGTCAACAACCTGGACATCCAGATCTCCGGCGTGCTGGGCTTCCTGCTGAACTGGCTCATCAACTTCTTCGAGAACACCTTTGCTGCCCAGATTGAGAAGTCCTTCGAGCAGCAGCTCGGGGGAGTGATCCCGAAGGCCATCGTCGATGCGCTCAACTCTCTTGCGCTTGACCAGGTCATCGAGGTCAAGCCGTTCATGGGCAGCGGCGCTCCGGTCAAGCTCTCGCTCAAGACGGGCCTCTCTTCGGCGGATTTCAGGAAGGAGGGGGCGACGCTGGGCATGAAGGCGACGGTCGTCACGCCCAAGGTGACCCCGCACACGCCGCACGGCTCCATCGGGCGGGCCAAGTGCCTTTCGGACCTGCCGGAGCCGTTTGAATTCCCCATGAAGGGGCAGCTCGAGATGGGCCTGCACGACGACTTCTTCAACCAGCTCCCGTTCGGGATGTACTACGGAGGGTTGTTCGAGATGGACCTCGTCCCGGCCGACCTGGGGACCGACCTGTCCCAGTACGGGCCCC
>VGRX01000342.1 GCA_016875215.1 Deltaproteobacteria bacterium
TTTTCCTGTGCCGAAACTCTGTCCGGCAGCCCGATGACGCCAAGGAACAGCAGAATGCCAACTCCGGTTGCGACCTTCATACATTCCTCCCCATCCTCTCGTGCTACTTGACTTCGACGGGTCTGAATCCGAAACCGCCTTCCTTGCTCTCCGAGGCCCCTTCCACCGGCTTGCCGACCTCGACGGGTCTGAAGCCGAAGCCGCTTCCCTCCTGGCCCCCGCCCGGAGCCTTCTTGCCCGTCCCGGCGGTGCTGCCCCCTTCCTTCCCGTTCTCCCCTCCCTGTGCGGCAGGGGTCTTCCCGTCGTTCTTCGCTGCATCGGCCTTCTTCCGGTCTGCGTCGCGGGCCTTCTCCTGTGCGACGGCCCCGGCCTTCAGGCGGGCCTCTTCCGCTGCCTGCACCTTGGCTTCGGCTTCGGCCTTCAGGCGGGCCTCTTCCGCTGCCTGCACCTTGGCTTCGGCTTCGGCCTTCAGGCGGGCTTCTTCCGCTGCCTGCACCTTGGCTTCGGCTTCGGCCTTCAGGCGGGCTTCTTCCGCCGCCCGCACCTTGGCTTCGGTCTCGGCAGCAAGGCGAGCCTTTTCGTCGGCCTCCGTCATGGTGCCTTCGCGGTCCGCAGCCTGCTTCTCGAGCTCGCCCCGCCGGCGTTCCGCTTCGTCCGCCCGCATCCTGGCCTCTTCCGCTGCCTTCCTCGCCTCTTCCGCTTCTGCCCTGAGCTTGGCGAGCTCAGCTGCCGATGCCTCCGCCCTTTCCTCGGCCTGGCGACGGGCCTCTTCCTGGGCACGGGCCTTGGCCTCCGCATCGAGACGGGCCTGCGTAGCCTCGTCCAGGCGGGCCCGGGCTTCGTCGCCGACCTCCTGCCCGACGGCACCGGCCGGAGTGACCTCGGCCGGCGCACCAGGGCCGGAGGCCCCGTTTCCCGGCTCAACGGTTGCAGTCCCGGGGGCGGCTGCATCTCCGCCGGCCTTCCACGGCTGCCACACCAGCAGCCCGCCGCCACAAGCGACGACGACCACACCAGCCGCAATCCAGGTCCGGCGACCGCGACCGGCCGAGGCAGAAACCCTCAACTCGGAGGACGGCTCCGGGCTGAAGGAAAAGGCCTCGGCCACAATGTGCGCAGGGCCCCCCTTCTCGGCCACAGCGTGCGCAGGGCCCCCCTTCTCGGCCACAGTCTGCGCAGGGCCCCCCTTCTCGGCCTCAGCGTGCGCAGGGCCCCCCTTCTCGGCCTCAGCGTGCGCAGGCCCCCCCTTCTCGGCCTCAGCGGGAGGCTGCTTCCCCTTGCCAGGCCAAACCAGGTCCACCGGGGTCTCCCCGAAGGCTGCCGTCTCCCCCAGCGGCTGCCGGGAGATGCTGCGCAGGCCGTCCGATGTGGCCTGCAACGGGGCAAGCGGCGCCGTCGCCGGGTGGAGCCTGTGCACGTCCAGCGCTCCCACCAGGGCCTGCCGGAACTCGGCGACCGTGGCGTAGCGGGCTCCCGGCTCCTTCTCCAGTGCCCGGAGAAGAAACGCATCGACACTGGCCGGGACCTGGACCTTGGGATTCCGCACGTTGATGGGCGTCGGCTTCGCATTCAGGTGCTGCAGCAGCAGCTTCATCGGCGTCGTTTCGTGGAACGGCGGCATGCCGGCCAGCATCTCGTAGAACACGATGCCGAGAGAGTACAGGTCGCTGGCCGGAACGGCCGGGTTGCCCAGCGCCTGCTCCGGTGCCAGGTATGCCGGAGTACCGCAGATCATTCCGGTCCGCGTGATGCTCTCCATGGAGCTGTCGCCGGCCAGCTTCGCGATGCCGAAGTCCAGGACGGTGACCACCTCCTCACCCCGGCGGACCGTCACGAACAGGTTGTCCGGCTTGAGATCCCGGTGGAGGATTCCCTTCTCGTGCGCCTCCTCCAGCGAATCGACCACCTGGAGGATCAGCCGGGCTGCACGCTCGTGCTCCAGCGGCCCCTCAGTGGCGATGATGCGCGAGAGAGGCCGCCCCTCGAGAAGCTCCATGGTGTAGTACAGGAGCCCGTCGTCCGTGATCCCGAAGTCGTGGAGCGTAATGGTGTGCGGATTCCGGAGGGATGCGATGGCCTTGGCCTCGGTGAGGAACCGCTTGACCGTCGTCTCGTCCTGCACGACCTCACGCCGGAGCACCTTGAGGGCCACCTTGCGCCCGATCATGGCCTGCTCGGCCACGTAGACCACCCCCATCCCCCCGCGGCCAAGCAGGGAGAGGATCTTGTATCGCTCGTCGAGCTCCTGCCCGACAAGATCCCGGTCCACCATGGAGACGAGCTTCCTGCCGTCGGCCGAGCATCGGGTCTCGTCTCCTGAGTACTTCGTGAAGCACTTGGGGCAGTACTTCTCCATCGCCACCTCATGCGGCCCGCAGCTCCAAGCTCGAAACCCGTGCGGACCAAGGCCGCTCAAATCATACATGGGATTTCTAGCACGTGCGCACGCGCACGTCAAACGTCTGGCAAATCGTGTTCCCTCGCAGAACAGCGTGCGGGACTCGACCATGTGGAGGGTATCAGAGTGCCGTCTTCATCACCTCGCCCAACACCACGGTGGCATAACACCCGGACGGCAGCGTGAAGCAGAGCCCAAGATACGGGCCGGCATCATCCGTGCCGGATTCGAGGGTGACGTCCTGCAAGGGGAAACGGAGGGCGCGGCGGGTACCGGGGATCTTCAACTGGTCCACGCGGCGAAGCCCCTCGGGAGTAATGCCGTAGCGGTCCGCGACTTCCTGCTCGATGCGGCCCGGCTCCCCCTGAGCCAGCCGGACCTTGTGTCCGAAGAGAGGGCCGGTCGGGCTGATGGCAAACGCCTCGGCGCGAGGCTGGTCCGCTGCGAGATCCTCCACGAAAAAAATGCCGCCGGTGTCGGTCTTCTGCGCAAGGTCGCCCGGCAGCACCTGGTCGAGCGTGTCGATGCGGGCCGCCAGGATCTCGTTGAACATCCGGCTCTGGAATGCGGACACGAAGAGCCGCTTCATCCGCTTGTCCATGGCAGCCACGGCGTGATGGGGGTTGCGCTTGCGGAGGTACGCTGCCAACGTGCGCCGCTCGCTCCCGTAGTGGCGGGGCCACAGTTCCATGGCCCGGGCAGGCTCACCGGCATCGAACGCCGCACGGGCGGCACGGCAATCCGGAGGATCATCCTCACGGGCACGGCCCACGTAGAGCGACAGGAACAGCTCGTCATCCCCGGCCACCAGCGCCTGCCCCAGCTCGCTGCCGTCCGAACGGGCACCAAAGCGCTGCACGCCGAAGTAGTTGGGCACGCCGCGGCGGCACAGGACATCGAGGATGGCACGAGCACGCCCCGGGGCCGAGTCGGCCTCGATCTGCGAATCGGCGGCTGTGCTCTCCGGCACCCGCGACCATCGGCCACAGCCTGCCCCGAGCGGAGTCGACGGGACCATCGACCATTGCGACTGTCCGCCTGGGACCCCGTTTTCATCCTGCGCTCCGCCCGCCCCCCGGACCTTCACCTGGAACCGGTTCCCCGCCAGGTGCCCCGTCTTGAGCTTGTTCCCGTGCCGGGTGACCTCGACGATCTCGATCTGGGCGTCGGAGAACGCTCGAAGGCGCTCTTCGGGCACGTGCTCGAGGCTCATCCACTGCGTGGTGATGGCCTGGGCATCCTTGAGCCCGGCATAGCCGATGTCCTCCGGGTTTGCCCCCATGTGGCGGGCGATTCGCTGCACTGCCGCCGGTGTCGGGATGCCTCGCTTGCGCACCTTGAAGTACAGGTGCGTGCCGGTACCGGAAGCAGCGTAGAGCGGCACCTCGTCGACCACGAAATCCTCGGGACGCTGCTTGATCATCCCCCCGATTCCCGGGAGGTCACGAGTCAGGTAGATTGGATCCGACATAGATGACCCCACCGCTACCACTCCACAAACACCATCCCCGGAGCGCCCTTTCCGCCGGTGGGCCGGATGCCGCTGTCGTAGCCGCCGCCACCGCCGCCGGAGCCGTAGCCCTGGCCGCCCTTGCCGCTCCAGCCGGCGCCGCCGTTGCCCGCGGACGGGCCGCTGCCGTTCACCAGCACGCCGCCTGCACCGCCGCCGCCACTGTGGGACGATTGCCCCGCCGCACCGCCCGCGCCTGCGGTCATCGGAGCCTGCTTGATCCCGGACAGGTTGTCGTAGTTGCCGCCGGAGCCGCCCGGATAGGTGCATCCGCCCTGCCCGGCGGAGCCGTTGGAACCGCCCGCCCCGGCACAGCCGGAATTGCCGGCACCGCCGCCGCCGCTGCCCCCGTTGCCGCCGCCAGGGCCGTTGGTGTTGCCGCCGTTCCCGCCGGAAGCGGACAGGAACGCACCGAAGCTCGATGCAACCCCAGCCGCCCCCGGAGCGTCGTTGGTTCCCGAAACGCCGCCGTTCCCACCGTCGCCGACCATGACCGTGACGCTTCCCGCCACGTTGTACTGGCCGTACTTCACGTGGCCCGAGCCGCCGCCGCCATAGTGGCTTCCGGCACCGCCGCCGCCACCTCCGACGACCGCGACCCGCACGGTGGTCACTCCCACCGGCACCGTGAACGTCTGGGCCCCGCCCGTGTACGTGAAGAGCTTGGAGCCCGCCACATACTGGATGCAGCTCCCGTTCTGGCACTGTACGCCGCCGTTCTGGTTGCAGGGCGTTCCGTCCGCCACGGGCACATACACGCAGCCGCTGTTCTTGTCGCACGAGTCGGTGGTGCACTGGTTCGAATCGTTGCAGGTCAAAGCTCCGCCCGAGACGCACTGTCCGCCCGCACACTGGTCGTTCAATGTGCAGGCATCCTTGTCGGAGCACACGGCCTCGTTGGGGGAGAACAGGCACCCCTTGGAAGGATCGCAGCCGTCATCGGTGCACACGTTGTTGTCGTTGCATGTGACCGCGCCGCCGCCCGTGCACTTGCCGTTGATGCAGGCATCGTTGGCCGTGCAGGCGTTGCCGTCCTCGCACTTGCCCGAGATCGGCTCGTTGACGCAGCCGGTCTTCGTGTTGCAGGAGTCGGCCGTGCAGACATTGTTGTCCTCGCACACGGCGGCCGGGCCCGCGGCGCATGGCG
>VGRX01000343.1 GCA_016875215.1 Deltaproteobacteria bacterium
GGGGAGGCCAGGGCCCAATCCGCCAGGGCCGGGGCAAGCGGCTCGGACTGCGGGCCTGTGTGCCCCGGGAACCGCACTCCGGGGGGAGCGACCTTCTTGTAGAACTCAGCCAGCTTGACCGGGTCGTTCTTCGGCCCGACGAGCGTGACCACGATGGTCACGACCGCGGAGAATGCCACGATCAGGAGCAGCCGGACAGGGAACAGGTCGTCCACAGCAGGATCGATACCGAGCAGGCCAGCGGTCGGCCCCACGCCCAGCCCCGTGAGCCTCACGACGAGGCACGAAACCACCGAGCTGACCATGGCCGCGATCTCGGACCAGGCCGTGACCCGGGGCCAGAACCAGCGCAGCAACAGGACGAGGCCCAGGCCGGACATCAGCTCCCCCTTGAACTTCAGAGCATCCAGCACGCTGCCCATCCTCAGAGCGAGAACGCCTGCGATCACGGCCATGCCAATCACGGCGAAACGGGACAGCGCCACGTAGTGCCGCTCGGTCTGCCCCTTCACGAGGAATCGCCGGTACACGTCGTTGATCGCGTACGAGGCCGACAAGTTGAGGTGCGTGTCCACCGTGGACAGGAACGCTGCGAAGAACGCTGCCACCATGAGCCCCCGGAGCCCCGCAGGCAGCAGGTCGGCTATCATCTTCGGATAGGCCATCTCGTTGTCCGTCAGGGTCGGGTAGAGCACGAGCGATGCCAGCGCGGTCACATACCACGGCCAGTTGCGCAGGATGTTCTGCACCGTGATCGTCCAGATACCGGAAAGGAGCGCGTGCCGCTCGTCCTTGCAGGCCAGGAACCGCTGCGCCTTGCTGCCGCCCCCGTCCGCTTCCGCGTGTGCCCAGCCCAGGACCAGAAGGTACACGAGGAAGCTCCCGAACCCGAGCTTCCCGCTCCCGTGCTGGAACGAGGGCGAGAACTCGAGCGCCCTGCCCCCTGTCTCCGGGTGCGACGTCAGCGCGCTCTTGAGCGCCTCGACGCCCCCTGCGGCCTTCACCGCCATGACCGCCAGGAACACGCTGCCCACCATGGCGATGATGAACTCAACGAAGTCGGTGGTCACGACGCCCCACAGCCCGGACATCGCAGTGTAGGCAACGGCGATACCCACGAGCACGGCAACCACGAGCGCGTCCGTGCTCACCGTCAGCCCGCCGCCCAGCTCGATGTCCGGGGGAAGGTCGAGCATGGGGCGGATGATCTTCACCATGCCGAGGACCACCCATCCCAGCGTGATTGCCTCGATGGCGAACGTCCGGAAGAGCGCCATGAACAGGCGCAGCGCCGCTGCCCCCTTTCCCGAGTACCTCAGCTCCACGAATTCGCAGTCCGTGACCACGCCCGCACGCCGCCACAGCTTCGCGAAGAGGAACGGAATCATCGGTGCGAACAGCAGCGAGGTCCAGTAGAACCAGGCTCCGGACAGCCCGGACTCGCGAATCACCTTCGTCACGTGCAACGGCGTGTCGCACGCAAACGACGTGGCCAGGATCGACGTCCCGGCCAGCCACCACGGCAGCTTGCGCCCGGACACGAAGAAGTCGGCCATGCTGCCGCTTGCCTTTCCCGACATCAGCAGGCCGACGCCCAGCATGGCCGCCAGGAAGAGCCCTACTATGATCCAGTCGATCAGTGCCATTGCGTCTTCCCTTGCCTGTCGAGCCGTCCGATGGTCACCGGCTCGTGCCTGCGGCCCCCGCAGCAGGAGGCTATTCGCAACAGGCTCCCAGGTCGCGGACTCACTTGCAGATGCACGGGATTCGCTCCTTCGGGAAGTCGCCGGGGTAGTTGCACATCCAGGCCGGCGGCGGCCCCTGCTGCGGAGTGACGAGACACCCCTTGTCATCCTTCCCGTCCACGTCCAGGAAGGCCGGGTTGGTCATCGCAAACGGGAACTGCGGGTAGTACACCGGGATCTTCGGGAAGGTCATGTAGGACGGCAGTGCGATGGGCAGCGAGCCGAACACGCTCTGGAACAGGTCGCCGAGGTAGACCGGCGGCAGCTCGAGCGAGCCATACACCGGAGCCATGGTCCGCCCCTCCACCCCCATGGCGATCACCACGTACCAGGAATCCTCGCCTGGCGACACGTCGAGCTCGACGTCCACGTTCACGATCCCGTCGTTCGGCACTTCGATCCTGAACTTCGGATCCTCCGCGTGGTTGTCGAACACGTACTCCAGGAGGCCGTTGCGCATCACCTCGACGCGGCTCACGTCGAACCAGTCCGCAGACTGGACCCGCAGCGACAGCTTGACCGACTTGCGCCCGCCCAGCGAAGCAGTCTCGCCGGGCCCCTTGCCGTCGATCGTGAAATCCACGATGGGTCCGTAGCTCACATAGCTGCGCCCGGCAAGCACGCGGTCTGCAAGCTCGGGCAGAGTGACCGCAACCGGGTCGTCCGTGTCGCTGCGGACGAAGTTGCGCAGGCAGCCGATCTCGGAATTGGCGATTCCGTGTGCATCCGACCCTCCGACCCCCGGCTTGAACACTCCGAAGCTCAACATGCGCAGCCAGTCGTCGGAGAGCCCCTTGATCGCGCCGCAGGGGGGGGATTCCGGGTCTCCGCACCAGCCGTCGATGCACTCGAGGCCGCCTTGACAGGGAGCTTCCCCGCCGCACGGGACCATGCAGATGCCCGGCATCCCCGGCGAAAGGCGGCACTGGTGGAGCGGCTCTGCCGGACATCCCCCATCATCTTCGCACAGCACGCAGCGGGGCAGCCCGGGATAGGTCCAATGGGCCTCCTGCTCCTCGGGCGTGCGGGCCAGCATCGAGCGCACCACGTCCCCGCTTGCCGGGATGAGCTCGCCCAGGATCTCCTCCTTGCTCTTCAACGCCTGTCCGTCGAGCGCCTTGCGCATGATCGCGTTGTACTTCACCACCTCGGCGTACGAGGGCATGCGCTCCACGTCGAACCGCTTGGAGTTTGCGATCTCCTGCACCTCCCAGGCGGGAGACAGATTCTCCGGCGCCAGCAGGGGCGTCGTCGACTGCACGGTCCCGGGCTCGACCTCCAGGGTGAACGGGTTCAGGTTGAAGACATCGAAGTAGCTCGTCATGCCGCCTCGGGGATGGGCAAGGGTCACCACCGTCCGGGACGGCGTGAGCGCCGAGCGCTCCCGTGCCCAGCGGAATATGGCGTCCGCAGTCATCCCCTCCCACTCGAGCGCACCGTGCGCCGAGCGCTTCTCGGTGTATTTCAATGGCCAGGCGATGAGGTGAGACACGTCCAGGGTGCTGATCTCCTCGCCCGACCAGGAGGCCACGCTCTGCCACAACCCCAGCTTGCGGATGGTGGGGGTGAGCGTCTGGATGTAATCGTGATCCGTTGTGATCATCACCTCGAGCCCGTCGCAGAGGGCCGAGTCCAGTCGCCGCTCGTTCGATACCGACGCATCCGGCGAGCCACTCCCGTGCACGTGCTGGTCCATTCCGATCCAGCCGGCGGAGTCCACCTGGCGCAACACCCTGGCATCCTCGAACTTCGCCAGCGCCGGGACGATCTCGACTTCCCGCGCATCGATGGAGTACTCGAACCCGTGCGAGAAGATCACGTCGTAGCGCCCGGGCGGCAGCAGGATCTCCCCGCTTCCGGTCGGTGCCAGCTCCATGACGACCTTGCGATCCGACATGTAGCCGTCCCCGAGCTCCTCGAAGAAATCACCGGCAAGGCGTCCCGGATTGCACTCGCAGACTCCGCTCCGGCAGACCTCGTCGTCGTCGCAGTCCGCAGCACTCTTGCAGCCGGCCTTGGGACGACACTGGAACGTCGTGTCGCAGATCTCGTCGTCCGCACAGTCCTGCATCCTGGCGCACTCGGGAAAACAGTGGCCGACGGTGACCCTGGCCGGCAACGGCTGGCCGGCCTGATCGAGCACGCGGAACTGCAGCTTTCCGGGCGGTGGCACCGGCAGGGCCACCTTCACCTCGCTCCCTTGAGCGATCTCCACCCGAAGCGGTACCGACAGCATACGCCCCGGCCCTCGAGCCACGAGGTACCACGTGCCGGGCAGCAGCGGTCCCTCGAACGACCCGTCCGGCGACTTGTCCATCCCGCGGTCGGTGCGGAATTGGGTCGCGACCATCCCTCGACCGTCGGGAAGCTCGGCCGTCGCGGAGCACGTCCGGGCGGCATTCGCCAGCTCCTCGTACGATGCGAACTGCCCGCACCCGTCCACTACCTTGGTGCACTTCGCCTGGTCGCACGGATCCTCGATTGCGAACACCTCGGCCCCGGAAAGAGGCTTGAACGTCCTGGCATCGAGCACCTGCCCCCTGACCCGGCCGTGGGGCGTTCCTCTCAGGCCGTAGATCACGTCGTAGACCGAGGCCACGTCCCCTTCTCCCACAGCGAGGTAGCGGGTGTATCGGGCAAACGGCAGATCGTCGCAGTCCGCATCGTCCTCCGGTGCGTGCAGGCAGTTGAGCCCGTGCGTCATCGACGCGGTCAGCGACTCGGTCGAGAACGGGAACAGGATCTCCCCGTCCTTCGAGAAATACCCGTACGAAACCCGGTCCGCCAGCCCCGCCATCACGTCGAACGCCAGCGGCTCCAGCAGAGCGTTCTTCCCGCGCAGGAACATCAGCCGGTACTGCGTCTCCAGCTCGAACCCGATGCCCGGCACGAACGTGGTCGCGTTGGCCCCCAGCAACGCCATGTCACCCGCTGCAAACCCGGGCTTCTCCTTGATCTCCTTGAGCAGCGGCCCGAGCGCATCCAGGATCTTCGACATGTCCGCACCCACCAGCTCTCCCACGAGGTCGAGCGTGCCTCCGGAGAGCAGGTCGAGCAGGCTCGTGCCCGCGGCCAGCGGCTTCATCTCCCGGATCTTCGGCACGCACAGGCCGGTGACGTCGTCGCATTGACCGCTCCCGCAGGTACCGTCCGCCGTGCACGGCAGGAAGCACCCGCCGAAAAAGGCATCGCATCGGGCATCCCCCTCGCACTCGATCCCCTCGCACCAGTCGGGACAGGTGGGGTCGAGCGAGCAGTCCGGGTC
>VGRX01000344.1 GCA_016875215.1 Deltaproteobacteria bacterium
GCACTGCTCGGCCGAGTCCTTGACGCCGTCTCCGCACCAGGGCTTCTTGCAGCTCGTGCGACAGGCATCGGGAATGGAATCGGAGTTCGCAGCCCCCTTGTCGCACTGCTCGCCCGAATCCACGGTACCGTCACCGCAGGAAGGGAGGACGCATGAAGTCCGGCAGGCGTCAGCCACGGAGTTCGAGTTGGCCGGTCCGTTGTCGCACACTTCGTTCGAGTCGATCACGCCGTCACCGCACCAGGGTTTCTTGCAGCCGTTCCGGCACGCATCGGGCTGGTTGTCGGAGTTGGCGGGTCCGTCGTCGCACTCCTCCCCGGTATCCACGGTGGCGTCACCGCACCAGGCCTTCTTGCAGTCGGTGCGGCAGGCATCGGGAGCGGAATCGGAGTTGGCGGCCCCCTTGTCGCACTGCTCGGCCGCATCCGGGACACCGTCACCGCACCAGGCCATCATGCAGTTGGTCCGGCACTTGTCCGGCTTGACGTCGGAGTTGTTGGGGCCGTCGTCGCACTCCTCGCCCGCATCGATCACTGCGTCACCGCAGAAGGAGATCTGGCACTGGGCCGCTGGGATGCCGAAGACCAGGACGTCCCCGACCTTCCCCTTGGCCGCAGCGGGGACCGACTCCACCACCTGGCCCGACGCATCGGTGAGCACGACGACCATGGCCGATACCACGGCCGCGTACGGGCCGTCCCCGAAAAGGGACGTCAGGGGCAGGAAGGCCTCGATGCTGCCATTCGTGAGGGCCGAGACCCAGCACGGGACGCTGACCGGAACCCCCTTTTCGAAGCGGTAGCAGCCGGTCATCGCCGCTCCGACCATGAGGTCTGAGTCCCAGCGCACGGCAAGGGCGGCATCGACGCCGAACCCGGGGAACGACACCGCGAGCGGTGGGTGCAGGAGGTCCCCGAGTGCAGCTTCCCCCGCAGGCAGCGTCGAGAGGTCGGATGCTCCGGTCCCCTTGGTGAAATCCCGGTCGAAGAAGACCACGATGCCGTCCCCTCCCACGGGCACGAACTCGAGCCCCAGGTAGAGGTTGTCCTCGTCCAGCAGGAGCTGCACCGCACCCAGCGACCCGGTCCCGGTCCCCTGGACGGAAGAGAGCGACCACTCCGCGTCGAGCTGGCCGTCCACCCACGGAGTGCCCACCGGGATCTTGCCCGACCGGCACCCCTTGACCGTGCACACGTCGGTCGTGCACAGGACGTTGTCCGAGCAGAGCGACTTGTGCTGGCAGCCGACCATCGCGTCGCACGTATCCAGGGTGCAGGTCAGCGAGTCGTTGCAGTCCACGGGGATTCCACTGCACTTCCCTTTGAAGCACAGGTCCTTGAAGGTGCACGCGGTACCGTCGTCGCAACCGCCGATGTTGAACGGGAAGAGGCACCCCTCTGCAGGGTCGCAGAGGTCATCGGTGCAGGGGTTGTCATCCGAGCACACCTTGGGTGCATGCGTGCAGGCCGAGTCCAGGCAGATGTCCTCGGTGCACAGGTCGTCGTCCACGCACGGGGTGAGGTCGTTGCAGCAGCCGGGGGCGGGGGTGTGCTCGCACCCGGTGGGCGGGTTGCAGTCGTCGGTGGTGCAGAAGTTGCCGTCGTCGCACTCGGAGTCGTCGTGGCACTTGGCCACGTACGCGGTCTCGACGATCACTCTGCGGTCCAGGAAGAAACCGTCGGAAGCCTCCACCCTGATCTGGAACGTCCCGATGTCGATCGGCAGCGACGGCTTGACCTGGAGGATGCCGGCGCCCTTGCCCGGGGCGCTCGACCCGATGCTCTTGAGCAGCGCGTGCTTCGGGCCGGAGACGAAGAAGGCGATCGGTTGCCCGTCATCGTCGGAAGCCGAGAAGGGGAGGTCGGCCGACGTTCCCAGCTCGAGTTGGAGGTCCGGCAGGTCCCCCTGGATGCGGGGCGGGCGGCCGTAGCCGACCTTGACCGTGTCGATGAGCCACGCTCCGACACCGAGGCCCTGGGGCAACGTCGCACAGAACTCGATGCGGAACGGTGACACAGCGGCTTTGTAGGGGATTCCGGCAAAGCAGGGCTCGTCCGTGGCGAATCCGGTTCCGTCGGACACGTGGAGGGGAAGTGCGAATGGGGCCCCCATCGGTCTGACCGCGGCGGAGAGGGTGGGGGGAAGACCGGTGCTGAGCGCGGCCTCGAAGTGCTGTTCGAAGGAGAGGGAGACCGGTGCGTCGACGTCCTTGGCCTCGATCCAGGGGGTGTGGAGGCAGGCGGTCGTCCCCGCGTTGCTGGTGTCGAAATCGAGGCGCGCACACGCATCGGCGCCGAGGGCTGTGCCGCCGGTTCCGAGGACGAAGCCGGGTTGAGGGGTCGAATACCCGAGCCAGGCGAGCGACCCTCCGCCTGAGAAGGTCTCGTGGTAGTTGAGCTGGCGGGTGCAAGTCGGCATGGGGGCCTCGACGCACGCGTGCCACGGGGTGCAGACGGCCTGCGCACATTGGCTCGCGGGCGGCTCGCAGTCGGCCTTGGTGACGCAGCAGCCCGGGATGGCGAGCGGGTCGAACCTGCACGTGTACGCGACGCAGACGTCGACGGTGCAGAGGTTGCCGTCCTCGCACTCGAAGTCGGCTTTGCAGCAGCCTGCCTTCGGGGTGTTGGCGCAGGTGTGCCCGACGCAGACGAGGGCGGTGCACGGGTCGTCGTCCTCGATGCAGTCCGCGACGTCGTTGCAGCACCCTTTGCCCTTGGGGAGGTGGGTGCACGTGTTGTTCCCGGGGTTGCAGACATCGTCGGTGCAGAAGTCCCCGTCATTGCAATCCGCGCCGGTGAGGCAGCAGTTGAAGTCCGGCACGTGGAGCAGGCGGCACTTGGAATCGACGCAGATCGGGGTCTTGCACAGATCCTGGTCCGAGAGGAATCCCTTGCAGTCCTCGTCCTTGTGGCAGCAGCCCTGGACCTGGGGATGGACGCAGAGGTGCACCGCGGTCTGGCAGATGTCCTGGGTGCACGGGTCGGCGTCGTCGCAGTGGGCGTCTTCCTTGCAGCACCCCGCAATCGGCGTGTGGCTGCAAAGGCTGGTGGCGAGGTTGCACACGTCCTGCGTGCACGGATCGGAATCCGCACAGGGGCCGTTGCAGAAATCCGGGTTGGGGAGGTGGGTGCACTTGTAGTTCTCGCACTTGTCGAGCGTCTCCGGCTGGCTGTCCTGGCACTGGACGTCGTTGAGGCAGCACTGCACGCCGCCCGGGCTCTTGTTGTGGCACGTCTTGTAGGCGGTTCCCGCGACCTGTGCGCAGTAGTCGATGGTGCAGGGGTTGATGTCCTTGCAGTCCGCGTCGGCCATGCAGCACCCCGGGGTTGCAGGGTCCACGGTGTAGCGGCACTTGTGGTTGGCGCAGGCAGGGACGGTGCAGGTGGACATCAGGGGACAGTCGGCGGTCACGTTGCAGCAGCCCGGGATGGAAACGTGGGTGCAGGCCAGGGTTTCCGGCTTGCACACGTCGTTCGTGCACATGTTGCCGTCATCGCAGTCGACGTCGAAGAGGCAGCACTCCTGGATCGGCTCGTGGGTGCAGCGGGCTTCGCCCTCGTCGCCGCACGTGTCCAGGGTGCAGCTGTTGCCGTCGTTGCAGACGACCGGCGTGAAGTAGAAGAAGAAGGTGTCGGTGTTGGCTTCCCCCGGAGTTCCCTTGTCGAGTGCCGGCGGACGCACTCGCTGTGCGACCTTCCAGTGAATCGGCTTGCTGTTGTCCATGTAGGGGCTGACGAGCTCGAACGACGCCCCCTCCACGCTCGGGAGTGCCGGGGGGCCGTATTCCACGCGGTCCACCTCGGTTCCCGACGGGTCGAGCAGGATGATCTCGTCGGACCCGTTCGAGAGGGTGAAGTTGTAGTAGACGTGGTCGGGCTTGAGCTTCCCGTTGTTGTCCTGGTTGTCGCTGCGGGCCAGCAGGATGTAGCCGCCCGGCGGCACGATGACCGGCGACGCGCTGACCACGGTGAACTCGTCTGCGTCCGCGTCCTTGAAGGTCCAGCCGTTGAGGTAGACCGGTTCGAGGGAGGGGTTGAACAGCTCGATCCACTCGCCGGTGGCATCGTCCGCGGATTTGGGGTTGGCCATGAACTCGTTGATCACGAGCGTCTCGAACGGGGGGTTGCACAGCTCCGGGTCGACGATGTAGACGCATTTCGAGTAGCCGGCCTTGGGGTCGGGCTTGCAGGTGGCCACGTGTCCGGGCGGGGGCTGGTCGCAATCGGACGGGTAGTTGCAGCAGTTCGGATGCGCCGGGTTCTCCCCATAGGAGCAGGTGCCGATTCCCTCTTCCATCTGGGTGCAGGCACCGACCAGGCACGGGTCGCCGGGGTCGCAGTCGTCATCCCCCGTGCAGCAACCGGGAAACGCCGTGACCCAGCGACACGAGCCGGCCGCACACTTGCCGATGCTGCAAGGTGGCGGGTTGACGCAGTCGGCGTCGGTGGAGCACTCGTTGAGGGCTTGCAGGGCCGTTTCCACCGAACGCGGCTCTGCGCCCTCTTCCTGGCAGCCTGGCGCCCACGAGGCCACGAGGAGCAGCGCGAGCGCCGCAGCGGGAAATCGCAAGAGAGGATGCATCGGCCCTCCCCAACCCGAACAAGGCGACGCTGCCGGGCGGAATCAGCGCTGTCGGAGCCACTGCTCCATGCGAGAGCGCTCCACCTGCCAGCGGCCGTCGTCGGTCCGCAGATTCAGGAATTCATGATACAGGGAGCGCATGATTTCTTCAAGGGTCCCCAGCAGGTCGAAACGATCCGAGATGGCCTCGTACTGGGTCTCGGTCAGGACGGCAGGGACCTTGACCGACGAGAAGGCGAAGCCCGGGGCCGAAAACTGGAAGTCCCACCGTTTCCCCTGCCAGGAGATCGAGATGCGGGCATTGTCGAGCTGTTTGCCGGTGCGGAGCGCGACCCCCGCCTCCTCCCCCTGGGCCGGGCTCTCCCCCTTCAGGATGTTCACCTCGCGGCCGGCGAACGGAGCGACCAGGGTGAGGCGGTCTTCGAG